>NZ_JAKNJD010000005.1:0-331290 GCF_022132345.1 Butyricimonas sp. DFI.6.44 | reverse complement strand
GAAAGCCTTATTTTTACAAAAAAAAAGAACTGTCTAAAACTTGTTAGACAGTCCCATTTTCTCATCTCTCTCCACCACAAAACATACACGCTTTCAAATGTACGGACAGGACATCCCCACACGCTTTACATCTCCATTTTTCCCGTTCCTCTTCCAAGAAACGAACTTCACCAACTTCTTGCACCCGTCTAAGATTATCGATTTCACCCCACACGGGGCAACCGAATTTTCCTTGAAAAAATTATCTATTTCCACCGCGAATTTCTTCAATAACCAACTCTATCGCTTTCACGGTAGCTTTGCCGATATTCCTTTCCCGCGTAAAAGAAAAGGTAAACTTGCGGGCGACCGTCCTTCCCGGTCCGGCAACACCGATCCAGACCGTACCGATCGGTTTCTCCGGCGTACCACCCGTGGGTCCCGCGATGCCGGACGTGGACACCCCGTAGTCGGTTCCAATCAGGCGGCGTACACCTTCTGCCATTTGTCGCACCACGGGTTCGCTAACGGCACCGAATTGTTCCAGATCCTCCCGGCTCACCCCAAGCACCCGTTCCTTCACGTCATTGGCATAAGCGACCACGCTTCCCCTGAAATAAGCCGAAGCCCCGGCAATGGAAGTCAATTGGGCGGCAATATTCCCACCCGTGCAACTCTCGGCGGTAGCGATCGTCCTTCCTTTCATCAACAGCAACTCTCCCAATTCCCGCTCCGTCCCCCCGTTCTCTCCTTCCGTGTAATGCAATCCCTCCAGTGTTTCTTTCAACCCGTCGAAACGGGCATCCAAATTATACACCTGCTTTCCTTTCGCCGTCAATCGCAACATAACAAATCCCGGGGAAGGCAGATAAGCCAGACTGAATCCCTCGGGAAGCGTTTCTTCCCATTGACTCAATCGGATAGCCAGTTCCGACTCTGGGATATCGTACACCTTCAGCATCCTGTAATCCAGTTGCAGGTGCGGGAACAAGTGTTGCAACCCGGGAACCACACTTTGCATCATCAAATCCTCCATCTCGAAAGGCACACCCGGCAAAGAAACCAATACTTTCCCGTCTCGTTCGAACCACATACCGGAAGCCGTCCCCTTGCGGTTGAACAGAATCTTTGCCGATTCGGGTTGAAGAGCCTGACCGCGATTCGCCTCGTTCATACTCATTCCCCCGTTCTCCAACAACTTCTCGATCCACTTCAACACCTCCTCGTTCATCACCAAGCGGGTATTGAAATAATCCGCCAATACCTTCTTCGTCACGTCATCTTTCGTCGGTCCGAGCCCACCGGTCACGATAACCAGCTCCGCCCGCTTCATGGCATAATCCACCCAATGGCATATCTCCTCCCGATCGTCGGCAATAGATAAAATATCAATCACTTCCGCCCCGAGGCGAGTCAATTGTTTCGAAATATATTGTGAATTGGTATCCAGTATCTGTCCTAACAGGATTTCATCACCGATTGTAATAATGATCGCTTTCATGGATTTACATTTTTATTCGTGAATACGTTTAATAGCCTTAATCCGTTTCAATAAAGAAGGATGAGAATAATGAATATACTCGTACAGCGGGTGAGGCGTCAGATTGCTCAAAGACTTCACCGATATTTTCTTCAATCCCGACACGAGATACTCCCCCTCGTAATGAGTCCCGGCGAAAGCATCCGCCTCGTACTCGTTCTTCCGTGACCACACGTTCATGCCGATACCCAAAATCAAGTTAACCGGAGAATAAAGTATAGCGAAAGCCATCAATCCCAACTGGAAATATGCCTTATCGCCTCCTAACGCCCCAGACAACGCCGCGTTATCGACACACAGGGAAAACAGCCAGAGTATAACACCCGTTTGCACTATCGAAAGTCCCATGGACTGTAACGTGTGCCGTTTCTTGTAATGCCCGATCTCGTGCGCCAGCACGGCAACGATCTCCTCTTCCGTCAAATCGTCAATCAACGTGTCGTACAACACCACCCGTTTCTTGGGTCCCAGTCCCGTGAAATAAGCGTTAGCCTTTGTCGAACGTTTCGAGCCGTCGATCACGTATATATTATCCAACTTGAATCCCACCTTCCCGGCAAACGCCTGAATCTTATCCCGCAAACACCCCTCTGGCAAAGGAGTCTGTTTATTAAACAGAGGCACTATCAACTGGGAATAAAACATCCCCATGAAAAGCGAAAACACGATCACGACTCCCCACGCGTACAACCAGAAAGAAGCGCCCGCCCACGTGTAGAACCACACGACAAGCGCCAGCAACACGCCTCCCATGACAAGAGAAACCAGTAATTCCTTCACGGCATCGAGCCAGAAAATCTTCCTCGTGGTTTTATTGAACCCGTATTTTTCTTCAATATGAAAGGTAGCGTAATAGTCGAAAGGAATATCCAGCACGGATGAAGCCAAAGACAACCCGACCACGAAAAGAAGCGTCTGCCACACGGCACTATCGGTCACGGACACCACCCAATCATTGTACCACCCGAAACCGCCCGCCAGAAGAAAAATCATCATCACGGCAAAGCCGAACCCGGAACTCCAACTGTCCAACCGTCCGTTTTCCCGCTTGTACGACTGGAAACGACCGTATTCCTTCTCGTCATAGATACCCTTCAGACTCTCGGGTAACACGGGCGACATATGCTTAAAATTCAAATGTTCCAGCACCCGTTCAAGGATAAAATCCAGACACAGGAAAACAACAATAACAATAAATATCATTTTACCTCCGGTAAAGTTACAGGTTACATTTGCCACAAACGGCAAGTTACAAGTTTAAATTCTTGAACAAAGATACAACAAATTTCATAACCTGCAACTTGCCAGAGGCAAATGTAATCTGCTAGGGCAAGACGCTTTTCGCCCGGTTCATAAAGTTGAGCTTTCAGCTCCTAAAGTTTATAAAGTTCATAAAGTAACGGGCGTCCTTCGGACAAGGTTTACCGGCAGCTATGCTGCCGTGGACAAAGCGCCCCGCAGGGGTTTAAGAACCTTATAAACCTTATGAACTTTATAAACTTTTGACTAAAAGGGCAAAAAGCGTTTTGACGCGTTTGCCCCGTGTAAATATAATTTGCGTTTCTCATTTATTAATTCTAATTTCGTTGCGACAAATTAAAGAAATTTTTCCGTTATGGAACAATAGAATATAAACACAAAAACAATACAGATTATGGCAGAATTCAAGTATCAAGAACCATTTCCGATACAGAAAGATGACACGGAATATCGTTTGTTAACAAAGGATTACGTGAAGACAATAGAAGTCGAAGGACGTAAAATACTGAAGATTGAAAAAGAGGGGCTTGAATTACTTGCCCGGGAAGCGTACGCCGACGTATCTTTCTATCTTCGCGCTTCTCACTTGCAGAAATTAGCCAATATCCTACAAGACCCGGAAGCCAGTGACAACGATAAATTTGTCGCTCACACCATGTTAATGAATCAAGTCGTGTCCGCCGAGGGAGAACTCCCCACCTGTCAGGACACGGGTACCGCCATCGCTATCGGCAAGAAAGGTGAAAACGTGTGGACCGGATTCAACGACGCCGAGGCGATCAGCAAAGGGGTGTATGAAACCTACCGCGATCGCAACCTGCGTTACTCGCAGGTAGTACCTTACACCATGTTCAACGAGAAAAATAGCGGAACGAACCTTCCCGCGCAAATCGACCTGTACGCCACGCAAGGCAATAAATACGAGTTCCTGTTTATCACCAAAGGAGGCGGTTCTGCCAACAAGACTTTCCTCTATCAACAGACCAAAGCCCTTCTGACCGAGGAAGCGTTGACCAAGTTCATCAAGGAAAAGGTGAAAGACTTGGGTACTTCCGCTTGTCCTCCTTACCACCTGGCCGTGGTCATCGGCGGAACTTCTGCCGAAACCTGCTTGGCGACCGTGAAGAAAGCATCCGCGGGATATTACGACAACCTGCCTACCGAGGGAAACGAGGGCGGTCAGGCATTCCGCGATCTGGAATGGGAAGCCAAAATACAGAAAATTTGCCAAGATATGGGTATCGGGGCACAATTCGGCGGCAAATACTGGGTACATGATGTACGGGTAATCCGTATGCCGCGTCACGCCGCATCCTGCCCCGTGGGAATCGGTGTCAGTTGCAGTGCCGACCGCAACATCAAGGCGAAGATCACCGAAGACGGAATCTTCCTCGAACAACTCGAGAAGAATCCCGCGCGTTTCCTACCCGCCGAGAATCCGGCTCTAGCCCCTGCCGTGGATATAGATTTGGATCAACCCATGGAGGAAGTACTGAAGATATTAAGCCAATACCCGGTAAAAACTCGTTTGAACCTGTCGGGAACCCTAATCGTGGCACGCGATATCGCGCACGCCCAAATCAAAGCGATGCTCGACGCGGGCAAACCCATGCCGGAATATTTCAAGAAACACCCGATCTATTACGCCGGTCCCGCCAAGACACCCAAAGGTATGGCATCCGGGAGCTTCGGTCCCACAACAGCCGGACGTATGGACCCGTACGTTGACTTGTTCCAAGACCACGGCGGTTCCATGATTATGGTTGCCAAAGGTAACCGTTCGCAAGCCGTTACCGACGCCTGCAAGAAGCATGGCGGATTCTATCTCGGTTCCATCGGCGGACCTGCCGCGATCCTTGCCAAGGAAAGTATCAAATCGGTTGAAATCGTCGCTTTCGAAGAATTAGGAATGGAAGCTATCCGGAAAATCCGGGTTGAAAACTTCCCCGCCTTCATCATCGTCGATGACAAAGGAAACGACTTCTTCGCCGAGTGGGCACATTAAAATTACCCTTGGGCTACCTATACACTACCTCATGAACGTAGCATAGACGTAGCATGAACGTAGCATGGACGTACACGAGCGTCCATGCTATGTCAATGGTATGTAAAAGCAGTATTTTTAAGATGGGATAAGGGTGAAATAAAGATAGCGCATACATAAAAAAAGACCGGCTAACTGAAATGAGATGTTTCTCAAAAGTTAGCCGGTCTTCTTTTTAATTTTTATTCCTCTACCGGTTCGAAGTCTTCTTTACCGACGCCGCAAAGCGGGCAAACCCAATCTTCCGGAATATCTTCAAAAGCGGTTCCGGGTGCAATACCCCCGTCCGGATCACCCTCCGCGGGATCATAGATATAACTGCAAACTGTGCAAATGTACTTTTTCATAGCGCTATTGTTTTTAAATTTCAACAAATATAATAATTCTTATCAGACATCACATAAATTTTTTAATCAATTTCAAATGCTTATACGGGGCATAACGAAAATGGTTATCAATAAAGGTGGGAGAAATTACAACAGATTTCAAATTACTGAACAATTCAAAACTCGCCTTCCCGTGATACTTGCCCATCCCGCTCGTTCCGACACCCCCGAAAGGTAAATGAAAATTACCCACATGAATAATTGTATCGTTGATACAAGCTCCGCCAGAAGTAGTGTGTTTCAACACTTTTTCTGCCGACGCCGAAGGTCCGAAATAATACAACGCCAAAGGCTTTTCTCGTTTATTCACGAAATCTATCGCCTCATCCAACTCCTTGTAATTCAAAATCGGCAAAACCGGTCCGAAAATCTCTTCCCGCATGATCGGGCTATCCGGCTCCACACCCGTCAACACGGTCGGCGCGATATATTTATCTTCAACATCGACCTCTCCCCCCACGACCACTTGCCCGGAGGAATGCATCAACTTCATCAGACGTTTCGTTCCTTCCTGATGAATAATTCTCGTGTAATTCGGGCTCTCCACGGGATTCTCCCCGTAGAAAAGTTGTATCGCGCGTTTCACTGCCGCCACGAAAGCCGCTTCACGCTCCGCCGGAATAAGAACATAATCCGGAGCCACGCAAGTCTGTCCCGCGTTCAGGAACTTCCCCCAAGCAACACGCCGAGCCGCAATCTCCAGATTCGCGTCCCGATCCACGATACAGGGACTTTTACCCCCCAATTCCAGCGTCACGGGCGTCAGATGCCGGGAAGCCGCCTCCATGACCTGCCTCCCGAAACGAGGTCCTCCCGTGAAAAAGATATAATCGAACCGCTCCTCCAGCAAGCGATTGACCATTTCCCCGTCCCCCTCGAACATAGCCACATGACCGGGATCAAACACCGCAGCAACAATCTCCCCGAGCACCTTTGTCGTCGCCGGGGCAAAAGGAGAAGGCTTCAACACGGCACAATTCCCCGCCGAAATAGCCCCGATCAAAGGTGCCATAATTAACTGGAACGGGTAATTCCAAGGAGCTATAATAAGCACCACCCCGTAAGGTTCGTACATGATCCGACTACGAGAAGGCAAAAAAGGTAACGGGGTGGGCACCCGCTTTCCTTTCGCCCAACGCCTCAAATGCTTCACGTGATAATCTATCTCGCCGATGACCACCCCGATCTCCGTCAGGTATGCCTCGCCCTCGGACTTCCTCAGATCCTCCCACAAAGCCTTGTTTATACTCTCCACTCGTGAAAGAATAGCTTTTTTCAATTCTCTCAATTTCGCCAATCGCCATGAAATATCACGAGTAATTCCCTGCCTGTAAAACACTTGGAGGGATTCCGCGTACCCGTGCCGCGTATTCAATTCTGTCATTACCGGTTCTGTTATATTTAGCAAAACAAAGATATATTTTATTTTAATAAAAAACTTTTCACCCGAACATATCGTTATATCCGAACCAAATTAAAATAACCAAGCATGAAAATAGGTGCCCTATACGCGTTGTTATCTATTATCACATGGGCAATAATCAGCGTTATTACCCGCTTCTGCATCGTGTACTTGGAAGCGAACATTCTCGTGTTCGCCACGTTACAGATATTCTCGGCAGGAGTGGCACTGTTGCTCATCCGAAAACCCGTCACCCGTGAAGGTTGGCGTTCGGGTGTAAAATACTCGTGGCTGTACACGATACTTCAAATATGCCGTAACTTTTTTCTTGCCGCCGTTTACCTGTATATCACCAGCACGGAAACGAGTTTATTGATAAACGGGGAAATAGTGGTGACCACGATTTTCGCTTACATTTTCTTTAAACGCCGCCCCCACCCGAGTAATATTTTCGGTATGCTCGTCATCATGGTAGGCATCGTGTTATTCATACAATCGCTACCGGAAGCCATACAATTACGAGTCAGCGTACTCATGTCCGCAGTTATTATAGCCAGTTGCACCCGCGCTATCGTGGTCGAGAAAACAACTATCGCGAGTCCCGACACAACCACCCGCCAGAAATGCGGTATTTCCGGGTTCACCATGTTCTGGGGTGGTATTATCGTGATGTCGGCACTTACCGTCATCGCCATCGGGGAACATATTTTCGCCCCGGGATTCTTCGACAGCCATCCCTCGTGGTTCTATTTGCCTCGAATTGAAGATATCCTTCACCCCACGACCATCGTGTCGGCGTGCCTCACGGGATTCATGCTAACTTCCCTGTCGACCTACCTGTATTACGCCACCCTACAAACCGCCACGGCAGAAACCTTTATGACTTTCCGGGCATTCCAACCCATGTTGACCTACGGGCTCGAATCGCTTGTCGCGGTTTACGCTATCAATTTAAAACCCGATTTGGATATAAAGGATTATATTCTCGGGTGCGTTATCATTTTAGGTTCGTTCCTTATCCTACTCATGCCGCCCCGACGCACCAAGCAACTGGAGCCGAAACAATACATGACGGACTAAATAATTGAAAATGGAAAATGGAAAATTGAAAATGGATTCCTTTACAAGACAGAGTAATTCAATCACTTAATCTAAAATTAAGGAATTTAAAATGGAGCAGATTTCCTCTTTTTGGGAGGGATGGAACCAATGGATGTCCGGGTCATTACGATACCATGTAAGTTGCTTTTTGGCGTAACGGCGGGTATTACGCTTTATCAGACGGATAGCCTCTTCCCGGTCAAACTTCCCGTCAAAATAATCAAACCATTCCTTGTATCCCACGGTGTTCAACGCATTCAAATGCCGCAACGGGTAAAGGGCTCGCGCTTCTTCCTCCATACCCGATTCAACCATAATATCCACGCGCCGGTTGATACGGTCGAACAATTCTTCCCGTTCCCGGTTCAGTCCGATCTTCACGATATTAAATTCCCGCTCTTTCACGGTGCGTGTCAAAAAAGAAGAATACGGCTTTCCCGTCATCAGGCAAACTTCCAACGCGTGCATAACCCGTTTACCGTTCTTCAGATCCACTCGCGCGTACCACTCCGGATCCAACTTCTTTAGTAACAGACGCAAGGCTTCTATCCCGTCCCGTTCGAACATCTCTTTCACCGACGCCCGCACCTCGTCGTCAATAGTAGGCATCTCGTCAATCCCTTTGCACACCGCGTCAATATACATCATCGAACCGCCCGCCATAACCACGACATCCCTCTCCTCGAAAAGCTCCCGTATCTTACGTAAAGCCTGCTGCTCAAATTCCCAGCAATTAAAATAATCCCGCACGGACACGGTCTGAATAAAAAAATGAGGAACTGCCGCCAGTTGCTCTCGCTCCGGTACGGCAGTTCCTATATTCATTTCTTTATAAATCTGTCGGGAATCACAAGAAATTACAGATGTCCGGTAATGCCTCGCCAACTCTATACTCAAGTCAGTCTTCCCCACTCCCGTCGGTCCTAACAATACCAGCAATGTCTTCATCCATTTAAAGATTTTAGATTTACGATTTATGATTTACGATTATAATTTCAAATTTATGATTTTAGAAAATCAATCTTAAATCTAAAATCTTTAAATCTAAAATTACTAAAGTCTATCAATATAATCATCCAAACTCTCGTAACGGGAATCCCTATAGTAATCATCATCACCGTCACGATCCTGACGATCGTCGTCGTCATAACTGTCATTCCCGAATTCCTCCATGAAACTGTCGTCGTAATCGCCGTCATATTCTTCCTCGGGCTTGTCAAATTCCCAGTTAGCATTGCTCTCGTCATACGAGAATTGTTCCGGGATATCTCCCTCGCAAGCAATACAAACCGGCATCACGTCCGACGAATCGCGGATATATTCCCCGGCATATTCCACCTTATAATACTTGTTGGAAAAGAAATCGTACACGTATTCCAGTTCGAGGCATCCCGGCTTAATGATATCGCTGATCTTCGTGCTGTCCATAACGAGGTTTTCACTCTCCTCGTCATCCACGGCCATATCCATCAAAGCGATTTCTTTCACCCGGTTCCCCATCCGGTCTAACGTGAAGAAAGAAGCCATTTGAGAACTGTCGTAATTTAACGTCTCAACAATTTTATCGTGAAACTGTTGGAATGTCTGTTCTCCTCCAACCGCGATTTCACACCTAAAATCCGAACTAGTCGGTAAACTGATTTCAAATCTGTAATCCATATGTTATTTAATTTTAACCTAGCATCAACGCCGAACCGACACCCAGTGCCGTAACACCCAGTATAACGAGGATAACGAAAGCGACTACCGCCAAGGCAACACAAATCCCGATGATCCCGCAAACACGCCCGGCACTCACGTTTTTATAAGATGCCTCCGTGTACTCGTCCGGATTCTCCAAATAAGCCTTGCGAGGCGACGAAGCCATCGCCACGGCGAGAATCCCCAACACCAATCCAACGAAACCGTAGCACCAGCAAAATACCAATGACAATATTCCCAATACCAACACTGCCGTTGCATTCGGGAGGTCTTTTTTCTTCGTTTCAATAATCTCCATCGTTGTCGTTTTAGTGGGTTATTAATTTAAGCAAATATGAAATTAAAATTATTATCAAGCAAACAAAACCCGTAATTTTTAATATGCCGGGCGATATTTTTTTTATTCCCGCAATACGCCCTGCCACAAGGGCCAGAAACACGATCAAGGGGATTAATCCCGGGTAAGTTTTCACGGAATTGACAATCTCTCCCCTTAACAACATAAAAACCGCTGTCTGAAACCCGCAACCGGGACATTCGATACCGATAGATTCCTTCACCAGACAAGGCAACTGGTGCGCTTCCAGCCAATTAATGAGCTCTCGCGTGAATATCACCATTCATCCCGCCGGAATTAAATATCGTGAACCACGGTTTCCAAAATATCCATCGCCTCCTTGATCAGGTTGATATTCGCCTGCGATCCCATGTGACCGATACGGAATACCTTTCCCGCCAATTTACCGTAATTTCCGCCGACAACCATACCTTGTACTCTCAACTCGGAATCCAAACGTTCCCAAGTCATGTGTTCGGGCACGTAAACAGCCGTCACGGTCGGGGAACACACGGCATCTTCGGCAGGATACAGCTTTAACCCCATATCCTTAATCCGTTCCCGGCAATAAGCGGCGACTTTCTCGTGACGGGCAATGCAACTATCCAAGCCCTCCTCGAATATCAATTCACAAGCCTTATGCAACTGAGCCGTCCCCTGCCAGTAAGGAGTGTAAGGGAAATATCCCGTTTCCGGGGCAGTCAGGAAAGGCAACAAAGCCTCGTAACCCGCGTAATTCACCTCTTTCACGATGTTCCACGCATCCTCGCTCACGGAAAGAAAAGACATATTTGCCGGGGCAGACAAACATTTCTGCGAACCGCCCAAAGCCAGATCCACGTGCCAAGCATCTACATCGACAGGAGTACCACCCAAGCCAGAAACAATATCCACGCATAACAACGGTACCCCGTGTTTCACTTTCAAATCCCCAATCTCCTGAACGGGATTTGTCGTCCCGCTCGGGGTTTCATTCTGTACCATCGTGATCATTTTCGGCTTGAACTCCACGATAGCCTTTTCTATAGCATCAAAATCATGGAATGTCCGGTCATACCCGAAATCCAACGTCATTACCTCGCACCCGATCGCTTTTGCCATATCACCGAACCCTTCGCCAAACAATCCGGTAGAAAGCACCAACACCCTATCTCCCGGCTTTAACGTACTTTTCAAAGCCGTCCACAAAACCAACATCCCCTCGCCCGTTTGAATCACTACCCGTTCGCGGGTTTTCATCATCTTCTGCAACAAACCCTCCGTTTCCCGGTATAAAGCCGCGTATTCCGGCTCACAATCCGCAGACCCGAAGTTCCGGGCAGCAACTTTCAAAATCTCTTGCGGGACAGCTACAGGCCCCGGAACTAACGGTATCAGATACTTTTCCATTCTTTTCTACAAGTTTATAATGTTTCACGTTACAATCCAATCCCGCCCCCTTATTTCATGGTTCGGTAAACGACAAAATCGGCGCACTGGTTTGCAAAACTACAAATAAGAATTGTTAAAAACACTACCCGTGAATAAAAAAATTAACAACTTATCATTCTTCTTACAGACATCAATATAAAATAACTAGATAAACAAAGACATAAATAACACTTATCAATTTTATTCATACCTTTACAAGCTATAACTAACTTAAAACAAAATCATCATGAAAAGAGTAAAACAATTAATCGTGGCTGTTATTATTATTATGACGTGCAGTATTTCGTTCGCAATCAATTTTAATTCCATATTTGATTATCCCCCGTTTGTTTCATGGGTTGTAGAGGGAAATGAAACACAACCGATCAACTTCACCAAAGGCGAAACAACACTTATGTATTTTTGTGCAACAGCACCGTGTAACATTTCAACATTTAAAATAATAATTGAAACAACCATTATGGGAGTTACAGTAGAAGTTCCACTCCCTTATGAGGGAAAATATTACTTGCACAACTGTGAACTACCCCTTGAATCAGGAGATGTCCTTTATGTACAATTACCTATTGAAATTTTACCTTCAGCTCCCTTTATCTCTGGTACATTTACAGTTAAATTTATGAATGAAAATTATACGTATATAGCAGGAGGTAGTTGCTCATTTAACATCTATGAATAATTTAGATTTATACCTTTCAACATAAAAAAGAAACTGGAATAATTCAGTTTCTTTTTTATATTTCCAGAGCGACTTTTTCATACCTTCTTTCCCCGAAAGCTTAATCTTTCATTTTTCCCCTTTAAAAACCCATTTCACGGCATCCCCAACAATTGTTTGTTCCTTAATTCCTTTGTCTGAAAGGATTACTTTACTTATTCCTGACTCTAAATGAAAAACTCCCAAAGAATACCATCCACCATTCCTTCGCATATTTATTAGTTGTAATGAATATTCATTCTCTTCATTTACCAACGTATAATATTGATTCTGAGGTTCACTCAAATCACGAATAACATCAGGAGTTATATAAACAAATATCTCATATTTTCCTTCCTTATGGAGTCTAACACTCCATTCCAAACAACTCTTCCCTCCTCCCGCACGTTTAAATAAATAACTTTTAACAACATCACCATAACCGTTATACGTAAAAAACGATTTCCACTTATCTGTAACATTTATCCCAAAAAAGCCCTCGAAATTCGCATACTTTTCCCATGGTTTCAACGACTTCTCGTGAAGATAATCCCCTAATCGTACCCGAGAAGCAGACTGCACGATCTTGAAACCAGCATCCTCGTTATCCACAATTATTTCATTGGAATCCGGCATGAAATAATCTTTCCCGATAGCATAAACATATTGCAAAGTATCTGCACAGTAAACGTTATAAACACCCAAAGAAACTTCTCTTGGTAAATTAGAAGCAATGTTCACAAGCAAGAGTATCTTAAGATTTATATTATCCTCTTCATGCGCCACGACTTCAATGCCAGAATTTGCCTTCACCTCATAAGATTTATACGTGATTTTATCTTTCGCTCCAGACCTATCATCTACTGGTCCAAAAAAAGCAGCATTTCCAATTACCGACCGTAAAGTCTTTACATACACGACACCATCGACATCACTATCATTAAAGATTGCAAACTTTCTCCGCCATTTATCCCCATCGGAAGTTTCTACACGCAAACTTTCCCAACTTCTTATGTAATATCTGGGTACCCCTTTTTTCTCGTACCACGGTTTCAATAAACTGTTCCAGCTCACCCCAAATCGCTCCTTAAACTCATGCTCCAGCACGTTAAAATCGACCTCTTTAAATTTATACTTATCTTGAAAACCCACGAGAAAAGCAACAACACTATCCACGACAGCCCCCCTGGCATCAAGTAATCCTATAAGTTCCCGTCCCTTTAGTGCCATCAACACGTTCAACGCCTCAAAACGTAAAGATTCATCCTCGAACGCATCTTTCAGGCTATGCTCCTTCAAGTAATAAATAGCCTCTTCTTCTACTTTAGAATTGAATTTTTTCCATCCGTCTTTCCTTGTTGGACTATTATCTTGCAAAATCAAATTTATCACTGCATCCATACAGGCATAATCAGACGAGATTATCGAACCCAACTGGTTATAAAACAAGGATCCGATATAATAATTATTAGATACATCTTCCATCGGAAGCTCACGAAGCCCCCCCCTCAAACGATCCAACCCGAATAATTGATTCCAAGAAAACAATGCCACGTAATCCTCTTCCTTGAAAAAAAGAGAATTAAAAAAGCCCTTCATATCAAACATTGATTCCAACGACCCGTTTCGCCCGATCCCATTTTCCGGGAAAAACAATAATTCCGGCTGAACGAAACCACTTCCTCCCCGTTCGTTCCGGAAATAGGAAGTAAAACTGATAGGTGTTTCCACCAGCATGAAACGCAAGTACGGGTAACTTTTCCCCATGGTAAGTTCTGCCTTGTTTCTCACCCAAGAGATCATATCAAAAGGTGAAACCTTTTTACGATTCCATAGAGAGTAAAGCAACGATTTATGTGACTGCAAAATATTTAATTCATAGACCGTTGAATCAATCTCCACTCGTTTAGTCATGTAATTTCCCATGCATAAAGAAATTCCCGGTAAAGGGATCTCGTTTTTAAAAATAATATCTTTTCCCACGCCACTTCTTTCTCCTTGCGAGATCACTGTCTTTTCCCCCGGATTCTCGACCCGCAAAGTATAACGCGAGAAATTCTTAGAAACCTCAAATCGCGAGTGAGGATTTACAGAAGGAACAGTCACAGGATACCATAAGACTTCCGGAATTAACAAAGTAAAATCTTTCTCTAAAAAAGCATATCGTTTACCGTAACGACAGGCTAAATGAGCCTTTTTGCCCGTTTCGGTAATTTCATGAAAAGAAATATCCGGATAACACACATTCTCGTCTATTTGCCCCTCATACGTCATATAAACCCGCAACGAATCTCCTTGAAGCAAAGAATGTTTTACCCGAACCACTTGGTTTTCTCGTTCAAACGATAATACTTCATTACCACTTGTCAATGAAGTCACATGTAACCCCGGATTCAAATAAAGAAGCAACTCCGGAATGTCCGAATCGGATTGATTGCGTACCAGAAATTCACTATTCACGCTCATTTTACCGCCCTGTTGAGCGTACCGGATAATTTGTGACACGAGAGTTCCTTTAGGAGAAGCCGCGTACCTGCCATAGGTTTCAATATATTTCTGCCGGGAAACATGGTCAATATAATTAGCTCTCAAAAAAGAAAGCATGAATATCACTCCTAATATCAAAAAAACACACGCGATATTTCTCGCTCTAAACCTCTTGGGGTTATTCGGGATACGTTCAAAACGGAACACCGCTAACTGCACGAAAGCTAATCCCAAGCACAACCATCCTGCTCGTTGCAATAAATATCTTCCCGGATCCGGATGCCCTACAAAATCAGAGAAAGCACCCGGTAAAGTCACCCCCCAGAAATCAAAAATTCCTTTATACACGTCCCCGACATAAAACGTCAGACACACGTAACCTAGAAGTATTGATTTGCATAATAATTGATTTTTCACCCAACTACTAATAAAAAAAGAAAAACCTATCATAAAAACAGCAGAAGGTACGACCAATGTCAACAAATAAAAGCAGTTCAGCAACAAACTAAAGAAAAAATGACTACTGGAAGTACGGACGAGTACTCCTAGCAATAAAGATATTACTGCAGCCAATCCAAAAAAGGACAGGAAGCCCAAAAAAGAACTCCACACGTATTCCGCGTTGCTTTCCGAATGATAATACGTGGTCTCTATCGTATCAATTCTCTGTTTTCTATTCAAAAAAACACTTGCAACCACAACAAGTGGCAAAGTTTGAAAAAGCGTGAACAGGAAAGCATTCATATAAGGATAAAAAGAATCTAGATACCTCGCGTTATAAGTATCCATACTTTGATTCAAAACCTGTACATACACGATGCAAATCCATATAAAAAGGAAAAGAAATTGCAACAACCGATTTCTCATCAAAATCTTAAAAGTATGAGAAGTAATGATTCTTATATTCTGGAAGTTCATGGTCATTGATATTTAAATAAACGATAAAACCTCTTTTGCAAATTTAAACAAATAATTCATATTCAAAAATTTCTCTTAAAATAATATAGCTTGAAAAATAAAAAAATCAACAATTATCGAATTTGTAAGAATTGTCTCTAAAAATCCAAACCTATTCCACTGACAATTCGTCATAATAACAAACAACGGGAAAATAGGTACGCTTTTTGTAAAGGGATTAAATATTAAATGTATATTTGTACTTTAAATTAGAAATTAGTTATAGAGAATGAGTGGAGCAGAAAAAATAGTTGAACAAGTAATTGAAACATTAAATAAGAACAAGGGTGTCGATATAGTAAAGATTGATTTAAGAAGAATCGAAAACTGTTTCTGTAGTTTTTTCGTAATATGTCACGGAACTTCCAACACGCACGTGGCGAGCTTGTCGGATTACGTTCACGATGAAGTCAACGAATACACGGGGGAAAAACCGTTACACGTGGAAGGGGAGCAACAAGCACAATGGGTTGTTCTGGACTATGGAAACGTGGTCGTACATATATTTCAAAAAGAACAAAGAGATTATTATCAACTCGAAGACTTTTGGGTGGATGCAGAAATAACCAGAATAGAAGAAAATTAATACACGATATGGCAGAAAACAACAAACACGATAACTTTGATTTTCCCCCGGTCGGGAGGAAAAACAACAGGAACCAGAGATTCGGCGGCTACTGGACCTATATTATTATTGCCGCCATTCTTATAGGCTACCAATTTTTCAGTATGCCGACAAACCCGGAACGTATCTCGTGGCAGGAATTTAAAACCAATATTCTCGCCAAGGACGAGGTGAAAGAAATTCTTATCGTCCGCAACGGGGGAAAGGCAAATATCTTCCTGAAACCGGAGAAGATAGAAACTCACGATAAATTAGTTTCCAAGGGATTTAATCAAAAAAGTACGGGACCACAATACTACGTACCTTTCGGGACATTGGAGCAATTCGAAAAGAATCTGGAAGAAGCACAAAAGGAATACCCGGAAACCGCGGACATACATGTCGATTACGGCGACGAGTACAACTGGTGGGCAGACATCATATCCATCATCCTGCCCTTGGCTCTATTTGTAGGTATTTGGGTATTCTTCATGCGCCGGATGAGTAAAAACGCCGGCGGCGGCGGTGGCGGCGGTATCTTCAACGTGGGAAAATCCAACGCCAAACTGTTTGACAAGGAATCCAATATCAAGATCACGTTCAAAGACGTGGCAGGATTAGCCGAGGCGAAACAGGAGGTGGAAGAAATCGTGTCATTCCTCAAATCACCGGATAAATACACGAAGTTGGGAGGTAAAATACCCAAGGGAGCCTTACTCGTGGGTCCCCCGGGAACGGGAAAAACCTTAATGGCAAAGGCGATGGCGGGAGAAGCCAACGTACCGTTCTTCTCCATGTCGGGATCGGACTTCGTGGAAATGTTCGTCGGGGTCGGGGCATCCCGCGTACGCGACTTGTTCAAGCAAGCGAAATCGAAAGCCCCGTGTATCATATTCATTGACGAGATCGACGCCATCGGTCGCGCCCGGGGCAAAAACCCGAACATGGGTTCCAACGACGAACGCGAGAACACGTTGAACCAGTTGTTGACTGAAATGGACGGCTTCGAAACCAATTCGGGCGTTATCATTCTGGCTGCCACCAACCGGGCGGATATTCTGGACAGCGCGCTATTGCGTGCCGGACGTTTCGACCGTCAGATATACGTGGATCTCCCCGAATTGAAAGACCGGGAAGATATTTTCAAGGTACATTTGAAACCGTTGAAACTTGCAGAGGATATCGATTACAGCTTCCTCGCGAAACAAACACCCGGGTTCTCGGGCGCGGATATTGCCAACGTGGCGAACGAGGCAGCACTGATCGCCGCCCGTAAAAACAAATCGGCAGTGGAAAAACAAGACTTTCTCGATGCCATCGACCGTATCGTGGGAGGACTCGAGAACCGGAGCAAGGTAATCAAACCGGGCGAGAGAAAAACCATCGCTTATCACGAGGCGGGACACGCTACCGTATCGTGGTTGCTCCGACACGCTCACCCGCTGTTGAAAGTGACTATCGTACCGCGAGGCAAAGCCTTGGGTGCGGCGTGGTATCTGCCGCAAGAACGCCAGATCACCACGAAAGACCAATTACTCGACCAAATGGTTTCCGTGTTGGGCGGACGTGCCGCAGAAGAAATCGTCTTCGGCGAAATATCCACGGGTGCGCAGAACGACTTGGAACGTGCCACGAAACAGGCCTATGCCATGGTATCCATCTATGGTATGAGCGATAAAGTGGGAATGTTGAGTTATTACGATTCCACCGGACAAAGTGATTTCAACTTCACGAAACCTTACTCGGAAAAAACGGCGGAGATTATCGACGAAGAA
The DNA here is from genome assembly GCF_022132345.1 of Butyricimonas sp. DFI.6.44. Classification (NCBI taxonomy): domain Bacteria; kingdom Pseudomonadati; phylum Bacteroidota; class Bacteroidia; order Bacteroidales; family Odoribacteraceae; genus Butyricimonas; species Butyricimonas sp. DFI.6.44. Next base: position 313,589 of record NZ_JAKNJD010000005.1, on the reverse strand, counting down.
GTGAAAGCGATGGTTTCAGCCGCGTACGAACGGGCAAAACAACTATTGAGTGAACATAAAGACCAGCACCGCCAAGTTGCCGAACTCTTGATCGAGAGAGAGGTAATCTTCAGCGATGATCTGGAAAGAATACTCGGGAAACGTCCTTGGACAGAAGACGGGGAAACCATTCAACCCGAAGAATTATAAGAACGAAGGGCTATTCCCGACAGGATAAAAACAGTATAAACTAAAAAACGAAAGTTATGGAAAATTGGGTATCTGTTTTCTCGACAACCGAAGAATTCGTCGCAGAACGAATCAAGGAAGTGTTAACCGACTCGGGAATCCCTGCCGTAGTTCTGAATCAACGGGATTCTTCTTACAAAACATTCGGCGATATCAACGTCATGGTAAACAAAGAAGACCGGGAAAAAGCCGAGCAAGTTATAAAAGCATACAATGATCGTGAGTAATTTCTTAAAAAGGGCAATCAGCGGATTGCTGTTTGTCGTGGTACTAACAGGGTGTATTTTCATACACCCCATTTGTTTTTACGTACTGTTCTTTATCATCAACATTCTGGGACTTCTTGAGTTCGGCCGTATGGCACGACACATGAACATCCACGTCAACCTCTTTTTCTGTATCGTGTGCGGAAGCGTGCTATTCACCGCGGGATTCCTGCATAACTACATCGGTTACAAAGACGGTTACCTCTATTTCTTCATACTGACATTTATTATGGCTATCCGCGAGCTCTATCGCAAAAAAGGAAACGGATTCCAGAACATCGCGTTCTCCTATTATGCCCTCCTGTACATCAGCCTGCCTTTTACCTTATTGATATACTTGCCTTACATGTCAAACTCGGGACAATGGATGCCGGAAATCATCTTTTTCCCCTTCCTGCTCGTGTGGGTAAACGACACGTTTGCCTACCTTTCCGGTTCTTTACTCGGCAAGCATAAACTTTTTCCCCGGATATCCCCGAAGAAATCTTGGGAAGGAGCCATCGGCGGCGGGCTGATGACCATTATTGTCGGGCTGTGCGTGGCTCCGTATATCGAGGGATACCGCGTTTTCGATACGGCAGTCATCTCCTGCATCGTGGTGGTATTCGCCATTTACGGCGACTTACTGGAATCCATGTTCAAACGTAGTATTGAAATCAAGGACTCCGGCAATATTCTGCCCGGGCACGGGGGAATCCTCGACAGATTCGACGCTGTCATATTTACAATCCCCGCTATTTTTGTTTATATGGAATTCATGTATTAACTTTGCCCGCTGTTTTAATAACGTAACGAAAAGAATATGAAGATACATAAAGCAGGTCATTCACTGTTAATTAAAGCATTTGTAATTATCGCCATTATCAACGTACTTGTCTACGTTTTCTCTCCCGGTATCATTGTTTTCAGGGCTGTGCTCGTTGTCAGTGCTATCTGCTACCTCCTGATGGTAAACTTTTTCCGTTTCCCGAACAGGCACATCGCGCCGGACGATATCACTATCCTCGCCCCTGCCGACGGGAAAATCGTGGTTATAGAGGAAACATACGAACCGGAGTACTTGAAAAAACAATGTATACAGGTATCCATATTCATGAATATCTTTAACGTGCACATCAATTGGTTCCCTATCAACGGAATCATCAAATATTTCAAATACCATCAAGGAAGATACATGGCAGCCTACCTGCCCAAGTCCTCCACGGAGAATGAAAGAACCACTATCGCCATAGAAGCCCGTGACGGGCGGGACATCGTCATGCGCCAAATCGCCGGGGCTATGGCAAAACGTATCGTATCTTACGCTCCCGTGGGCGGAGAAGCACGTCAAGACGAACACGCCGGATTCATCAAATTCGGTTCCCGTGTTGACCTATACTTGCCGCTAGGGACTAAAATAGACGTGAAGCTGGGACAAAAAGTGACCGGTTCACAAACACTTATCGGAACATTTAAAGAACCTGAGTCCAAGTGATCCGTTCACCGGCTCGTAAAAAATCAGTACTATGTCTGTTCAAAAGAAAGTAAAAAGAGTAACCACCCACGTGTTGTCGGAAATGAAACTGAAGGGTGAAAAAATAAGTATGCTTACCGCTTATGACTATTCCATGGCAAAGATTATCGACAATGCCGGAATAGATGTTATACTCGTGGGTGACTCCGCGTCCAACGTTATGGCAGGACACGAAACCACCCTGCCGATTACGCTCGACCAGATGATATATCACGGTGCTTCCGTGGTTCGGGGCGTGGAACGCGCCTTGGTTGTCGTGGATTTGCCTTTCGGCAGTTACCAAGGGAACAGCAAGGAAGCCCTTTGCTCGGCTATCCGCATCATGAAAGAAACAAGCGCCGACGCCGTGAAACTAGAGGGCGGAAAAGAAATCCTCGAATCGGTTTCACGCATACTCTCTGCCGGAATCCCTGTGATGGGACACCTCGGGCTTACCCCGCAGAGTATCCATAAATTCGGTACTTACGTTGTACGGGCACAGGAAGAGGAAGAAGCCAAGAAACTGATCGAAGACGCCCATGCTTTGGAAGAAGCCGGTTGCTTCGGCATCGTTCTGGAGAAGATTCCGGCAAAACTAGCCGCGCAAGTGGCACAAGAAGTAAGCATACCCATTATCGGTATCGGTGCCGGCGGCGGCGTGGACGGTCAGGTACTCGTGATTCACGACATGCTGGGAATCAATCAGGAATTTTCACCCCGGTTCCTGCGTCGCTATCACAACTTGTACGCGGAAATGACGGGAGCTGTCAGCAACTACATCAACGACGTGAAGAGCCGCAACTTCCCGAACGAGAGAGAACAATATTAGAATTTTAGATTTATGATTGACGATTTTAGATTGAAATCATCAATCACAAACCGTGAATCATAAATCATAAATCGTAAATCATAAATCATAAATCGTAAATCATAAATAAATATGAGGGATTTGGAGATTTTATACGAAGACAATCACATCATAGCCGTGAACAAGCGGGTATCGGATATCGTGCAGGAAGATAAAACGGGTGATGAGCCGCTAAGCGAACGGGTAAAAGCCTACATCAAGGAGAAATACAACAAGCCCGGTGATGTGTACTTGGGTATTCCCCACCGCGTGGATCGCCCGGTGAGCGGTGTCGTATTATTCGCCAAAACCAGCAAAGCATTGGTTCGTCTGAACAAGATGTTTCAAGAACACGATCAGGAAATCACCAAAATCTATTGGGCTATCGTGGGGAATCTTCCCGACGAAGACCATGCCCGATTGACTCACTACCTGACGCGTGATCCCGAGAAGAATAAATCATACGCTTACAACAAACCCAAGAGTGGAGCGAAAGAAGCTATTCTGGAATATACCCTGCTGGGAGCCGGACAACGTTATTACCTGTTGGAAGTAAAGCTGTGCACGGGACGTCATCACCAGATCCGTTGCCAATTGGCAAAGATCGGATGCCCCATCAAAGGCGACTTGAAATACGGTTTCCCCCGTTCCAACGAGGGAGGAGGTATCAGCCTTCATGCCCGTTCCATCACGTTCATGCACCCGGTGAAGCAAGAGATGGTGACCGTCACCGCTCCCCCGCCATTGAACGACACGTTGTGGCGCTTCTTTTACGAGAACTTGAAGTAATTAAAAAAAGACAAGGCTGCCGGGTAATTCCGGACAGCCTCGCTCCATCATCCAGTAGTACAAACTTAGGGTTATTTACTATCCTTCAATGCTTTATTCAATTTCATCAACATGGATTGATAATGCACTTTCGTGTCGCCCGTTGCCCCGGCAACTTTAGAAGACAACAAACGCTGTGCTTTCAATGCCATATCCTGTATGTAGGTCTGTGAATTATCAATCTCACCGACCGTGACCCGCCTTTGGAAACCATAACCGTAGCCGAACTCGTTCAGAGCCATTTGCCGTGCCACGTAGCCAACCCCGTGTTCTTCTTCCAACTGACGGAATTGATCTATATACTTGTGAATAAACCCGCTTTCATCCAACCCGTAAGCGGCAATCTCCTCCACCGAAGGTACATAAGCCGCATCCGTCAACATCCGTAACGCACCGCCTCCGGCATCTTTAAATGCGCTGCTGGATACATCCACGATAAAACGTTGCAACATCTTGTCACCTTCCGTCAATTTCCGTCCCTTGATCGTGCTGTCGAAAGCCCCGTTATACAAATCTGTCAAGTATTCCTGCACCGTGTAAGGATTCGATGACAAATGAGCGGACAAAAGTATATTTCCGGTCAGGCGTTCCAACTGATCCAGAAGCCTCTTTTGCAACACGGGCGTCATATCGACAGCCATGCTGAAATTCTTCGTCAACTCCTTGTTATTTAGCCAATCGGCAGATTTGAACTCCTTCAATATCCACGCCAGCGAAGCCTTTTGCACGTTCTTCGGCACGGACACGTGACGTTGTCCTCGCGTACCGTCTTTCACTTCCGTCAAGTAAATCCCTCCCACGTTGTACATCACGTTCATAAGATAACGGTAATATTGATTCGCGATTTGCTTGTACAATTGTTCGCGATGAGTGAAATCGGTATCGTCGGTTACCCAATCATTCATGTTGGCAAGAATATATTTCAAGTTCTTGATACCGTATTCTCCGGCTTTTATCGGGTCGTCACCCAAATCTTCCTCAATGGCACTCGGGTCATAGCGGGAATAGATCTGCTGCCTACCGTAACGATAACGGGGATCACCCGCTTTCTCGTCCACCCAACCTTCCAAGGTTGCTTGCTCGTCCCACTCGTTCCCGGCATCCAATAAAGGCTGATAACTCCACTTCACGAGGAAATAATCGTAAATTCCCAAGTCGGGCGGAGTCAGACGCACTCCCTTGTCGCCCGGTTGCGCCACGTAATTGAAACGGGCGTAGTCCATAATACAGGGCGTAGTCCCGTAAGTATTCGTGAAAGAAGCGGAACGCAAAGAATCCACCGCGTAAGAAGCCGATGCCGCCATATTGTGCATGAACCCCAGACAGTGTCCCACCTCGTGAGCCACCACGTAAGCGATAGACTCCTTCACGATATCATCCGGCATCTTCTTTGCCCGTACCGAAGGGTCGATTTGTGCCGTCTGCACGAAACGCCAGTTATTAATCAGACGAATCACGTCATTGTAAACCAACACGGAAGCGTTGATAATCTCCCCGGTTGTCGGGTCTACCCAAGAGGGGCCCATCGCGTTAGCGGTCGAGGAAGGCAAATAGCGGATACAGGAGTACTTCAGGTTATCCGGATCGAACTCCGGATCATCAGCCGGGAAATCACGCACCTGCACGGCATTCTTGAAACCAATCTTCTCGAAAGCGGCATTCCAACGCAAAGTACCTTCCTTGATCGGCTGTTTCCACAATTCCGGGAAGGCATCATCAATATAGAACACGATAGGTTTCACCGGCTCCACCAGTTCCCCCCTTCTGTAAGCGGCAATATCTTTCGGTTCCAAACGCCAACGATTGGCAAGCGTGTAGTTTTGTATACCGTCTTTCTCCGTGGAAACGTGTTGTTTACTCGTCACGAATATCCCCACGCGGGAGTCAGAAATACGAGGACGCATTTTCTCCTCCGGCAATAAAAGTAACGAACGGGTTACAGTTGCCGTCAATGGCATATTATCCAATATCGAGAAAGCCATGAACTTCAACGACATTTTATAGGACAGCATGGACTTCACCGTCAGGTTATCATCAAACGCCTTGATTTCTCCCAAGGCTGACCCGTCTTTATTGAAACTGGTCACCACTTGAATCAATCCCATGATAGAAGTCGGCAGGAAAGCAAACTCCTTCATATCCGTGGTAAACATCGGGGTCACGTCAATCACGACTGCCGTACTGTCACCATTATAGGCAGCTATCTTGTAAGAATAGAGAATTGCATCCATGAAATTCTTATCTATCGCCTTGCGCAAAGACGGCTCATTCGGGTTCGACGTCACGTAAGCATTCACCTCGTTGAGATAGATCGTACTGTCGATCTTCGTGAACCTGATATGCAGCGGATCATTCTGCTTGTATCCCACGTCACAGAAATCGTTACTGGAAGTCGACGTCAACGTGGAAGCCAGCAACATTTCCCGCCCGAGATACTTCGTCGGAATCTCGAAATACAATTTGCCGTCCACCTTGTGAAGCGTGATAAAATTACTCTTCACGGTTTCACACGACTTCTTTTTGAACAATTTGTCATAAGCACTCTTTTTCTCCGGTGCTTTGACCTCCGTCGTTTTACCTTTTTTCTTACGACCGGAAGCGTACGTTTCCCGCGTGCATGGTAACACCAGAAGCCCTACCAGCAATACTAACATCCATTTTTTCATACTTTTCATTTTTATAGTAAGACATTGAAAAATCTTCTCTCTTATTCCACCTTCGTGAAACGGAATACCAGCGGGTACAATTCCCTCATCGGGTACTGTGGCGGATCGCCCCATCCCGGGTTCATCTGGTCTTTATAAGTTCCCGTCAAGAAATCAGTCGGTTCGTAATCCACAACCCGAAATTCCAAGACTTTCCCTTTGCTCAACAAACGCACCAAAATAATCGCCGGGCGTTCCGTCACGTTAGCGGCGGAATAGTTCACGTTCGCTTTACTTAACTCCAGCGTCACGACATCCCGTTTTATCCCGTAAGCATCCTGATCCCATAACTGTTCGGGCTCTTCCCCCTTATAGATTACGTCACAATTCCGCAAGTATTTTGCCAAATCACCATACACGCCATCCACGTTTAAGGTATTCGCCGCACCAAACACGATCTTGTCCGTGGCGGGATTATTCAATGGCAGATTATCGCAATCGTTCGGGTGTCCCCAAACCATACTCTTGATAAAGTCAACACTTATCAAATTAGGAGAAATCCATGTCCCTACAAATTCCTCGTAACGCGTCGGTCCGTTCACGTTTATGACCACGAAACCGTTCGTACCCGCCTCGAAACGACCTTCTTCCACTAACCGAAGGATCACTTTATCTTTCCCCTCCTCTTTCTTGAGGAAACGCACGGTCACGTCAGCCGTGGCCTTCATTACTCCCATGTACAACTCACGTCCGCCGCCCACGATCTCGTAATGCTCTCCTTCCACTGCCGTGGATTCAGGATCTATCTCGAAAGGTACGCGCAACTCTTCCCGCTTGTACATGTAATCTTCCCCTGCCACTTTCATTCCGGCGGACACGACGATCTCATTCTTCAAATCCATGGAAGCCTGGGTAAATGAGCCGGTGAACAAATCCTTCGTTTCCACGGGAATCATCGCCCAACGATTGTTCCACAAGCGATATCCCGGCACTTCCTGTAAACTCAAGCGAATTTCACGTCGTCCTATCACGTTATCTTTCGGCTTCACGTGAATCGTATCAATCATCTGACCCGGTTGGATTGTAAATTCCCTTGCCGACAACGTGTAATCTTCACCTTCCACGGCAGATCCTTCTACCGTGAAAGGAACTCTCACCACTTCCGTTACCGGTTCCGATACCATTACCTCCACTGCCAAAGAATCAACAGCTTTCAGTATATATATGGGACGCCCGAAACTCAACGTGGGTCCCTTATCATCATCATCCGAGCAAGCCCACAGGAGGCTCAAACTCACCAGCAACGAAAAAACAAATAAAATCTTTCGCATAACTCTATTCTTTATTCGTGGAACTTCAATTTTCTTCCAACGCTTCATTATAAGCATCTCTTCTCTCTTGAATAACAGCCCTTTCCGCATTTGTCAAACGAGGCAAGGCAGGCATAATAAACGTGGTGGAAATGTCCGCCAGACGGGGCGGCATATCATCCACATCGTCACATCCCGATAATACTAGAACCATTATTCCTATGATATATTTTAACGCTTTCATGTCATTCTATATTAAATGTTATTATTACAGTCCCTCGTACCCGGGATTCTGGATTAATCCCGAGTTCAAAGCGATATCAGTTTTCGGGATCGGGAACAAATACATAAACTTAGCCGTTTCGTACTTCACTCCACTAAGCCCCCACCACATGACAGGACTTCCGTTACGCTTCAACTCGTACCAGCGATCGAATTCCAAGTACAATTCCTTACGCCGTTCGTTCAATATCGCGGACATCAAGGGAGTCAACGCTTTACCCGTGGCATCGACCTTGACTAAAGCGTCAGTATTCACTTCTGGAAGATTCTGCGCCGTGTACGGGACATAATCACTGATCCGATTCTCCCGCAAATGATTCAGGTACCGCAAGGCGTTCGTTTCGTCCCCGGCGTGCGCGTAACTCTCTGCCATAACCAGACACATCTCGGCAGCCCGCACGGAAGTCTTCAACATCTTGGTATTCAAGAATTGCTCGTCAAAAAAGAAAGTATAACGAATATCCCGCTCTTTCTCCGTGAACAACTTCACCAAGTCCAACGAAACCGGACGTTGTTTCGACCGTTGCATGTACAAACGGGTGTACGCTTCACTCTGTTTTGTTCCGCTACGAATCAATTCATTCCCTTTCCGTTCCACTTCACTCTGGAGCATCTCTCTATAAGCATCCCCGCGAATCAACGGGTAGGCATCCAACACCTCTTTTGCCGTGCTTGCAGCCAAGTCCCACTCCTGCGTCCAAAAATACGTCCTCGCCAGATACGCGTTAGTGACATCAGCGTAGAAAAGATACTGTTTATCCGTCTGGTTGAGTTTCAAGGCTTCTTTCAAATCATGAATAATAAAATCCGCTGTTGCTTTCAAACTTGCACGGTCAGGCTTCCCCTCCATGTCGAACTTATCCACCAGAGGCACCCCCAATTGCTCCCCTGCCCTTGTTTTATCATACGGTTCACAGAAATTACGCATCAGGTTATAATAACAAACGGCACGCATCGTGTAAGCCGTGGCCAAAAGCTTTTTCCCGAACTCCGTGTCCCGTTCTTTCAACTCGTGCAGCACGATATTACAATCCTTTATCACCTCGTACAACGAGCCGAACTTACCGGAAAGACTATTGATGTCACTTCCCACGTACTCGGGAATATCCCTCTCCGAAATCGTCAGGTTCGCGTCCATATTATCCGTGTAGAACTCGAAAGGCAACGTGTTCAGGTACGCCCCGAAGAAAGCATACTCGCTCGCCTGCTCGATATTATTCAAACGCGTGTGCAATATAGCGGAAAACTCCTCGGCAGTTTTCGGTACTACTTCACTCTTGTCTTTCACGTCCAGATAACGCGAGCAGGACGTTTGTCCAATCAAGAGCAAAACCATGATATATAAACCAAATCTTCTCATATTCATTCAATTTAATACATTACTAGAATCCTACATTCAGCCCGAAGGTAACCGAACGCGTCAAGGGGTAAGTTGTTCCCGGCGTTTCCGGGTCAATACCCGAATAATTCGTGAACGTGATAAAATTATTCATCGTGAAGGAAAAGACTACCGATTTCAACCCAAGCGGATGCAACAACCGCTCCGGCAAATTATAATACAACGATATATTCTTTACCCGCAAGAAAGACACGTTTTCAAGGTACGCCCCTTGCGTGATTTCCGTGTCGTGCACATTATACTGGTCCAACAACAACCGCTCCTCCGCCAGATAATCAATAATTCTGGGATACTTCACGCCGGTGCGCCTCTCTTCCGTCCAGCGGTTGGTCACGGACCTCTCCACGTTCAAGTGATTGCGATACAAATCGCTGTACGCGGTCTGCGGTTTCTCGCCCGTGGCTAAAGAAGTCACGCTCCTGTAACCGGCGGGCGAAGTAACCGTGTTCAATATCTTCGCGCCGGAAGAAACCACCCCTCCCACGTTCAATCTCAAACCGCGATACGAGAAATTCACGTTGAATCCACCGGTGACAGGCGCCACCGAGGTCCCGAGATAGAAACGATAATTATCCTTCGACTGCAAATCCGTACCCGTGTAAATTTGTGCGTCAGGTCTTAACTCGAAGGTATAAACCCCGTCCCTCTCGTCTATCTTTATATAACGTCCCGCGAAAACGGATTCCAGCGGGAATCCCTCGTACCTACCGTTACTAATCACCCGTTTCCGGCTGTATTTCGACAATATGTTCCGGTTCCAAGCGATATTTCCCCCCACGTCAAGTTTAAAATCCTTACCGTTCAAAACCTTCACGTTCAAGGTTCCCTCCACGCCTTTATTCTTTATCTCGGAAGTATTATAGGGCTGCCCGGAAAAACCCGTGCTCGACAACACGTCCACCGTCGACACCACATCCGAACTCACGCGGTAATACGCTTCGACCAACCCACTTACCCGCTCGTCGAACAAACCGAAATCCAACGCGACTTTCATGTCTTTCGTTTTCTCCCAACGCACGTTCGGGTTAGGAGCCGAACTCACCGACCCCGTTCGCGACCCGTTCCAGTAAGTCGTGGTATATCTCAACACCAGCTCCTTGTTCACCGATTTCACGATATTCCCGGTGTACCCCATGGAAGCCCGCAGGCTCACCCGGTTCACGACCGGCAACAACGAACTCATGAAGCGTTCCTGATCCAGATGCCACCCCAAACCTAACGACCACGTGGGGTTGAACTGCTCGTCGCTACCAAAATTGTTGGAACCGTCCGTCCGGAATGTAAAACTGAACAAATAACGTTGTAAATAATTATAATCCAGCGAAGCGTAAAATGAAGCGAACCTGTTTTCAGTCGTGGTTTCCCCCGCCAACTGGTCAAACAAGTCGGCGTACTTCCCCACGTCCGTGACGGATGGCTCGGGCGGAAGCGGCATCGCCGAGTAACCTGTCACCTCGTCATACCCGAAACGCTTGAAGTAAGTCCGTTGATTTTTATCCCCCCGCAATTCCGCTCCCCCTACCAAACTCAAATAATGCTCCAAGGCAAACGTATTCTTGTATTCCAACTGTCCCCGCACGTTGTAGCTGGAACCGTTCGTGGATGTCTGCGTGATTGTCCCGTAAGGCGTCCACTCGTCATTATATTCATCAAAATACAAGCGGTCTAAAAATGCCGCGTACGTGTCCCGCCCCCTCGTGTCCTCCACTTTATTGTGAAAATAGGTATAGGAAGCCAACCCGGAAAACCTCAAATAACTCAACAAATCGTAAGTCAGGTTCATCTGCACCCGCGCGTTCGCGTTATCCGCCGTACTTGATGTTTCTTTCAGCTCCCGCATGATATTGAAACCGTTGGTAGGCAATATCACGATATTGGCATTTCCCTCGTTAATCGATTGCAAGTTGAAATACGTGCGGTCGGGACGATAACTCCCGTCCTCGTTATACACCTTCTCGTAAGGATTCGCGAAATAAGCGTACTCGAACGGGTTTATAACGGTCGAGTAACTCTTTGACTTCTGTTTCGAGAGATCAATCCCGAACATCATGTTCAAGCGTTCCGTCGCGTTCGTGTTAATCTTGGCATTAACGTTATACCTCTCGTAATCCGTTTCCTTCACCAACCCGTTCTGGTCAGCGACACCCAGTGACACGTAATACGTGTTCCGGTCCGATCCCCCTGAAAAAGAGAGATTATGATTCATCGAGAAGGAATTTCGGAATATCACGTCAAACCAATTCGTGGTGCGTTTGCCCAATTCCTCGATATAGGCATCCTGTTCCGCGGTACTCATGGGTTCGAACCCGTCTTCCAGCCACAACTTATCATCCCGCCCGAGTTTTTCCGCCCGGAGCATACCGACAATTCCCACTACCGGGTAATGCTTCAACGGCTTTTCCGTCTTATTATGCTCGAAAGGAGCGGCCGAAAACTCGTCCCACAACTCCTGCTCCCACGCCAGTTTCTCCCGTGAATTCATCAACTTCGGATCACGTTGCGGTTTCAACCCCACGGAAAACGTGGCACTATAATTCACTTTCATTTTTCCCGCCTTCCCTTTTTTAGTCGTGACCACTATAACACCGCCCGCGGCTCTCGACCCGTAAATGGCGGCAGCGGAAGCATCTTTCAATATCGTCACGCTCTCTATATCGTTCGGGTTAATCCCCGCTACCCCCGTCACGAAAATCTCGTTCAGATTCCCCGACTTGATCTGCCCCGTCGATATTTCCGGGATATCCTGCTGAAGAGGCACACCGTCCACGACCCACAAGGGCTCGGCGTCCCCGCTGATCGTGTTCGTTCCCCGGATCCGTATTTTCGCCGCTTCACCCGGTCTTCCGGAAACAGCGACAACACTCACCCCGGCTATCTGCCCCTGCAAAAGCATATCCACCGTGGGAATGGCTTTATTCTCGAAAACTTCGGCGGCTACCGTACCGAAAGAACCCGGGGAATTGCGTTTCGTCGTCTGCCCGTAACCCGTGACCACGACTTCGTCCAGCTGGTCGACCTTTTCTTTCATCACGACCGTGAGCGTCTTCGTCACGTCGGACACTTTCACCTCCTGCGTTTCCATACCCACGAAGGAAACGAGCAGCACGATATCTTTCTGCACCGGGATCGCCATCTCGAACTTCCCGTTGACGTCCGATATCACACCCGCGTAAGTCCCCCGCAAAATCACGGTAGCACCGGGGATAGGCACGGAATCCGTCGTCATCACCACCCCTTTCAACACCACTTTTTTCACCTCGTCCCGCGCGGGACGTTCGGGACGTATGATCACGACGTCGTCTTCTATCTCGTAGGAGAACCCGGTGCCTTTCAAGCATTTGTCCAGTACCTCCTCGAGCGTGGCGTCTTTCACGTCCAGCGATTTCACGCGGATACCCTGCAAATCATCCAAGTTGTACACGAACGTGTAGCGGCTATTCTCCCGAATCTCCGTCAAGATATCCGTGAGATTCTTGTTCTCGGCCTTCAATGTCAGTTTCACCTCCTGCGAGTACACCGCCGAGAACGCGAGGTTCTGCACCAGCATACACAGGCATAAAAACTTAACAAGTAATAACTTCCTCCACAGCTTTTCCCTACTGGAACTGCTTCGCGTGTCATTTTTTTTCATACTTTTGTTTTTAGGTTTCACATTAAATTCAATGATGAGCTTAGCGAGCGGGCAATGGGGCAAACATTGCCTGCTTACTTTTTCAATAAGCTAACTTGATTTACTATTTTTTCACTTTCATGTTTCCGGCAAAAGTACTCTCTCTCCCGATACGCACAAATCACCATTTATAGTGAAATTACCTTGCCGGAATCACGTGTTTCAGCTACCCGGTTCCCGGTACTCCCCCACGCGAATTTCTCTTCCCTCGATCCGGAACCTTACTTTCCGTGTCTTTTCAATTTTCGTCAATAAATCCTGAATATGTTCATACCGTTTCATCTCGACCGAGAACCGTAATTTCCCGAGTTCTTCGTCGTCAAAGTTCACGTTCACGTCATACCACCGCGCCAAACGTTCCATGATTGTCGCCAGATCCGCCCCCTCGAAATAGAATATACCGTCTTTCCACAGGACGAACTCCTTCACGTTCACTTCCCGTGTCCGTATCCCGCCGCTTCCCGGGAGCACTTCCGCCTGCACGCCGGGCAGCATCAACACGGATTCCCCGCCGTGGGTCAGGCACACCCGTCCTTCCACCAGCGTGGCTATCGTCCGTCCCCGGTAAGCGGTCACGTTGAAACTCGTTCCCAGCACGCGCAAGTTCGCGCCGTTGGCGAACACGTGGAACGGGGCTGTCGAATCGGGCATGACCTCGAAATAGCCCTCCCCCTCGAGCCTCACGTCCCGCCGCGTGCCCTTGAAACGTAAAGGGAAATATAATTTGGATTCCGAGTTCAGCCAAACCCGCGTACCGTCCGGCAATTCCATGAAAAACTCCCCGCCGCGGGGAACGACCAGCGTGTTGTACTTCTCTTCCGCCAAGGAATCCGCGTGCGCGGCGATTTGCCGGTACACGCCACGCGCCCCGGCGGGTACCACCACGCACCCCGTTGTGTCTACCAGAAGCCCTTTTTCATCTTTCAACTCCACGGATTGCCCGTTGGCAAGTATCAGCACGGCTTTTCCCCCACCCGGAACGATCCCCGTGCCGTCCGCCGCCGGAAGCCCGTTTCTCCCGGGTGCGGCGTACCACAAGTACCCCGCCACGCACAAGGGCAACATGAACAACGCCGCGTATCTCGCCACCGCGCGCCGGGTAAAACGCTTCCCGTGACGTGCCCGTTCAAACTTCCGCCACTCGTCTTTCACCATTTGCCGTTCCGCCCGCGTCGGCGCTTCCCGTGACAGGAGATACGCCCTCGTTTCCCCGTACTCGCTCTCGTGCAAGGGTGATTCTCCCCGCCACCGTTCCAGCGAAGCACGTTCCTCCCCTTCCAGCGTCCCGGCGATCTCCTTGGCTATCCAACGGGCTACATCAAAACGTTTTTTCAATAAATCTGTCATCTATTCAGGTTTACGGTTTATATAGAAGACGATCGAGAGAAAAAAGTGGGTGAGTGGAGATGACTATTTTTCGAGCAGGATGAAAAAAATCATTAAAATATCCTTGGAAAGTAATTCGCGCAACTTCACGTAAGCGCTCTTTTTCAATGACTTCACCGTGTTCACGGATACACGCAACTCCGCCGCGACTTCCGTGTTATTATTCCCTTTCAAGTTCAACAAGATTACCGCGCGGGATTGTGCCGGCAACTTGTCTATCGCCTCGTACAATACCCGGTACGTTTCCTGCCGGGTAACCTCTTTCAGGAAATCATAATCCTCCGCCTCGTTCTCGTTCAGGCGGGCAGAGTATTGTTCCTCGATCTTCCGGTGCTTGCAATGATCGAGGTAGACACGGCGGGCAACCGTGTACACGAAAGCCTTGGCGTTTTCATCCGTCGCGAATTCCTCCCGGTGCTCGAACACCCGCGTGAACGCCTCCTGCGTGAAATCGCGGGATAATTCCGTTTCCCCCGTGTATCGCTGCATCAAGGTATATACCGGTAGAAAGAATGTTTCGAAAAATGCTTTAAACTCTTTATGCGATACTATTGCCATAAGTTACAGTTACAAGTTACAGGTTGCATTTGCCTTTGGCAAGTTACAAGTTTTTCATGAAAAAACCATAAATAATACGCGGGAAAAATAACCTGCAACTCGCCGAAGGCGAATCACTGTTCCAGAAAGGACGCGATTACCCGGAACGGGACATCTTTAAAGATAATCTTTTTATCCCTGTCCAGCAGGTAAAATGTCGGGATTGCCCGCAGGTCGTACAAACGTTGTTCCTTGATCACCTGCCCGTCGTCGTAAGCGCACACCCATGACTTCGGTTGCTCTTTCAGGTGCCGACGCCACGCTTCAACGTCGGGGTCGGGATACACGGAAAGAAATACCAACCGCCGCGATTCCCCCCGTTTCTCTCTCAACAGGAAATTCACGAAATCGGCGGCCTCGAACTCCGCTTTGATCGCCCGGCAAGCGTCGCAATCGGGATTGTTGAAGAATAGAATCGTGTAATCGGCTCGGATGTCCGACAACTTTTCCCTCTTGCCCGACGGCAAGGTGTAAACGAAATCGGTAGCCGCGGTTCCCGGTCGGTTCTTCAACGCCATTTCAAGCCGGAACGCCGGTCGCAGCTTGTCGACCTCCCCCACCCGCGGCGATGCGACGATATACCGCAACACGGGAATGTAAAATTCCTCGCTCAACATGGGCGAATTGGGGTCATACAAGTATTTCTCGTACAGGGAAGTGAAATGGGCGAACATCACCGAATCGGCATCCATCGCCCGGTCGAGCATCGACGCTATCGCCCGTTCCACGTCCGCGTAAGGCACACGGGGAAACAATTGCAGGTAGTTGGCGAACGCCTGTTCCGTTATTTCCGGACGACGGATCAACGAGGTGTCGGCGAAATCGAAATGCTCCCAGTAATGCGCGACGAGGTATTTCACCCGTTCCCTCTCGTCCGTGTACACGGAAGGTATCTCCGGCAGCCGGAATGCCTGCATCCGCGCCGCGCCTTGTTCCGCTTTTTTCCCGCGTGAAAAAGAACACGCCGCCAACGCGACGCATAACCCGATGACAATATTCCGTGTATAACTTTTCATGGTTTCGATCGATTGATACGCGAAGATACGATTTAGTTTATAAAGTTCATAAGGTTCATAAAGTTTATAAAGTTGCACGGACGCGAGGAACTTTATCCACGGCAGCCCGGGCTGCCGTTAGACTCTGTCCGAAGGACGCCTTGTAAACCTTATAAACTTTACAAACTTTACAAACTTTATGAACTAGGGGGGCGCGTACGCGCCCCTCCTCTCTCACTCCTCACTCAGGGTCAAGTACTGTGACGTTGAGGTTTGTTTCCCGGAACGGGTGGTCATGAAGGTGTAAATGGCGAGATTGTCGAGGTCGTACTCCTCGTCCAGTGCCGTCGACGTGCTACCGGACTCGCCACGCTCGCGTAGCGTCACGAGGAGGCAATACTCGTTCGTCGTGTCAAACACGACCGCGTACGCCTTGTCGTCCGCGTAACAATCCGCCCCGTCAACCACGTTAGCCTCTTGGTTGAATTGCAGTTTCCGCGCCGCCCTGTCGAGCGTTACCGTCACCTTTCCCTTCAACAGCCTACCATAGGACACGAGCAGGCGGGAGAAGTCGACCACCGTTTCGAACACTTCCTCGGGTTTCGCCTTCGGGTTGAACTCCCGTTCGGGATACCTCCGCGTCGCCGTCACGATATCCGACTTGTTGATTTTCAAGAATTTCGCATTGCACTTCACGCCCTTGTTGTCCGGCGGGCAACTCACGCGCAATACCCGTTTCATCGGTGACGCCAAGCGCCCCAGCGCGCCGAAACACGCGTCCTGACGCATCACGTCTTCTTTTAACGACCCGTTCCACGCGGGCATCGATTTGACGGTCACGCCGCCGTTAGGTTTCTTCGAGAACAGGTTGGGTCCCACTTGCCCGGAAATACTCTTGCATAGATTCATTTTAGCGTCTGCCATAGTTTGTACGTTTTTAAAGGTTAATGTTTCAAGATGCCGCTACACGGTATCATTATCGTCAACAAAGTTACGGTATAAGAAAAAGAAAATCAAGAAAAAACGAATTTTATTTTAATTTATTTTAACAATACAACACGAGGGATACGCGAACAGGGCAACAAGCCCACGGGAAACGGGGAGCGGTCGGCGAGGAAACGGCGGAGTTATTCTGAACTTCTCCTGAAGTTCTCCTGCAGTTATTCTAACGAGGTTAGAATAACTGCAGGAGAACTATTGTTTAATTAAAAAAAAATTAGTAGTTTTACACGAAGATTGGTAGACGCTTACAACCGAATCAGAATGTAGTTGAATTAAAATCAAAGGTTATGGACTTGAGTTTTCCACCGATGGACGGTTCCCGTAAATGCTGGCGCGTGAACGGGATAACTTATTACTGGCGCAACGGGCAACTTATCTGCCGCACGTCGAAGAACGAGAAACGAACTCCCCGGAAGGACGAGAACGGCGAAGAACTCCCCCTCCGCAGTCCCGCCCAAGAAAAGTCAAGCGAGGTATTCTCTGAATCTTTCTCGATGACGAAGGCTTATTTCCTCGCGCACGGGCACTTGCAAATCTGGGTGGTGGCACCGAAGACGAAACCCGGGCAATCGTCATGGGCGCTGCACCGCCACCTGAACAAGGCGGCGTACGTCCCCGACGAGGGCGTGCGCTATTTCAACTCTTACCGTTTCAGCCACGGGATTCTCGAGCTTCCGGATAATTTCACCGTTCGGCGTGACGACTGGCACATTACCCTCGAGTGGGAGGACGACCGCGACCAACCCGCCGCTGCCGCCGGGGACCTACTGTTCGTGGGCTATTTCCACGAGGGGTATCCCCGCTCCCCGCTTCTCGTCCCGGTGACGGGCGCCACCCGCGGCGAGCAACGCGCGGAGTTCGACATCCCGCCCCTCGACCAGCCCGACGGCGGAGCGCTCCACCTCTACCCCTTCTTCGGGCGGGCGGACAAGAGCGCGTACGCGGGTAGTTATTACATGAGATGCTAGTGTCGGGGTATCGTGAATAAAAGAGGCCGCCCCGCGTCTTCCCGGAACGGCCTCAACCTTTAAGAAATCACACGCGCACTTATAATGTATCTATAATTTTCCTTTGGTCGTTAAAGAAATTCATTCGCTGTATCTCACCGCTTTGTGAAACGAGAGTCGAATGTCTTTTCAACGAATGAATCCATTTTTTCTGGTAATTACATACCTTCCCGTCGCGCGAGTCCATCGAATTGATGGAATACACTCGCAGGAAACAAATCTGGAAACCGGTTTTCTCGACGTAACTGTACGTGGCTTCAAAATCAACGTTCGAGAGGTAAATTGACAGAAGGTTACCGTTATGGAAGGCTCCTTTTTCCGACAATAATTCCAGCTCGCGCAGAAGTTGATGCAACTCTTTCTTCATGTTCGCGACATCGGTCGCGGACACGAGATTCAGCTCGGCGAAATACTTTATTTCCTTCACGAAGGAATTGAATACACTCTCGTCGAGGATAAAACAAGTCTTGTGCACCTGTCTTAAACTTTCCATGAGTTCTTTCCGCGTTTTCGCCAATTTCTCCGAAATCACCACGTCGGCGAGCGAGGCGGGCGTTCTCAGTTTCTCGTTCTGGTACAGCCACCTGCTAATCCGGAATTTGGACAAATTCTCGTAAGGGGCGTAAAATGTATAAGGAATGGTATTCGACGCGGTTATCACCTCTGTCGTTGGATCCGCCTTGACGTACCTGAATAATTTATGGTAACGGGCAAGTATCTCGTGATAATTTTCCATCGGCTCCACGGAGTGCAACACGTTCAGGTCGAACATCGCCCCGCTGGACATACTGTTACCGACAATCTTGTCTAACGATATGCCCATCTGGCTGGCGATGATCGCCACTTCGCTGAACGTGAAAGCAACCTCCCCCCTTAATCTCCGGTAAATTGCCTCCTTACTCATGCACAATACCTCCATGAGGATGTTGGCGAGATTATTCTCTTTCGGGGTAATCTCGCGCATCGTGCTGATCAGTTCATCTACCACGGCATTTTTCATCGGGGTGCCGCTCCTTAGTCAAAAAAGTATTTACCGATGGAGAATTTAACCACTTTTTTCGCGGGAATGGTCATGTTTTGCTTGCTGTTCGGGTTGTAACCGTTACGGGCTTTGCGTTCCCTGATAGAGAAAGAACCCAGTTCCAACAAGGAAATCTTCTCCCCGTTCTTCAAAGATTCCGCCATTGTCCCGATTACCGCGTTTACAGCCTTAGCGGCTTCCACTTTACTTGTCCCGTTTTTCTCCGCGACCTTCTCGATTAATTCACGTTTGTTCATTGTCAATAGTTTTAATATTAATAAATAGAGTTTACCGGCGTGTATTACACGAAACCGCACCCGACGCGCGGGGCGTCAAGCGCGATTCCGGGTACTATCTATAATTCTGTTTCATCGATACACACGCTTTTAAATGAATTTTGCCAAGATGACGTTCTGCCCACTTAGCAGTACAAAGATGAAAGATTTTATTCAACAATCAGTGCTTATTACAGTGTATCAGTCATATGCGTTTTTTCTATTTCTGTATGGATTATCAAAAACAGACTTGAATAATGAAACAGATTCTCTATTTATTGTTAAACATTCCGTTATTCGTAACTACAACACGGGAATCTTCCCGTGTTGGGTTTATAAAGTTTTTAAGGTTCATAAAGTTCATAAAGTGTACAAAACGTCCTTCGGACAAAATCAAAACGGCAGCTTACGCTGCCGTTAATATAGTACCCCACTGGAGGCCATAACTTTATAAACCTTATAAACTTTACGAACTTTATAAACTCTATTCGCACAAACCATTGACGATTTCCCGCTGGTCTTTAAAGAATTTACTCCGTTGGATTTCCCCGCTTTGAGAGATCAGCACGGAATATTTACGCAAGGAATCAACCCACTCTTTCACGTTACGGAACACGTTCTCGTCGTGTGAAGTGATGGAGTTGATGGCGAACAGCCGGATGAGGCTCAACTTGTAGGAAGAAGTCGCTATATAACTATATGTCGCCTCGAAGTTAATGTTGGCTATATATATAGATACCTCTTTCCCGCTCTTGAACGCCCCTCGAACGGCTATCTCTTCCAGCTCGTCGAGCAACTCGAGCAACTCTTTTTTCAATTTCCGCACGTACTCCAGTGAAATCAAGTTCGCACGGGCGAAATACTTGATATCGTTCACGAGGTAGAAAAAGATTTTGCAATCCCATATATACTCGGTATGATTGAACTCCTGCGACTCTCTCACGAAATCGCGCTGGCGGTCGAGCAGTTTGTCCACCAGCTTCAGTTCCTCGAAATGATGTTCGATATCAATCTTCTCGAACTGGTACAACCATTTGAACATGCGGAATTTCGACAGCAACTCGTATTTCAAGTAGAACGTCTGCGGGATAATATTCGACGCGGTGCAAAGCACCGAGGTCGGGTCATGCTTTATCTCTTGAAAAACCTTCACGTAATTGTCCACGATGGAATAATAAGTTTCCAACGGATCGGTATAATGTATGACGTTCAAGTCGAATATCGCGCTCATTCCTTTCTTGGAACCGACCAGCTTGTCCAACGACACGCCCATCTCGCGGGATATGATAGCAGCCTCTGACAAGGTGAAGGGGACTTCACCCCGCAACCTGCGGTAAACGGCTTCTTTACCGAGGTATAATTTATCTATTAATGTATTTGCCAGATTAACCCCACGCGGGAGTTTTTCTTTCATGGCTTTAATTAATTCTTCATTGTAATCAAAAGTTGTCATGATTTGAGTATTTATTAATACAACTATATTACTCGTTATACGAGTCTGTCGTTTCAATAGTTCCGAAAAGTGAAATTATTTACCCGGCAATTTAATAAAAATATCGGAATACAAATCAAAAAATGGATAAGAGTGCTTCAATAGAAACGCGTTAAATAACAAATACACTTTAAAGGTCACTAATTCTTGACGCGAGCGAGATACTTTTGTAATATCAAAAACAAAGTGAAAGGGTTATGATGAGGAAAATGATTTTCGTGCTGGGTATGATCGCGCTTGTTTCGACAAGCAAGGTTAGCGGACAAGAGAGAGATTTCTACAACGCCCCGCTTTTCAGCGTGAAAACGAATGCCTTGTACTGGTTGACAACCACGCCCAACATGGGATTGGAAGTCGCGCTGGGGAAAAAGACAACTTTGGACCTGTCCGGTACGTATAACCCGTGGAGTTTTGGTGATAACAAAAAGATTAAACACTGGCTGGTACAACCGGAGTTCCGGTACTGGGGAGGCGAACGTTTTAACGGGCACTTCTTCGGGATTCACGGGCTCTACGGTAAGTTCAACGCGGGAGGAATCAAGATGTTGGGATTGGACAAATACCGTTACGAGGGCTCGTTTCACGGTGGAGGGATTTCATACGGTTATCAATGGATACTCGGGAAACGCCTGAACTTGGAAGCCACGCTCGGGATCGGGTACGCGAGATTCGAGTACGACAAACACGAGTACCAGACCGGGGGTAAATTTATAAAAAAGGGTGAAAAAGATTATATAGGCCCGACGAAAGCTGGAATTAGTCTGGTGTACATTATAAAATAAGAGTGATGAGAAAAACGATCATATATAGTATAATTTTACTGACCGCGGGTCTGTTTTCAACGAGAGTGGAGGCACAGAGCAACGTCTACGTGGGCGAGATACGCGTCACGCAGAATCGTTTCGAACAGCGGGGTGACAGTGTTTTCATCGAAATGACAATCGACATGAACGGGTTACCCGTGGGCAACAACGAAGCCTTCACGCTAACCCCCGTGATCGAGAAAGGGACTGAAGTAGAAGAATTACCATCGGTAATCGTGAACGGGAAGCGTAGGTCTAAGGCGTATCAACGGTCACTCTACTTCAATCGTGGGGCGAAACCTTTCCCCACGTACTCGGTAGTGGCGGCTAACAAGCGCACGCGGGAGAAAGTAAATTATAAAATAAGTGTTCTTTATCAAGCGTGGATGCAGGACGCGGCATTAAATTTGCACGAGAGTTTTTATGATGGAATAGAGCAACGCTTGATATCGGTAAACTTGTTGGCGAAGGCACTCAAGCCGGACGCTGCCTTGAAAGGGAAGGTGCAGATTGTTGCCCCCACTCCCCTCGCACCCGAACCGGTAACGCGAACGACCCCGGTCGTGAAAGAGAATACCGCGTCGCCAGCGAGGGTTGTTGAAGGCTCCGCCTATCTTGATTACCCGAGGAACCGGACAAATATTATCCCGGATTACAAGGATAATCGCGAGGAGCTTGCCAAGATCAAGGCTATGATTGACGAGATCACGAGCAACCCGGATCACGAGATAACGGGAATTTATCTCACGGGATACGCTTCCCCGGAGGGAACGTACGCTCAAAACGAGAAACTGTCACGGGAACGCACGCTGGAATTGCGCGACTACCTGCTTGACAGGTACCCGATGCCAAGAAACCTCTACCATGCGGATTGGGTGGCGGAAGACTGGACAGGACTGAAAAAATTGATAACACAATTCGGGATGCCCGATAAAGATAGAGTTCTTTACATTATTAATAACGTCGATATTTTCGAGGGAAGAGAAAAACAACTCATGGATCTGGATCAAGGAGTGCCTTACAGGTACATGTTGAAAGAATTTTTCCCGCAATTACGACGAGTTGATTACAGAATCACGTATCGAGTAATCAAATAAAGCACGAGAGAATAAGATATTCCTGAATGCCCCCCGGTATAACAAACGCCGATCCCCACATACACCTCTTACCGGGGGCATTCTTCAAAAACATTATCAAGAGCTATCCTCGAATGCCCCCCGGTTGTAACAAACGCCGATCCTCACATACACCTTCTTGACCGGGGGCATTCTTTTCCAAGAGCCGATTTCTGATCGGCTCTTTTCTTTTGTCATGACAGTGTCCTGTTACTTTTTGTCATGCCGAATGACTCTTTGTCACTTCCTTTGACATGAATAAAATGTCCAGAAATTGGAACTTTTTCATGGCTGTTTAAGTTTAAATATACAAATGAATCTAAATCTTATAAGTTATGATGTTTATTTGGTATATTTTAATCGGTATCGCGGCGGGATTTATCGCCGGGAAAATAGTCCGCGGAGGTGGACTGGGATTGTTTTTAAACCTGATCGTGGGGATTATCGGCGGAGTGCTGGGCGGCTGGCTCTTCGGGGTAATGGGCATTTGGACGACGGGTGTCATCGGAAGCCTGATAACGGCAACCGTGGGAGCTATCGTGTTGCTGGCTATCGTGTCATTATTCAGCAATAAAAAAGCATGAGATGATGAAAAGGCGGTGGCGTATTATTGTTCCGGTCTTCTTCTTTTGCTTGCTTTGCCCGGCAGTGCTGCAAGCGCAAACGGACGAGGAAAAAAAGATATTGCGGGAACGGGAGGAACTTGCCAAGAATAAAACCGGGGGTACGGTAGTTGTCAGCGAGAAGAGCGCGTTGGAGTTGTTCGACAACACCCCCAGTTTCGGCATATTCCGGGATAATTACTTCGTCTCGGGCATTCCTACCAACCACAAGATCGACAAGCACACGGCGGATGCCAAATTCCAGATCAGTATACGCCAACGCCTGACAAAAAGTATTCTCCCGTTCAAAACCTTCCTGTACCTGACCTACACGCAAAAGTCTTTCTGGGATATTTACGCCAAATCGAGCCCTTTTCTGGATAATAATTTCAACCCGGGAATAAGCCTGAGCAAAGCATTGATCTATCGCGATCAATTGATGGGAATGGCGGTACTTTCATTCGAGCACGAGTCAAACGGGCGTGATTCTCTGGCTTCCCGGAGTTGGAACTATATCTCGTTGTCCGGCTCGTGGTTTATCGATTACCGCTTCTCCGTGCAGATGAAAGTATGGGGCGGCTGGGTGGACAAAGAAGGAAACCCGGATTTACTGAAATACAAAGGGTACGGCTTTGTCGCTTTCAACTACCAAAGTGCTAACGAACGACTGTGGTGCTCTGCCATCATCAATCCCCGCCGACAGTTTATCAACATGAATACCACGTTGGAGATAAACTTCAAACCCAGCTTGAAAGCAAACGAATATTTGTTTATACAGTATTACAACGGTTACGCGGAGAACTTGCTGGAATACGACCGCTACGTGTCCATGGTGAGATTCGGGATCTGCATCAAACCGGCTTTACGCAATTACTATTAGGTTTGTAAAGTTTATAAAGTTCATAAAGTTTATAAAGTGACGGGTGTCCTTCGGACTGTGTTTAACGGCAGCTCAAGCTGCCGTGGACAAAGCGCCCCGCAGGGGTCTAAGAACTTTATAAACTTTATGAACCTTATGAACCTTATAAACTTTATAAACCCTTACACGTATACCCCCTATAATTAAACAAGGTATTATGTGTAAATTAATATTAGTCCGGCACGGGGAGAGTGTCTGGAACAAGGAAAACAGGTTCACCGGATGGACGGATGTCGATTTGAGTGAAAAGGGGGAACAGGAAGCTCGCCGTGCTGGTGAGTTAATTCGGAAACACTATTTGTTATTTGATGTAGCTTTTTCTTCCGTGCTGAAACGGGCTATCCGCACGTTGCATTTACTGGAAGAATCGGCAGACCGGATGTGGGTACCGGAAATTCATAACTGGCGTTTGAACGAGCGGCATTACGGGGCATTACAGGGATTGAACAAAGCGGAAACGGCAAAGAAGTACGGGGAAGAGCAGGTACATATCTGGCGAAGGAGTTTTGATGTTACACCTCCTTTACTGGAGCCTGACGATCCTCGCAGAGCCGTCTACGAGGACAAGTACAAGAACGTGGACCCCGCCGTGCTTCCCTTGGGCGAGTCGCTGGCACTGACGATCACGAGGGTCATTCCTTTCTGGCAGGATTATATCGCGCCCTGCCTGATCTCGGGAAACACGGTGCTGGTCGTGGCACACGGCAATAGCCTGCGGGCATTGATTAAATACTTGGACGGGATCAGTGACGAAGATATTGTCGGTTTGGAAATTCCGACAGGAGTACCGCAGGTATATGAATTAGATGCACAATTGCGCCCGAAGAAACGGTATTATTTGAAATAAGCCACCGGGGCAAAGCAGTAAAGTTTATAAGGTTTATAACGTTCATAAAGTTTATAAAGTGACGGGTGTCCTTCGGACTGTGTTTAACGGCAGCTATAGCTGCCGTAGACAAAGCGCCCCGCAGGGGTCTAAGAACCTTATAAACCTTATGAACTTTACAAACTTTATGAACCTTAAGAACCTTCGGCTCGACATTAGTAAAACTTTTTTTGTAAGTTTGAGGCATAATGCAAAAAAACGAACCATGAAAATAGTTACTTATAATGTCAATGGCCTACGGGCTGCCTTATCGAAAGATTTCACGAAATGGTTGGAAGACGAACAGCCTGATGTCGTGTGCCTGCAAGAAACAAAAGCGCAACCGGACCAGATACCGACACTGGAATTCGAGGCTTTAGGCTACCGTTCTTACTTCTTTTCAGCCAAGAAAAAAGGATATAGCGGGGTAGCGATACTCTCGAAAACGGAGCCGGATCACGTGGAATACGGGATGGGACTCCCCGCGTACGACGACGAGGGACGTTTCATTCGTGCCGACTACGGCGACTTGTCTATCGTAAGTGTATATCATCCTTCCGGAACGACAGGAGATGAACGGCAGGCATTCAAGATGAAATGGTTGGAAGACTTCCAGAATTACGTGGAAGAACTGAAGAAAACCCGCCCGAACCTGCTCCTTTGCGGGGACTATAATATTTGTCACCGCCCGATAGATATTCATGATCCGGTACGCAATGCCAAGAACAGCGGTTTCCTGCCCGAGGAACGGGAATGGATTGGTGGGTTTATCGACTCCGGCTTTATAGATACCTTCCGTTACTTCCACCCGGAAGAGGCAGAAAAATACACGTGGTGGAGCTATCGCTTCAACGCCAGAGCCAACAACAAAGGCTGGCGCATCGACTACTGCATGGCAACCGAAAACTTGAAACCCCGCCTGAAAGACGCGTATATCGAACCGGAAGTCTATCATTCAGACCATTGCCCGAACGTTTTAATAATTGAAAATTGAAAGTTGAAAATTGAAAATGAACTCCTCCGTCTGCTTCGCAGCCACCTCCTCTATAAACAGAGGAGGAGCTGGTGAATCTTACCGAAGATGGTGAGTAATTTAGCTCTCCCTCTGTTTATAAAGGGAGTACCCCGAAGGGGGAGGGAGTTCTTTTCATTTTCAATTTTCAATTTTCAACTTTCAATTGTTACAGCAGTCTTTGTCCGTTGACGATCAGTTCGAAATGAATATCCAAGTACTCGGCAGCTTTGCGGCTCAGAAGCATACGACCGAGGAAAATTTCAAAGTAATCCATGACAGCGGAGATTGACGTGTCGATTTTCAAGTCAAGAATAATAGCCGTGTTGTCCTCGTTGAAGTATATACGGGATTCTTCGACAGCATAGTTTACACGGTCATGTATGTCAAAGTTAGAGAAATCTTGATTGCGTACGCGGGAACGACGTACATCGGTTTTATCCGCAAGAATCAAGGCAGCGGCGATCGGGTTGACTGCCGCAGCTGTCCCCTCGTCATGGTTGCCGATGGCACTGATGACTTGGGCTATCTCATCCGGGTCCATTCCCATGCGGTCGAGCAGGCGGAACGCCATGACTGCCCCGCTTTGAGCGTGGTCGATACGGTTGACGATATTC
Organism: Butyricimonas sp. DFI.6.44; assembly: GCF_022132345.1. NCBI lineage: Bacteria > Pseudomonadati > Bacteroidota > Bacteroidia > Bacteroidales > Odoribacteraceae > Butyricimonas > Butyricimonas sp. DFI.6.44. The sequence continues at coordinate 286,914 of NZ_JAKNJD010000005.1, read as the reverse complement.
CCGATATCGTGCATGTATCCCGCGATCTTGGCCAACTCCGCCGTGCGTTTCGGGTAATTCAACGTCAACAGAATCATTTCTGCCATTTTCGCCGTTTTTACCACGTGGGGGAACGAGTGTTCCGTGTACCCCAAGGCAAGCAGCACCTTATCCGCCTCGTTAATATACGTTTTTATACTCTCGTCGTTTCGGATATCCTCGTATGTAACTAACATCTTTTCTTTATTTTATTCTCAACATTCTCAAACATAAATCAATTTCTTCGGGATCCCCCGTGTGCTTGCCCGCCACGTCAGACAATTTGACGGTAGGGAGAAATATATCACTTCCCTTGGGACGGCACTCGAAAAGTTTAATCACGATGTTCAGCGGTGTCACGCCGACGTCGTTCGTGATATACGTGCCAATACCGTAAACATCGTGCAGGCGCCCGGCAACGTACTCTTTGATTCTCTTTACCCCGTCGAGGTCAAGAGCATCGCTGTACACGATCGTCTTGCTCGCCGGGTCAACCCGATGCCGACGGTAATGACGCAAGGCTTTCTCCGTGAACTCGAAAGGATCGCCGCTATCCCACCGCAAGCCGTCAAAGAGCTTGGCATACTTCGTGTCAAAACTATTGAAGAAATTATCCGAAGTATAGGTATCCGACAAGGCTATCCCCAGATAACCGTCATAGACGTCCACCCAGTTTGCCAGCGCCATGGCATTTGCCGAGCGATAGCCGAAATGCGCACCGTGATACATGAACCACTCGTGAGGATGCGTCCCCATGGGCGTGAGATTATATTTCATGGCAAAGTAAACGTTACTCGTGCCGTTGAGCAATCCCTTCATGTTTTCCCGCAATATGCCGATCACCCGATCCTGCACCTCGAACGAGAAGCGGCGACGAGTGCCGAACTCGGAAATCTCCGCGTGCATTTCCGCGAAAGCCTTCGCCTTGGCCATAGCCCTTTCTTCCGTGTCGCGTGCCTCCTGCCCCGTCATCCGGAAATACAATTCCGAAATAATTGCCAGCAAAGGCACTTCCCACAATACCGTCCGGTACCATAATCCCCGCACCTCGACATCCAACCGGCCTCCCGCTTGACTCACCTTGACCTCGTCGGGATTGAAACGGAATCCCTTTAACAAGTCAAAGAAAACAGAGTCGAAGTAATAACACCGAGCACGCAAAAAGCGTTCATTCTCGGGCGATAGCACCAAGGCTGCCATCTCGTCCACTTCCTTCCTTACCGCCTCGGCAAAACCGGGGGGAAAGAGAGTGTTTCCCCTGTTCACGAAGCGATAGACAACCTCGGCATCCGGAAACTTTTTCTGGATAGCGTTCATCGTCGTGAACTTGTAGAGATCGTTATCTAAAAAATCATGTATTATCATCTTAATCTTTATCCAACAATATTGAATCGGATTTGACGAAACGCGCCCCGAGGCGTGCCGCCTTGCCGTAGATAGGTACGGACAATCTCTCGCATCCCGGTATATCGCTCATGCAATCCTCGATGATCACGAGCTTGCGGACAATCTCCGGGAAGTCGAATAACTGTTTTAACGTGTTTGCCACGCAATGGGTTTTAGCCTCTCCCGCCAACCATATCGTATCGTATTGTTCAAACTCTTCTTTCAACTTCACGTTAAAGGCTGTTTCGGGAGCCGAAGCGATAGGCACGTTTGCCCGGAAAGCCCCGAAAAACTCCGTGCCGGGATGTAGTCCTTTCTCGACAATCCCGCAATAACGCCCCTGACGTGCCCAGCGGATGACGGCATCGAACAAAACCGGAATCACGGCAGCCCCCTCGCTTCCCTTGATACAGTGCTCCGGCCAGATCACGTGCTGGTACTCCCCCGTCTCCTTGAGTTGACGCAGGTACTCGACGACTTCCGCCTTGTCGCCGAACGGTATCCACTCCCCGGACACGACTTCCCACCAAGATATGGCGGTGAATGGTTTCGGGTTTTCGCCCTTGGCATTCCGCCAATAGAAAGGATGCGCAATGTCCATCACGTGATGTTGATCGAGCGTAAGGATAATTTTGTCTATCTCTTCCTTCTTCCGATCTATCAATCTCCCCAACCGCTCGGCGTCTTTTTCCGCTCCCGGTACATATAGAGAACCGCGGGGCGAACAAAAGTCGTTCTGCATATCCACGATAAACAACAGTGTCTTCATATCCCTACAACATATCTAAATCATGAAACATTACGCGGTAATCAGCCGCTTTTTCCTCCAACGGTTTCGGATAAGCCCTTGATGACGACGGCATACGGTAAAGCCGCATCGGGCGTCCCTCGTGCACGAACTCGCTATACCCGCCTACCCGGGGGGACGCGGCATCGATCTGTTCCAACAGGGTATCGGTTGCCTTCTGTCCCGTGGTCACGATAGCGCGACACGCGGGAATCCGCACCAATACCCGTTTCAAATCGACCGGGGTAATCACTTCCAGAAACTGGTCGGACGCATTTCCCTTGTGCCGGATGATCTCCATGGCGGTATCGAATAACGCTATTCCCTTCTCGTTGAGGAAGGCGATAATCCGATCCTTGTCAAAGCTTTTCTTTCCCTTCTCTAAAAAATAGTCCTTATCCCCGAAGAATAATACCCCGTAAAGCCGCCACATATCGTTCTGCAAATTGGGGTAATAAAAATCCATCGACCAACGTGCCCGCGGCGGGGGAAAACTCCCCAGCATGAGCAACCGGGCATTACCCGGCAGGAATGGTTGCAACGGATGCTTTTCTATCAGATCATTCATATTCCTATTATATCGTTTACTTCAAATCTTTAGTTATACTATCGTCTTCTCTTTTTCTTCTCCACAGACCAACCAAATTTACCGATTTTCTTGCCCAATTCAAAATATCCGCCGTGTAAATACACCAGAGGTTCGGCGTCCGCCAACTCGAATTTGCCCGTTTCCCCGCTCAAGTAACGGTCATCCGCTTGCACGTTCACGACATCGGCGATAAACATATGATGTGACCCCAGCGGCACAATTTCTTTCACCCGACACTCGATAGACACGGGCGATTCCTCTATGATAGGAGCCTTCACGACCTCTCCCGGCACGGGCGTGAGTTTCATCTCCTCGAATTTATTGTACTCCCTGCCGGAACGCACCCCGCACCAATCGGTAGCATACGCCATATCTTTCGTCGTGAGGTTAATCACGAACTCCATGTTTTTTTTGATGATCGGGTAAGAATTTCGTTCCGGTCGCACGGAGATATAGCACATCGGCGGGTTGGTACATATCGTTCCCGTCCATGCCACGGTCAAGACTGCGTATTCCTCCGGTTCGCTCCCGCAAGTCACCAGCACCGCCGGCAAGGGATAAATCATGTTTCCCGGTTTCCAATTGTGTTTCATTCCAGTTATTTTATCGCCAAAGATAAGCTAAAACACGAAACGGTCAAACTGCTCAACATCCATTTATCTCCCCGGCAGGAAGAAGTGAAACAGAAATAAGGCAGAGAAGAGGTAGAGGACAAGACATAGTTCCATTTTATTCTCAAATCACTTTCAATTCAAAAACGTCCGTGAACGTCTTTGAAACGTCTTTGTATCGAAGGTGAAACGTCTTTGTTCCCTTATTACTCCCTTATCTCTCCGTTATTTCATGGGGTTTCTTCATCAACACTCCGACAAAAATAGGACTACCGGATTCTATCGGCATCACGGGAAATACATGGATATTGTATGAAAAAAGACCGGGTTCTATTCAAACCCGATCTTTAACAACACGACTTAGTCATGAACGATGTCACAACTCCAATACACGTTTTTTGTTATCACTCGACATCTTTGATATATACTAATGCCACGCAACCACTTCCTATCCAAGGATCAAGAGCCTTATTCGTTTTCGGATCGAAAGGCAGAATACCATCGCTCTCATCCCCAAACATTCCGTATATCAGCCCGGTCGTCGGGTCGTACACCTGATCGACAAAATAATTATCAATGGTTGCAATAACCGGATTGTTATAGTCATCGCCATACCACTCGTCTTCCCCAGCAAACTCATGTACGGTTGTTTTGGCTGTAGCGTCCTCTCCTTCATTGTTCTTGAATACATAATGATTATCACCTGTTTTCACAAAACGGAAAGATTTCATCATATCCTCTGCTGCAAGATAATCATAATAATCATCAGTCAAATCCGCAACGATGGATATATGATACGCAACATCCCCCATATCAAGACGCAAACCGGCAAATATATAGCTTTCTCCATATAAGAATGTACCACCCGTGGAATAAAGACGTCTGTAAGGCGCTTCCAATTGATCGGTGTAAGTTTGTAAAGGAGTGACATTTCCATCGCGTTCAACAGAATACAAGCAAATATCATAGCTATCAGTATCATAAGTCAAAGCGTATAATTTTTCACCATCCGTGCTGATAGAGAAACAACGACCGGCATCTGCCCAATCGATCTTTCCGCCTTTACCCGCTTTTATATCGTAATAACGCAATTCATAAGTACTCTTGTTATCCACGAATGTGATGGCTTTATAATACACCATGCCATGATTGTCTGCAACAATACCCTCGATGTCACTATCCAGTGTAAACAACGCCTTACCTCTCCTTTGGGTGGCAACGTCGATCGGGCACACGGAATTTGTCGTTTCATCGGCAAACACGCCATACAAAGTAGCTTCAATATCCGGAGCCTCTTCAAAAGTCAGATCACCCAACTCGTATGATTTCCCGCCTTGTAGCAAAATCACTTTACATTTACCGGTCACTTCTGCCGGAGCCTTAAAGGTTATTCCGGCATCGGTAACTTCGACAATCGCGGCATCGATAGCCTCGGCAACCCCTTCCGGTTTTACCTGTATCTTGCAATCCTGTGCGAATCCCTTACCCGCGATCGTTACATTGTCCCCGACAACGGGATTTACCGTCGGCAGTTGCAAATCAGTAATAGGCATCTTGGGTTCCTCCGGATTATCTTTATCATCGGAACAGGCAATAAAACTCGCCAACAAGCAAAATAATAACATTAATCTTTTCATGGTCTTTCATTTTTTTTCACCTTGTACCCCAAAAGGTTCTGTTAGTGTTAATATGGACGAAGAGGTAGGGTATGAATAAACCTCTTCCTGTAATTATTCTTCTAATTTCTTTACATATTCCTGTACCGCCGCCGACAAACCGGGATTATTGAATTGCAGGGAAATCACGTAAGCCTGATCATAACACTTCTTCGCATCCTCCTTGCTTCCCGAAGCCTTGTAACAATCGCCCAGCATCAGCAAACAACGCATCTGCATCTCCGGCTGCAACTTGCTTTTCAGAGCTTCGTTCAACCAACTGATTCCCTGACGTGCCACTTCCGGCGTGATCTTTTCCCCCAGTACTTCATACAGCGACTCCAACGCCCCGATATAATCCTGAGGACGAATACCTTTACCCAAGCCCGCGAAATATTTCTCCATGTACGAACGGTACTTTTCGACATCCTTCTTGTTGTACAGGTAATACTCCGCATCAAACAGTAGCTTTAAACCGGAATACGTGTCCATCCCCCCGAAATTCATGATAGAATCATACACGACCTTCAAATCTCCCCGCACGCGCTCCAACTCCTCCCGGTAGCTCATATCACCTTTTTTCGCCAACTCTTCCATCCAAGGATAACTCAACATGAACAGGAAATTGGAAACCTCGTTCCGATCAATCACTCGCGCGTAATCATCAAAGTGCAACAACACAAATTCAAACACCTCGTCTTTCTTCCCCATCCCCGTGTGGTATATAGAGAAAATCTTCAAGTCATTCGCCGTGATACAATCTTCCAACGGTCTTTGCTTCCGGTAATCGGCGTATAACTTCTCGATCCGGTATTCCCATTTGTCATGATCCTGACCGGACAAGCGGGCGATATACCCCGGGGCTTCCAACAGAATCTCCTGCATCAGTGTTTGATTCTTCCTGTCCTTCTTCAGTTTCTCGTAAAGCTGGTCCACGGGCAACACTTCCTTCAATGCCAACCGGGCAAAACGGAGAAAACCGTTCTTGTCGGTAGCCCCCAGTTGCCGCCCCAGCACGTTGCCCTCCGTGTCCAGAATCAACATATTCGGGTACGCCGTGACGCCGTATCGCTTCACTTCCGGCAGGTACGCCTTGTCCTCGGCATTAATCTGATAATTGATAAAATGTTCGTTGAAATACTCCCCGACCTCGTCGTCCGGGAATACATTTTTGGACATCAGTTGACAAGGTCCGCACCACGTGGTGTAGAAATCGACAAACACCTTCTTGTTCTCTGCTTTCGCCTGCTTCAAGGCATCTTGGAAGGAACCCTTGAAAAAACGGATACCTTCCCCTCTTGCCCCGGCAGCGAAAATACATATCATTAATAATAACACGCTCTTTCTCATAGTCATTTATTTTACTATTCCACGATAAAAGTGAACACGTCAGGGATTACCTTGGAATATCCCTCGTTCGACACCCTGACGGAAACCACGTAATGCCCCACGGGTACACTTACTTTCAAGGGAAACTCCATTCTTCCGCCTCCCCGGATATTCAGGAAACTCTTGAACATGGCGGCATCGCCGTCCTCGGAAGTCACGTCCACGATCTCGAACAGAACGGGAGCCGTACCGTCAACCCCCTGACATTTCGGGGATACCCAAGGAGCATTGTTCATCTTCCGGTAAGCATCTTTCAGCGGATCCAACTCCTTGCGAATAATCATCGTGTCGGGCACGTATTGCGCGTTACCCGTTTCAAGATACCCCGGCGTGGGGTTGTGACATCCCCACCAAACCAATATCACCCCTATCAAAACCAAATATTTTTTCATCTCTCCCATGCTATTAATGATTAACTATTGCCCAATATCTATCCGTGTACATCTCTCCCAAATTATAACTGTACGGCAACGAATGTACCATCCCGTTCGTCGGTTTCACGCCGATTGTAGCCATACCGATGTCCTTGATTTTCTTGCCCTCGCCGTCAACCGATGCCATTTCCACGATAACCGGTCCCATCTCGGGAATATTCATGTAAGGTTCCTGTATCGTCCACAACCACACCCGGTTACCCCAACGAGTGGTAAAAATATTGCCCCCGCCGTCCATTTTTTGTTCCTCGTTATAGGTAGCCCTCGCGATATCATCGCGGGCGATAATTCCCTCTACCACGTGGCTCAACACGATTTTCCGGCATATTTCGACAGGTACCCGTTGGATACTCTTGTAACCGTGAATCACGTATTCCTTGTCCGTGTTTCCCACGCCACCTATCTTATCCCAGAAAAACCACTTGCGAATGGTGATATTCGTGGGTCCCAGAAAAGTGAAATCCTCCTTTTCGAACATCTCTCGTAATCCTGCGCGATCAATAATCTTCACGATAGAATCCCAATCGTAGTGATTACTCTGCAAGTATTCATACATATTACCCCGGAATTCCTCCTCGCAAACTCCCGTATCGATATAGTCGTATTTTGTACCGCAAGCCGTAAATACACCCGCCACGACCAGTATAAACAGTATCTTTTTCATAGCTTATTTCATTTTTGACGCCCAAAACGTGTTCTGGATCATTAAATCATTTTGTGAAAATGCAGTTTGGGGAACAGGCAGGTAAAGAGCCCCGTCTTTCACGTCCTCAACCGACAAATCGTTAAAACCTCCCTGCAACTCCGTTTTCCAATACCCGTTACGAACCACGTCGTAATAACGGTGTCCCTCGTACAACAACTCCTTCTCCCGCTCCTTGAAAATATCGTATTGCAAATCCCCGCTATCGTTCTCCGCCGGCCACATCTCGGCATTTGCCCTTTGACGGATCACTTTCAGATCGGCTTCCGCTCCCGCCCGGTCATTCATCTTTACCCGACACTCCGCACGCAACAGGTACATATCCGCCAACCGGAAAATAACCCGGTTCACATCCATCCCTTTAAGCCAGACTTCCCCGGCAACCGATGCCCCGTAACGGGCATACCGCCATTTATAGAGATAAGCCAATCCCGCTTCTTGCCATTCCGGATCATCCAGATGGTAGAAATAAGCCTCCCGACGTGCATCTCCTGCCGGGAACAAGGAATTTACTCCCGCTATCGTTATTCCAAAATCCTTATCTTTAATATCCATCTTTTCCTCGGTCTTCACGATCGGGGCGCCAATCATGGAATAAGCGGGTAAAAAAGCGGAGTAAGTACTGGCATCCTGATAATTAATTTCCAACTCAAAAATACTCTCTGCGCTTTTCCTGTGCATCACCTCGGCACAAACCTCTTCCGGGTTCTCCGCGAGAGTATAGACACCTACTTCGTCGCGATACTTTTCCTCTATCAACTTACTCGCCCATTTCTCCGCCTCCTTCAAATCCTCCTGACCACCGACCACGTGAGCCTTCCACGCGTAGAGGTGCGCCAACAAGGCGGCGGCACTTCCCTTACACCCGTATTGCTTCGAGGTCAACGCTTTGTTATTCGAGTTTTTCAGACCACTGAACTTGGGCAACATGTCATACGCCCGTAAAGCGGCATGAATAGCCGTGTCTAAAACGACGGATGCCGGGCTTTTGGCGTATTTATCAATGTAATTGCTTCCTTTCGTGATAACAGCATCACCCCACATCCGTACCAAGTAAAAATAGCACATGGCCTTCACGAATTCTCCCTGACCGCAATAAAAACGTACTCGTTCGGGAGCCACATTCTTGGCTTTTTGGTAATTATCGAAAAACAAATCCACGATAGCAAGCGTGTTGTAATAAGTTTTCCATTGCTGTTGATTAGTAACATTCAACAGATAGTCGGTATTCAACCCGCGTATTTTATTCATATCAGATCCCTGCCTCACGACATCCACTCGAAGCCCCATAAATTCATGTTGAGTCACCCCGGTCAAAGCTGTTCTCAAATTCCCGTGCATTTGTATTACTACCGCTTCCAAATCCTGTTCCGTCGTGAAATAGTGTTCAAACGTCACCCCGTTTTTCGGTTCCAGATCAAGAAGCGAATCACAAGAAGCACACAGCAACACGACCAGTACACTATATAAAAATCTTTTCATAATCTACCTCTTTTAAAAATTTACAGTCAAACCAAAAGTCCATTTCCGCGCCAAGGGATAAGTACGACCGTCATCGAACCCAGTAGCGATATTCGCCACTTCCGGGTCAAGCCCCGAATAATTTGACAACAGGAACAAGTCTTCTCCCGTCACGAAAATCCGAATACCGTCCAACCACAACTTTTTCATGATATGCTTCGGAAGATTGTACCCTATCGTCAATTGTTTCAACCTGCAATAATGCACGTTTTCCAGTGAAGCTGTCGTTTGTCCGGTTATATTGATCAACGTGGAATTGCCATACAAACCGAGAGTCTGGTACTTACTCCCGTCACCGGCATACTGCCAAAAATCGGACAATGACACATCCGCGAAAACGGGATAAACTCCCAATCTTCCCTGAAGGGTACTATACTTGAACTGATTCACCATTTTACGCCCGAGCGTGTAAGTCAACAAAATATTCACGTCAAAATTCTTCCATTTAATCTCGTTCACAAGCCCGCCGTAAGCCTGTGGCAAAGTGGTCCCGGAATAAACCAAATCATCTTCCGTGATCTGCCCGTCGCCGTCAATATCCGCAATACGGCGCATTCCCTTCGTGAAAAAATATTCCTCGTCCCCTTCCGGTGACAACATCTGTTTTTTACCGGATTGATCGAATATATACGGGACATCGGCATCACTCTCGATCATACCCAAATCCTTGAAAAGATAAATCCCGCTCAACGGTTTGCCAATCACCTTGTCATAGAAATCTCTCCCCGAGTAACTCTTCCGGAAACGATTCCAGTTCCGGGATATATTGAAACGCGTACGCCATTTCACTTCCGTGTCTCTCAGGATATCGATTTTGGCGTCCAACTCCAACCCCTCGTTGGAAATAGCCATCGTGTTCCGCCATTGTACCCCGTTGAACCCGTACATATCGCCGGGCAGCGACTCTTTGTTTATCAAGGCACGTGTGTATTTATAGTAATAATCTATGGTCAGGTTCAAGCGATAATTAAAAAAGTCCATATCCAACCCGAAATCATATTGATCCGACTCTTCCCATTTCAGTTTCCGGTTTATCACCCCCTCGGGCTGCATTCCCTGTACCCCGTCAAAGATCGTTCCCGGGGACATCAAGCCCTGTGCCAGATACGGGATCGCGAACTGGCTACCGGAGCGTCCCCAGCTAGCCCGGATCTTCCCGTAATTCAACCACCACGCCCACTTCATGAAACGCTCGGTAGAAAAAGCCCACCCGACCGCTACGGACGGGAACGTAGCCCAACGCACATCCGCACCGAACACGGAAGACCCGTCCCGCCTCACCGTGGCTTCCAACAAGTATTTTTTGTCATAATTGTAAGCCAGACGCCCGAAATAACTCACCATCGCTGTTTCCGAAAAATCGGAACCATAATCTTTTAAAGCACGGTAATCATCCACCCTCGGATCGTATACCAAATCCTGAAAACCACTTCCGACATACTCGATCCGGTCACTCGGTCCCCGCAACCCGTGACCGCTGTTACTCCATTTCTTGCTACCGTCATACGCCAACCCGAACAACAAATCAAAATTGTGCACCTCGTCGAGCGTGAACACGTAACTCAACAAATTCTCGTTCGACAACAACATATCCCGGGCAATCTCTCCCGAAGATTTACTTTCATTATAACCGTTAGGATCCAGATAACTGGGAGTAAACTGGTTCTGGTTCGCTTGGGTATAATCCAACGCCAAAGAAGTCGAAACAGACAATCCCTTCAATATCTCGTACCTCAACTGCAAGTTAGCCCTTAAACGGTAAGAAGTGTTATTTTCCACTTGCCCGTTCAGCATCTGCAACATTTTTTCTTCTACCGCCCCACCCTTCAAAAGCAACGAAGAGGTATAATTGGGATCGACCGTGAAGCTCTCGTACTTGAAAGCATCCCCCGATGTCGCACCCCGGCTTCTGTCCGTGTACGCCAGATAAAAACGGCTGTCCACAGTCAACTTCTTCACGGGATTGAAGGAAAGATTCGTCAACAAATTCACACGGGAAAAGTCACTTCCCGGCATAATCCCCGTTTCCTTGTAATACCCCGCACCAACCATGTAAGTCATCTTTTCCGTACCGCCGCTTGTCTGGATATTAGCATTCAGTATCTTTCCCGTCCGAAAGATATACTTGTACCAGTTCGTGGAATTGTTGAAAAAAGGGTTCAAGGAATCCTGAACCATTCTAATACTCTTTGTTCCCACCCCTAAACCACTATTCCAAAAAGCATCATATATAGCCTCGTTATTAGCAGCCTCCTCGTATGAAGTCGGGTACTTGTAATATCCCTTCCCCTTCACCTCGTAGGCATTTCTTTGCGCCCGCATGACCGCCATATGGTACAGGCGTTCCTCCCGTCCGCCCAACTGTGTCGGGGCTTTCGGCAACACGGAAGCCGAATAGGACAGGTTCACGGAGAACTTCCCCTCGCCCGCACGTCCCTTTTTCGTGGTAATCAATATCACCCCGTTCGCGGCACGTGAACCGTAAATAGCGGCAGAGGCGGCATCCTTCAACACCTCCACCGACTCTATCGTCGAGGGATCAATCTCCGCTATCGTGTTCGTTCCCGTCACCGGGGAAGTAAACGAATGCACGGGCACCCCGTCGATCACGTACAGCGGCGAACCGTCGCCCCCTCCCGCTTCATCCAGCCACAAGGAATTGTACCCGCGTACCGCCACGTTCGTTCCCCCGCCACCGGGAGAACCCGACTGGATATTCACCCCAACACCCGCCATACGCCCCTGCAACAAGGTTTCCAGACTGGCAGCGGGAATCTCTTTTATATCATCCGCCTTGATCGATGCTACGGAAGTGATCAACTCCCGTTTCTTTCTCGACCCGTAGGCGATCACCGTCACCTGATCCAAGTCGGAAACTTCCTCTTCCATCTTCACGACCACCTCCTTGCCGGAAGTCACCGCCACCTTCTTCGCACTAAAACCGATAAAAGAGAATATCAGATTCCCCACCGGCTTATCGATCGCCAACGTGAACGTCCCGTCCGCGGCACTTGCCGTCCCGACCGTCGTGCTATCCAGACGCACGGTGACACCCACCATCGGTTCCCCTTTCGTGTCCACGACCTTACCTTTAAGTATATGCTTTTTGGCAGACACGTCGGCAACCTTCGGTCTTATAATCACCATCACCCCGTCCGTCCGGTACGTGAACGGCAAATCCTTCAACACAAGATCCAATATCTCCAACACCTTCTTGTCTTTCACCTCCAACGTGACCTTTTTCCCCTTCACGTCGTCATAATTGAACATGAATTTATACACGTCCGCCTTTTCCAGCTCCTTCAACACGGAGGATAATTCCTGATCTACAAATTTAAAAGAAACCTTATTTTCCTGAGAGAAACCAAGGAACCCCCATAGCATAAAAAACATCCACAATGTCATTTTCCTCCATCCTTGTCCCCGCCTTAAATAAACCGATCTTCGCTTTTTTTCCATAATTCATTTATTTAACATTCTAAAATTCAAGACACAACAATCCCCTTTTCGAGAGGCTCACGCCTTTCAAATACTTGATTTCCAATACATCATTTCTACTTCTTAAAAACTATAATACAATTATCCCGAACCTCTATTTTTAATTTTCCCATTTCATTCAAATATTCCACGACCTTGCTGAAAGTCGCCTTCCGATCTGCCCAAATCTTAAAACGCAACTCCTTCAATTCCGGTTCCTCGTATACCACGCTGAAATTATACCAACGTCCCAGTTCCGTCAATATATCTTCCAACCGTTCGTCGTCATAATAGAAATACCCTTCTTTCCACGAGGTATACTTCAGTATATCCACCTTCGTCACTTTCAGTTTTCCCTCGCTATACAGGACATTCTCGTGAGGTTTCAACACCACTTCTTTCCTCCTCCCGGTAGCCTTGACCGCTACACTTCCATTCACGAGCGTGATATTTTCTTTCTCCCTTGAATACGCCTGAACGTTAAATTCCGTTCCCAACACACGGGTACGAACCCCTGCCGTCTTCACTATAAAAGGTCGCGTCTCGTCCCGCCGCACTTGAAAATAAGCCTCTCCCGACAACTCCACCATGCGTTCCTTTTCCCCGAACACGACCGGATAACGAAATTCCGTCTCCGCATTCAACCACACTTTCGTCCCGTCATCCAAAATCACGAAATACTCTCCACCCCGGGGCACCTTTAACGTGTGATTCCCTTCCAATTCGGGGAGCGGTTGCCCGGGAGAATAAACCAACCCCTTTAAAGAATCCGCCGTGATAGACCGGATCACTTGGGGCAAACGCTGCACCAAAACCTTCCGGTTCTCCCGGTTCAAATCGATCTCCTCCCCGTTATTCAATACAAGTGTAACCCCTTGGGGGGTAAAATCGTCATTCTCAGGCATCACCATCACGAAAGGCGTTCGCTCCGCGGGCATCGGACTCCTCCACAACCAACCGATTGAAATCACGATACCGATGCAAGCGACAGCCGACGCTACCCTGTAAGTCCAAAGCATCCTTTTCCGCAAAATCTTCCGGTTCAACTTCTTCCATTCCCCATCGACATCCGGCTTCTTTTTATCGACAGCCGCCAAACTCCCTTCCCGGATACGGCGCAATTCTTCCAGCAATTGCCCGTGCTCCTCGTCCCGCAACCATTCTCGCACCAATTCATCGTCCTTCACCAGATGATTGAGCACGTCCATGCCAAATTCTATATCCCGATAATTATACTTTTTATCCATTTTGTCATATTCATCTACCCCATACACGTAGACCCCTGCAAAATGGGTAATGCCAAAAACGACTTTTTTTTATTTTTTTTCGGTAGACTTCCCGAAACACAAGAAAAGCAGTATAAACTCTTCCCCGGAGAATTGTTCCCGCAGTATCCGTAACGCTTTCATAACATGGGCTTTTACCGTGTTCACCGTGATACCGAACTCCGCCCCCGCGTCCTGATATTTTTTCCCTTCCAGAAAACATCTTTTGAACACGTTCCTCGTTTGAGTCGGCAACTGCTCCACGGCACGGTGTATCCGGTCGATCAACAACTCGTATTCCAAATGCTTGCTTTCGTCCACCGCCTCGGGTTCTTCCCGCATATACGCGGCAAAACGTTGCGCTGTCTTTTCATGCCGCAATTCATCCAGACAGGCATTACGGACAAGTTTATATAAAAAAGGAACTAATGAAGTTGAAAATTCAAGGCGGTCCCGCCCCTTCCACACGATCTCGAAAACATCACTCACCACATCTTTCGCCCGCTCGTCATCATTCAAAAAACTTAAAGCGTAGTAATATAGCCGGGAATAACTCTCCCGGAACAATTGTTCAAAATAGCGTTTTTTTTCCAATAATGTAAACATACGCTCCCCATTAGTGCCACAAATATAGAGTTAAAAAACAAAAATGACAAACGGGATGTGTTTTTAGTCGCCTACGGCGAGTTACAAGTTGCAGGTTACATTTGCCTTCGGCAAGTTATTTTACTCGCATTTCGGACTGTATTTCAACTCCTCCTCTGTTTATCGAGAGAGAGCTGAAAATGCCTGTCATTCCTCAATCATTCCGGGGATAACAGACATTTTTCAATTTAAAATCACTAAATTCTATCTCTCCTGCAAAGGATTCTTCAATGCCGGCAGTTTTCTCTTCGGTACATCCATAACAGATATATCCATGTTATTCAACAAAATAGATGAAGGATAAATCATGGATACCAAAGCACCCTTATCCAGTAGAAGATTGTGTACCTTTTCCTGATTACAGATTTCCCGTATATTCTTCAACTTGGACATATTCACGGGGGCAACTTTTCCAAAACGGACTTGCGTTTCTTCGCCCGTCTTCACGTCTACCTTGTACAGGAGTGAAGCGTTGCCCGCCAAGCGGCGAACGATATAAGCGTAACCAGACTTCGCTTCTTTTGCCGCTTTCAACAAGGCTTTTTTCATCGCCTCCGGCTTTAACCCGCCGTCAGCCTTGATATGAAGCGTGCCGGGAGCCGTCACGTAAATCACGTCATTACGGGTGGGAATAAAACGGGAACTCCCGGTCGAGTAACGCACCTTACTCGTGGGAATCTGCCCGTTCAACACCTTTTTCAAAACCCCTTTCTCCACCAGCATCATCTCTTTTTCCGGAACCACGCCTTCGGCATCCACCTCGTAACTTCCCAACAAGGGGATATTCATGTATTCCGTCATGGAACTATAATTCACCACGGACAGGCGGGGATCAAGTAATTTCTTCCCGATCTTATCTTCAAAGGAAGTGGTCGTTTCCTTCACGCCGAGCGGCATCCGGTAAGTACACAGTCCGCCGTTATTCCCCAACAAATTATCCGTGAGGATCTGACGCACCGCCTCGTTCTCGAAAAGAACCGGTCCGTTATACTCCTCGGAAAACACTTCCGCATTTTTCAGGTCGATCAACCGCCGGGCGAAGCCCGCCACCACTTGTTTCAAATGTTCCTGTGAAGGCAATGCCTCCAGTGAAGGAGCTAACAACACGTACGAATCCCGAATATATTCCCCGTTTTTCGTGACAACCGTACCTTCCACGTATAATTCCACGAAATTCAATGGCTGTTTCAACGCCACCTGTTCCGTGGTCAATTTGTAAAACGTCATCTCACTTCCCTGCAATGATACTTTGGAAGCGACGATCTCCTTGTAATCTTTAAACACGGCGGACAATTCCCGTGCCTTCGCCTCTACCCCGGAAATAACGGAAATATAAGGTTGTTTTCCCTGTATCAGTTTCTCCACGGAAGGGGTCGGTAACAAATCCGGAAGATTATCGGGAAGTTCATACGGGTTTGCCTCCAAGTATGCCTTTTTTGCAGAGTATTCCTGCAAAGCCACCTTGTATCCCTGATCTGAAGCCAGCCAGAAGCCTAGGCGAATAGCGTTATAATCAATCTCGCCTCCTACATCCACCCGAAGGAATTGCCCCACGTGACGCAGATCGCTCGTGCGATTATAATCCCCAATCAAGACTTGAGAGGTTCCCATCAAATGAAGGGGCAGATTAACCGAATTCAACACAGACCCCAAGGTTGCCTCCACGGAAAACTGCTGGGAAAGTAGAAGAGCGTAAGAGACATAAAAAGGCTTACTCATCATAGGAAGAGTCAACTGCTCTTTCGTTCTCGCCTGCTCGTCCCCCATCGCCGTGAAAATAGTCACGTCCTCTTGCGTCTGAGCACGCGACAGGCTGACCAGAAATATTAAAAATAACAATATCGTGTATCTCATCATTTTCCTATTTAATATTCATAACTTCATTTTTGCGGTACATACACTCTCGGGAGAACAGGCGGCAACACGCTGGACTTCGCCGTACGCTGGGTTTCCACCTTGTTCACCAAAATCGTCGGCGAAATGGCAGTAACCTGCACACCCCCGGATTCCGCCCCGCAAATACCGACGAAGACACTCGGGTCGTCCCCCGCGCACACGATGTTCGAGAACATGGACAACGGAGTCCCGATCAGGATAACACCCCGAACCAATTCATCCGGTCTGCCGTCCGTGTAGACCCGGTAAACCACCAACGGGGTCACGTTGAACGAATTCGTGCTGCTTGTCCCCGTGTACGTTAAGCCGCTTGTCACTTCTTTGAAGAAATAACCGTATTCCTTGTTTTGCTTTTTCGCCTCCTCGATCAACATCGCCCGCAACTTCTGTTGTGTTTTGGGAGCTTTCGTTTCGATACACAGGTTGGATTGTCGGGACACGGGATCGAACCCGTCACTTGCCCGGGCGTGACCGTTTGTCTTCGGAAAGCCGTCTATCGGCACGCGGCTCATCAGGAAATCCCGTAACTTACCGTCCACCACGACGTTTACCCGTTCGGCACGAATACCCTGATCGTCAAACTTGTAATGCCCGTTCAACTCCTTTCCCGCGTAACTCGTCAACGTCGGATCGTCGGAAACTTGAAAATCAGGAGCCAATACATTTTCTCCCACCATCTGTTTGAAAGTCTGTCCGTCCTCGTCCGTCTTCATCCTCTGCCCTTCCAGACGATGCCCGAATATCTCGTGAAAAAACACACCGCTCGCTGCACCCGACAACAAGGCGGGACCGGTATACGGGTCAGCCACGGGAGCCTCCCGCAAAGCCGCCAATGTCTTGATCATCTCCCGCGTATCCGCCATCATCTGCTCGTCTGAGGGCAAATCAGCCGGATCATGCGCGAAATAGGACAGGTACAAGGGAAGCCGCATCCCGTCCAAAGCCATCACGTTTCCTTGGATCATGACGCGGGCATAAGGCAGGTTCTGCACGACACTCCGTCCCTCCGTGTCCACGAAATAACGACGTTCGACATCATACGTCAAGGTGGCATCGCCCTGCATGATATTCATATTTTCGTTAAAAAGAGCGGAAATCTTCTTCAACCGGGCAATCCATGCCTCCGCATCCACTTTCAACCGATCGGCTGGAAAAGGAGCCTCGTAATAGGACTCCACCGGCGCAGCAGAAAAATAAGGAGCTTTATCTTCATTCTTGACATTCACCTTGGTTTGCGCCTTTGTACGCTCGTAAATATCCACGGCAAAAGCGTAACGGGAAGAAGCCTCCATCCAGATTTCCTGACGGATAGCATCCTCATTGTTCCCGTCATCAATCGGCAGGACGGCGGATGAAATACCAAACTCGGTCACTTCCGATCCCATCGGGTAATATTTGTAATTATCCAACGTCGTGTCACCCAATCGAATATGGGGAATCATGATGCGGGTATGCCGGCTCTGGTTATCCCTCAACGCCCCGAACGAAGTGATGATCGTCGTGCTCCACGTGTCGATAATCCTGTAATTCATGTAATAGGGGGGAAGTTTCTCCCCCTGTAATTCCCGGTAATGTTTATTCAACTCCCCGGAAAGGATATTCAACAAATTGTCTTCCGATTGCGCAGACACACCATGAATACCCGTCATTCCAAGAATACAACAAATACAAATTAACTTTATTCCTTTCATCTGTCTTTCATTTTAAGATAAATGTAAAAGCATTCTTCACCACCTGACTATACCCGGGTCCCGTCAACCGAACCGACACGGTATACCGTCCCGCGGGCGACTTTCCCTTATATGGATAGCGCATAACACCCCCGCCTGCCAATATGGTCAGTTCCTGCATGAAAGTAGCAGCAGCTTCTTCTCCAACAGTTGAAGAGACAGATTCCACGGAAAAATCAATTCGTTCGGTTCCCTCGTAGCCTTGCATTTTCAAAGATTGCCACGGAGATTCATACTCTATCCGTACCGCATCCAATTCCGGGTCCGGCGTAAGACGCACGATCATCGTATCCGGGTCGTAAACAGCATTCTCCGTTATCAAATAACCCTCTTTCTCGTCACATGACACAAGCCCACAGTATATAACACTCAATATAAATAATATCCGTTTCATAACTTTCTCTTTTATTATTACTCAAAATCTTCCCAATCGTCCGGATCTTCCCAATCGTCCATTTCCCCGAAATCCCCTAACGTGAAGTTGTATGACAAAGAATGCACCACACAATGATCCGGTTCTATATTGGAAGAAGCGATAGAAAAATCACGGAACGCGCTTTGTGAATACACGCCCAAGGAAACAGCTCCCACGTCCGGGATTCCCTGTAACGTCTGCTGGTGCGTGTACAACCAAACGGTACTTCCACTCAATGTAGGATAATACTTACCGCCCTCTCCCGGCATAGCTTCATCTTCATCATATTTTCCTCTCGGAACATCATCCCGGTATATTTTGCCATCGATGATGCATTGTAATAACAAATCCTTGCAAACATCCGGATCCATATCCGAGATTCGCTCGATGTCATTTTCCAACATATACCTGCGAATAGAGTGATTCGTCGGTCCAAGAAAAGTAATCTCCGGATGTTCCGTGTCTTTTCCCTCGAACAGACGAACCACATCGGGACCAGCTTGTTCCACCAATCTAGCCGTGGAATCCCAGTCGTAAGAATGCCCCGGGGCTTTTAAATACTCCAACAAGCTACCGTCAAAACGACCGTTATGCAACCCGGATTTAATAAAATTATCCTGTACACAGCCTCCCATGCCTAAAACCAGACATACAAAGCCTAATATCAATATATGTTTCATAGCCCTATTGTACTTTTGTATTCCAATATACATTTTGCAAAATCAAATCATTATTATTCATGGCAGACGAGCCCACCGGATAATATAATGCCCCATTCTGGATATCCTTGTCGGACAAACGGCTGAAGGTTTCAGAAAGCTCCCGCCGCACGTATTCCACGCCATTGCGTATCACGTCGTAATACCGGGTATCCTCGAACAATAACTCCCGCTCCCGTTCCCTGAATATCGCCAACTGTACATCCCCGCCAAAATCATCCGTCAAATCCGCTCCCGTCAACCCGGCACGCTCCCGAATAGCTATCACGTCCTCCATCGCGTCAGGCAACCCGGCACGACAACGACATTCAGCCCTCAACAACATAATATCCGCCAGACGCCAGACTATTTTATACATCTCCATTCCCAAGAAAATTTTCTCTTTATCATTACCCGTGTACGTGTAACTAGGGAAACGAAAAACATTTATATACGCCTTCTCTATTTTCGTGTTATCGAAAACTTTTATCACGTCTTCCATTTCCCACGTTTCAGGATTAAATACCTTAACCTTCACATGGAATTCAGTGGAATCTAGCCCGTAGAAATAACTTTTCCTTCTCAAATCATCACCGGAATAAAGTTCGTTAATCGTGGTTTTGTTAAATTCCAATACATCGGGGTACGAGAAACTCACTTCCATGTCTGTCCTTACCGGCCAACCTGCAAATTGCTCCCCGACATAAGCCAATTCAGTGAATTCCCCGACAGCAGTGAAAGTCCGGTATATTTCCAAAATACTCTCCTCGCTTCCACCTTTGAATACCCGGTTGCACACGTCCTCCGGGTCGGCTCCCAAACCATATGCGCCGACCTTGTTTTCAATAATCATCGTGCAATATTTCTCGGCTTCTTCCCAATACTCTTTTCTGTTCTCAAGACCTGCCCGCCAAGCATAAATATTAGCCAACAAGGCAGCGGCAGCTCCTTTACTCCCGTATTGTTTCGTGGTTCTCTTGTTGCCTGCATAATCTTTCAAGTCTTCATACTTTGGCAAATCCATAGCTTTCAACGCCCATTTTGTCGCTTCTTCCAACACCTCAGTCACACTACTTTTTGCTAATTTAATCTCTATAGACTCGCTATCGGGAACAATAGGCACCTCTCCCCACGCCCGGGCAAGCCAGAAATAACATAACCCTTTCACGAAATAAGCCTGTAAACGATAAATATTAACAATCTCCTCCGACATGGGAAAACGGTAAGCATTATCCAACATCACGTCCGCATCATTAATGGCAGCGTAATAATTTCTCCAATTTGATCTGAAATAACTTACCGGTGCTAATTGACGTGCCCGATAGATTGGCGTTCCCCGGTAATCACTTACTACATTATCCACCTTCAAACCGGCAGCAATATGCAACATATCCGAATTTTCGGCAACACGCACGTTATTCATCATCGAATTGAGCAGAGCTTCAGCATCTTGCCCGGAACGGAAATAATTATTAAAAGTCGTTGAATTTTCCGGTCTTACGTCCAGATAGCCACTACATGACATGGCTAGAAGTCCCACAACAATATATATAAAATACTGTTTCATAATTATTAAAAATTAAGAGTTAACCCAAACGTCCATTTTTCCGGTAAAGGATACGCTTTTCCACCATCTATCCCGTAATCCATATCCACAACCTCGGGATCTGTGCCGGAATAATTTGACCAAGTCCAAATATTTTCACCCGTAACAAACAAGCGGATACCACTAAAGTAGAATCTCTTAGCCCATTTCTCCGGTAAATTATACCCTAAAGTAAGTTGCTTCAATCGAAGCATATTCACTCGTTCCACGTTGGAACGCAACTCCGGGTAAGTCATCGTGGCTCCCAAACGCGGCAAATCCGTCATGTCACCTTCTTTTTCCCAAAACGTAGTCTTGGGCAAATCACGAAATATCGGACCGTCAATACTAAAAGGTGACGAATAACTTACCGCATTGATCATCTTCCGTCCCAAAGAATAATTGAAAAGAATATTCAAATCAAAATTCTTCCACGAAATTTCATTTGCCCATCCGCCATATGCTTTAGGTAAGGCACTACCAATGTAAAACATGTCATCATCATCTATCACGCCGTCACCATTCACATCTTGAATCTTTCTTTCACCTACCATACCACTGATTTCACCTTGAACCCGATTCAAATAAATAGGATAACCTTCGTTATTATAGTAAACCGGGACTTCTTTTTCATTCTGGAAATACCCGTTATCATTGAAAACATATACCCCAAACAACCCTCGTTTCAATACGTTATCAACCATATCCTTGCCGTTGTACGTGTCGACCAATTTGTTCCAGTTCCGGGAAATATTCAATCGGCTTCTCCACCTCACTTCACTTTGCCGGAAAATATCCGCCTTCAATTCCAATTCTACGCCTTGATTGGAAATCTCCCCGGAATTTCTCTTGAAACTATCCAGCACATTCATATCCCCAAAGGTGGGTACATCTGAAATCAACGAGTAGGTCAATTTATTGTAGTAATCAAATTTAACATTCAACCGATACTCGAACAATTCCAGATCCAAACCAGCATTATATTGTTTCGTTTTCTCCCAAGTCAGATCGGGAGCAACCCCCTGCATTGATGTCATTCCCGGTTTACCTTGAAATAATCCGTTTTTATACATCAATCCGTACGCCATGTAGGCTTCTTTAAATATTTGACCGGACTTTCCCCAACTCAAACGCAATTTTCCGCTATTCAGCCATGATACATCCTTTAAAAAAGCCTCATCCGCGAAATTCCAACCGAAGGCTATTGAAGGGAAGTTTGCCCAACGTACATTTGCCCCGAACGTAGACGATCCGTCCCGACGGAAAGCGAACTCCGCGATATACAACTTCTTGAAATTATAACTCAAACGACCGAAATAACTCAACATCGTCTTTTCTTGAAAATCGGAAGAATAATCCGTTCTGGATTCCCAGCGCGGTTCGTAGCCCTCAGGCTGATAATTCGCAACACCTCCGGGTCCGGAATACCAATAGACATTATCATTCGGCCCCTCGTAGCCGATGCCTTTGTTATCAAAGCTCTGCTCTTTAGAAATATTAAAACCTAACAAAGCCTCCACCGTGTGTTTCTGTACGATCTCTACCCTATATTTCAACAATTCTTCATTCATTAATGAAATACTCCGGGAAATTTGTCCCGCCGAAGAATTACGATGAAGCGCTCCATCCAAAGTACTCGGTCTAAATTCATTTACATTGAACTGCGCATAATCTATCGCACCGACACCCGAGAGTGTTAACCCTTTCCACAGTTGAAATTCCAAGTTCAAACTACTGATTAAACGATAATTATCATTACGGGACACCGTATGGTTGATCTTTGCCAGAAATTCGTCGTTGATCTTACCGTGCCCGGGAAATAAAGTAGTCTGTGAAGCGGGATCTACTGTCATTCCTTCTATATTGCGCGAAGTCGTTCCCGTATTATTCAAATTCCGGCTTTTATCCATATATGCCATGTAAACTTGTGCCGCAGCCGTCATAATCGGTGCGGGCTTGGCACTTAAATTCACCATCAAATTCGCCCGGGAATAATCGCTGCTCAACATGATTCCTTTTTCATTATAATACCCTGCTCCTATCATGTATTGTATCTTATCGGATCCTCCGGAAGCCTGAATATTGGCATTAAGAACCTTACCCGTCTGGAAACTATACTTGTACCAATTCGTCTGGTTATTATAAAACGGATTCAAACTATCTTGAAGAACAGGATGATCCATTGCCGAGCCGGAATAACCGTTTCCCCACCATGCATCATATCCGCCATCTCCCTGTCTGTAAGCATCTTCATAAGAGGTGGGATATCTGTTCAACTGCGTGTAATCATCATATATCGCATCCAAACTATGCCGTAAATTATAGATCTTGGTCATTCTCTCCAAACGTCCACCTGTCTGCTCGGGCGTAACCGGCAAAAAAGAGGCGGTATAAGAAAAGTTAACCGAAAACTTTGCCTTTCCGGCTTGTCCTTTTTTCGTCGTAATCAAAATCACCCCGTTCCCGGCACGCGAACCGTAAATTGCCGCCGCAGCCGCATCTTTCAACACTTCCACGGAAGCAATCATCGAGGGATCCAAATCCGATAATGTATTTGTACCTGTAGTCGGGGAATTAAACGAAAACATCGGAACCCCGTCCACCACGTACAAGGGTTGCCCGTCCGTGGCACCTTCTTGCATCAGGGAATTATATCCCCGCACGGCTACCCGGTTACCTCCCGCACCCGGAGCACCCGACTGGTTTACGATATCCACACCTGCCATACGCCCTTGCAACATACTCAATATACTATGCGAGGGAAGTTCCTTCATCTCGTCCGCCTTGATAGAAGTAATCGAACTCACCACCTCTTTCTTGTTCTGAGTTCCGTAAGCACGGATCACCACCTCATCCAGATCCGTCACCTCTTCTTCCATTTTCACGACAACAGGTTTTCCCGCCTCGTAAGCCACTTTCTGGTTTTTGTACCCGATGAATGACAACGACAGCGTCCCCTTCTCTTTTGTCAGGAGAATTTTAAACTTCCCGTCCGAATCGGTAGCCGTACCTATTGTTGTTCCTTCCTGCAACACGGTAACCCCGGGTAACGGATTCGCTTTCCTGTCAATCACTCTCCCTTCCACGATAAATCGTTTACCCTCCGATTCCTTGTACCGGATCATAATATAGATACCTTCCGTCTTGTAAGAAAAAGGTTTCTCCTTTAACACCGAATCCAGTATCTCCAACACGTTCTTCCCTTCCACGTCCAGAGTCACCTTGTAAAGTTTTGTGTCCTCGTAGTTAAACACGAACTTGTAGACATCCGCCTTTTCCAGCGCATTGAATACATCTGACAAAGGCACGTCTTTCCATTTAAAACTCAATTTCTTTTGCTGACCGAACACGACTGACGTCATGCAAAACAAACTTAAAAAAAGAACCAAGTGGACATACATCATGTGTTTCACCCGATTACTCGTTTTTCGCCCTCTGGTATGAGGTGAAATCGATTTTTTTTCCATACATTTGTAGTTAAAATTAAACATGTTCATCTTTCCGATGAACTGAATTATTACAAAGGGGATAGGTTACGACTATCCCTTTTATATTAGAATCAGTCCTCGTCTATTTATCTATTACAAGGAAACGGTTACCGTTTTCCCTCTTACTTCAATTTGCAATTTCCCCGTTTCATTCAGACGCTCCAGTACCTGTTCCACCGTATCTTTCCGATTAGCCCAAAATTTAAACCGGTAATCCTTCACTTCGGGATTCTGATAGAAAACGGTAAAATCAAACCACCGTCCCAACTCACTCAAAATATCTTCCAACCGCACATTATTATAATAGAAAAAACCTTCTTTCCACGACACGTATTTCAACACATCAACGCTTTCCACGTAAAGGCTGTCCCCGTTATATGAAGCGTTTTCACCCGGTTTCAAGATCACCCCCGCACCGTTCCCGTTTTTATTCACCGCGACACGACCTTCAACTAAAGTAATATTCACATTCCCCCTCTCGTAAGACTGCACGTTAAACTCCGTTCCCAACACACGGGTACACAACTCGCTTGTTTCTACCACGAAAGGATGTTTTTCATCGCATTTCACCTCGAAATAAGCCTCTCCCTTCAAATAAACTTTCCTTACTGAATCACGAAACGCCACCGGGTACCGTAATTCCGATTCGGAATTGATCCACACCCGGGTACCGTCATCCAGTACCAATATATACTCTCCGCCGCGGGGAACCTGTATCGTGTGAAACTCCTCCGGACGGATAGTATCGTGTAATATCCTCATGTATTTCAATCCTCCCACGGAATCAATAACAATACCTTGGGACCCCAAAGTATCGCTATCGTTCAGCGTCGAAGAAGCCAAAATATATTCTTCCCCTTTGCCGGTAATCAGTTTCACCACATCTGTTCCTGCGTTTAGAACCAATTGAGGCATTTCCCCGGAAGTATTTTCCTTTTGTTGATAATAAATGATTACACTCGCAACTATCAATATAGTTATTGCGGCAGCAACTCCCGTTACTACATGCCGGATATGATTCTTTCTTTTCCGTGCCACCATTCTCCGCTCCAACAACCGCCATTGGTAATTCTCGTCCACGTTCAGACTTTCCGCTTCCCGCATACCCGCTTCCCGAAAACGTCGTAATTCTTCTAATAGCTCACGGTGATCTTTCTCCTCCAACCAAGCTTTTACCTCCCTATCATCATGACATTCTACATGCTGTAACACGTGCAACGCAAATTCTATATCTTTATCTTTAAAGCCGTCCTGCATACTTCTAGTGTATTATTTTATACTAACACGCTCAACGACTAAAAACGGGTGATGTCAATGACTACTTTTTTTATTTATTTTTTGGAAGAAAGTATAACCAGCAGCAAAGAATAATCGGAATACTCTTCTCGAAGAATCCGTAAAGCTTTGTTTATATGTGTTTTGACCGTATTAATAGAAATCGCTAACGCATCTGCTGTCTCCTGATACTTTTTCCCGTCAAGGAAACACATTCTGAACACGACCTTCGTTTGACCGGGTAGTTTCTCCACAGACTGCCGCAAACGCTCGATCAGAAGTTCATATTCCATATATCCCTCATCCGTCGCTTCATCCTTCAATCGCAACTCTTGATTAAAACGCTCCCTCACTTTCTTATGCCGGAGCAAACTCACGCAATGATTACGTACCAATGTATATAGTAACGGAAGAACAGATTGGGTACGTTCTATCTTCTCGAAATTAACCCACACTTTTTCAAACACATCATTAACAGCATCTTTTGCAGCTTCTTCATCATTCAAAAAACTATAGGCATGATAACACAGGCGAATATAATTCTCCCGAAATAACTGTTCGAAAATCCCTTTATAGTCAACCGATCTTATCATGCATTCTCACATATACGACACAAATATATAAATATAAAATAAACTGAAAAAACTTTTTTCTTTATCACTGTCAAATTGACATCATAAATTCACAAACTTGACACCACTCCCCTGTTTGGCATATCTTTTGTCTGTCTTTGCCCGTGAATAGAACAGCTATTTTCAAATAACCGATTTCTACTCATTATAAATTTATTGTTTTAATTATTAAATTATCAGGAGGATTTATTATGGGTGCCGCAGGTAACAAAAAACCGAAAAAAAGCAAAGACAAAAAACATGTACCATCTTACGTGGCAGAAGAAGCCACGCACGAAACACCGCTGAAAAACAAAAAAAACAAATAGATGCGTGAATCATAAAAAAAAAAAGGTGTGGCGAATAGATTTTTGCCACACCTTTTTTTACTATCTTACGATATCTATATCCCCCGTCCACACGTGAAATATCGTTCACGGACAACCATAAAATCACAGAATCCATAAATTATTAAACTTTTTTTAAAGCGAGAAATTGAACCCTCTCGCTCTTATTGCCGTATATGCCATAGAATTTTGATACTCTATCACTCATTCTTTCATCAGACTAGCGGAAAAGAGGGGGTTGGGATTACGAGAAATTCACAAACTAAACTAATTAAACAAAATAAAAAAGAGACGCTATGAAAAAAGTTATTTTTTTATTGGCAATGACTACATTCCTTTTCAGTGACTTTGCCATGCAGGCACAAACCAAAAAAGAGATAAGGGAAAAGAGAAAAGCACACAGGGCATGTATGCGTATGCACCGGAAAATGGTACGCGAACAACAAAATATGATCGCTTATCAGGACGCAGTAAAAGCCCTCAAGAACAACAGTTGGGTATTACAAGCCAATACCCTATTCAACAACTTCGGGGGAGCCATACCTGTTACCAACAACACGAACTTCGTGGCCATGGACAACAATCAGGTCTCCGTACAGTTGGCATTCAACGGGTTTAATCCCGGACCGAACGGATTGGGGGGAATCACGCTGACCGGCTGGCCTTCCAGTATCAACCAGAGAGTGGACAAAAACGGCAACATCACCTACACGTTCAACGTCATGGGAGCCGCTTTATTCGCACAAGTAACCGTACGCATGAGTTATGGAAGTAACTACGCTACCGCAACCGTAACCTCAAACACGAACGGTCGTGAATTGACCTTCTCCGGTAACTTGGTTCCGTACAGCCAATCGAATATATTCCAGAGCGGATTTAGTTTCTAAACAACTATATAAAATACTCTCGTTTAATATTCAATTACTCAATTTCACACGTGAAGAGGGCGTTTTTCGAACGCCCTCTTTGGTTTATAAAGTTTGTAAGGTTCATAAAGTTTATATGGTAATACTACCCCTCCGCCAGAGCGCAAACAGAACACAAACATAACAACCATACAGGGGAATATAGTTGCTACGTTTGAGCTCTGACAAAGCCACGAAGAAGATAGAGCATTACCCTATAATCAGGTTAGCAATATGTATAATTTAAAACATATGTAACCGACAACAGCCAAACACACCCCGGATCGAGTTCTCCCCGAAACTCAATCTAAAATCCAAAATCATTAAATCCAAAATCCGCAACCTCCTTATTGCCGTAAATCTTCGGTGGTAATATTTGAAGGCAGGAATTTAGTCGCGTCTCCGCCATTCATGAATATATCCCGAACGATCGTGGAACTGATAAAAGTATGTTCGGGCGACGTCAGCAAGAATACGGTCTCCACATTGGAATCCATCGCCTTGTTAATCTGTCCCACGGCACGCTCGTACTCGAAGTCGGCAGCCGTGCGCAGTCCCCGGATGATAAAACCGGCATTCTGCTGCTCGCAAAAATCAACAGTCAACCCGGAATAACTCATCACGCTTACTTCTTTCACGTCTTTGAAGACTTTCTCAATAATAGCGATACGCGTATCGACATCCAAGAACTCCTGCTTTACAGCGTTAATACCGACAGCAACAATGATTTTATCGAAAATTTTCAACCCTCTTCTCACGATCTCCTCGTGACCAACCGTAAACGGATCAAAGGATCCCGGAAACACAGCAATTTTTTCCATGACGTATTATTTATAATTCTTCCGATGTTTAGAAGTAAAACATCCGATCTCAAGTTACAAATTAAAATCATCTTTGTCAATTATCCAAAAATTTGTTAGTTTTTCTTTGATTTTTCATGAGTATTATTAGGAAAACTCTTTTTTTTTGAATAGATTTGAAGCATTAAAATAGAATAAACACATAACAATTAAATTCTTATAAAACATGGCACGAAAATTACTCATTAGAGATTTGACATTGAGAGACGGTCAACAATCTTCATTCGCGACTAGAATGAATCAAAACCAAGT
Organism: Butyricimonas sp. DFI.6.44; assembly: GCF_022132345.1. NCBI lineage: Bacteria > Pseudomonadati > Bacteroidota > Bacteroidia > Bacteroidales > Odoribacteraceae > Butyricimonas > Butyricimonas sp. DFI.6.44. The sequence continues at coordinate 258,372 of NZ_JAKNJD010000005.1, read as the reverse complement.
AGACCGCGTGTTACCTTTCTACAAAGACGCAAAATTCTACGCGATGGAAGTATGGGGTGGTGCAGTACCCGACTCCGTGATGCGTTACTTGAACGAGAACCCGTGGGATCGTCTGGAAAAAATCAAAGCCGTTGTAGGTGATGTTTCCAAACTGACCGCGTTGTCAAGAGGTCGTAACCTGTTCGGTTACGCTCCCTATACCGACGAAATTATCGAAGGCTTCTGTAAAAACGCCATCGAGTCCGGTTTAGGAATCATGCGTATTTTCGATGCTTTGAACGACGTGAACAACGTGAAATCGACCATCAAATACGTGAAGAAATACGGTGGTATGGCTGATTGTGCGGTTTGTTACACGATTGACCCGAAATACCCGAAACTTAGCCTGATGGATAAGTTGAAAGGTAAAAAGAACCCGGAACCCGTGTTCACGGACGAGTACTTCTTGAATAAAGCAAAAGAAATGGAAGCTCTCGGGGCTGACATGATCACGATCAAGGATATGAGTGGTCTGATTAACCCGGCACGTATCGCCGAATTACTTCCGCTTTTCAAGAAAAACCTGAAAATCCCGGTAGACTTCCATACCCACTGTACTCCCGGCTACGGACTTGGAGCCGTACTTTCCGCTATCGTGCACGGGGTGGATATCGTGGATACCAATATCTGGAACTTTGCGGGTGGTCCTGCCGCTCCGGCTATCGAATTGATTTATATCTTCTGCCAGAAATTAGGCATAGAAATGGATGTAAACATGGAGGCCGTTGCCAAAATCAATAAAGAGTTGTACAACATCCGGAAAGAGTTGGAAGCATTCGACGCCGTTAAACAATTCCCGAATCCGTTCAACCCGCTCACGGACACGCTTCCTGCTAACATAGACAAGCTATTCGACGACGCTATCGCTGCTGCCAAGAACAACAACGAAGAAGCATTGTTACAAGCTTGCCACGCTATCGAGGCATACTTCAACTTCCCGAAACCGAACGAGCTCGTGAAAAAAGCCGAGGTTCCCGGTGGTATGTACACCAACATGGTAGCCCAATTGAAACAATTGAATTCTATGGATATCCTCGAGGATGCCATGAAGTTGATACCGACTGTTCGTTTAGCAGCAGGTCTTCCTCCTCTAGTAACCCCGACCAGCCAAATCGTGGGCGCTCAAGCCGTGAACTGTGCTTTGGACGTGAAGAATGGAAAACCGATGTATTCCAACACGTCTAATCAATTCGTTGCGTTAGTGAAAGGGGAATACGGAAAAACTCCCGTTCCGGTAGATCCGGAATTCCGTCTAAAAATTGCCGGAACTCGCGAGGAAATCCCGTATGACACTTCCAAATATCAAATGCAGGAAAATCCCGTGTTGACAGAATTTGGTGGCGTAAAACTTGCCGAGAACGAGAAAGAAGTTCTTTTATTGGAACTTTTCCCCGCTGTAGCTAAAACCTTCTTGACGAAACAGAAAGAAGCCCGCTACCAAGCAACCCATAAAGAAGGACAAGCACAACAAAAAGAAGATGTTCAAAAAGACGAGCCTATTACCGGAAAAGTAGTAGAAGCACCGATGCCGGGAAATATCTTCAAGATTCTGGTAAAACCCGGAGATACCGTATCCAAAGGTCAGAACGTACTTGTACTCGAAGCCATGAAGATGGAAAACAACATTACATCCGATTATAACGGCAGAGTAAAACGTATTCTTACCCAAGAAGGTAAATCGGTTAGCGCCGGAGCTAAATTGATCGAAATCGAAATTTGATTAAAGATTCAAATACTGGAAAAGGAGCTGCAATAGCTCCTTTTTTTGTTTAACACCCTCCCCCTCTTGAAGAATGTTTATCTCACTTCAGACAAATAAAATAAAATAAGATATTAATTTTATTCATTTATACATTCATAATATTGATTATTTAATTACCTTTGTTGCAAATAATAATCCGTATTATGAATACATCAAAGAAACGATTACCCCTAAGATGTCCGGCATGCGACTCCACGCTAAAGGTCGGACGACTCTTTTGTGAAGAATGTGACACGGAAGTGTGCGGTTCATTCGAGCTACCGGTATTAACCAGACTGACAGAAAACGAACAACAATTTGCCATTGCTTTCATAAAGTCCAGCGGCAGCTTGAAAGATATGGCAAAAAACATGGGAGTCAGTTACCCCACGGTGCGCAACGTACTGGATGATTTGATTGACAAACTTAATAAAATGGAATAGCTATGAAAAAACAACGACTCAATTTATTGTTCAATCCTTTCGCACGAATAGCCGGCTACTCGGCATTAGGATGGGGTTTCCTCGGTATTGTGCTTGCCACCTTACTCTCCTATTCCACCGGATTACATTATCACGGACTATTACACTTTGGTTGGGCACCCAATCCGGCATGGTGGTGCTTCGCCGCCGAACATCTGGTGATATGGCTTATTCCTGCCATTCTGTTTTACCTCGGGGGATTATTACTTTCTCGCTCCCGCATCCGTATTGTCGATGTCTTGGGAACTGTGGCATTCGCTCAATTGCCTTTCATTATCATGAACCTTTTCTACTTTATACCTTCGCTCCGGTTTATGACACAACTCAACCCGAACGCTCTATCCATACAGGAATTACTTGCACAACCGGAATTTATAAAAGGCGTATGGTTCTCTTTATTTTCCCTGATTTTCTTTGTTTGGGTACTGATATGGATGTTTCACGCGCTACGGGTGTCGTGCAACTTGAAAGGCTATCGTCTGGGAATACTATACGCTATCGCTATTATAGGGGGTGATTTGATCTGCCGGGTGTTAATCAACTTATGCTATAATTCGTAATCACACCTTAGTTTATCTTATTATTACGGTTTCGATGAGGGAGGCAAAAGTCATTTTTTCTAAAAACTCCTCCGTCAGCTTCGCTGCCTCCTCCTCTATAAACAGAGGAGGAGCTGGTGACTCATCCCGAAGACGGTGAGTAATTCAGCTCTCCCTCTGTTTATAGAGGGAAACTGGCGAGTAAGAGAGAACAGACAGAGAGCTTGCTCGTTGTCTGTCGAACGAGAGCCAGTTCGAGTCCGTTTCGGACTCAATACCCCGGAGGGGGGAGGGAGTTTAATACCGGGGAAAACCTATTTCCTCTCCGTCCTCGGCAATATACTCATCCAAGTCTTGACAATCGGTATCCTCGTCTTCCTCGAATTGTATAGAAAGATTGTTTACACGAGCGAATTGGCGACAACTTTTGAAATCGGCATAGCGTTCGTCAATCTCCTCCTCGAATAATTTCCCACGATCTTCCACGGATAAATTTTCCAATTCTTCCTCGTGTTCCTGCAATATATCCAGTATAAATTCAGCTGCCCAACTACCCAATTCCCGTTCCAGAGTCCAATCGGAATTTTGTCGATCCAGAATTTGAAATATCTCTTGTAAATAGGGCGTTTCGCCCCATTCCTCGTACAATTGGATCACGTCGTCCTCTTCCCCGTATTCGGTCTTTAATCTTTCAAGCAACTCATTATTCATGATTACATCTTTTTTCTTTTATTTCAATGCGCTAAAGTATGAAAATAGGTCGAAAGTTCAAAAGAACTTCCGACCTATTCGTTAAAGGCAGAACCTTTTTCTATTACATCGGCCAACCCGGATTAGGTTCAACAAGCGGTTCAAGACTCAACACACTGTTGGGAATAGGGAAATAAAGCAAATCCGGATTGTCACGTCCCACGAGAGAGGGTACCAATTCGAATGCTTTATCGAAACGTACCAAATCCCACCAACGCTTACATTCAAAAGCAAATTCCAACAACCGTTCCTGCAAAATGGCAGCATCGTTTTCCGCGGGAGTACCGTTCACGAACGCGTGGTCGGCGTACTTCTCGCCGTAGGCACGTTCCCGGACTTCTTTCATCTCGTCGGTCGGGTCTTCGCCCAACCCGTTCTTCGCCTCCGCTTTCATCAGTAACACATCGGCATAACGGTAAAGGATAATATCGTCCACGAAATAGCGGACTCCCGAAACCACCGTCCCTCGTCCTTTCATAGCCATGGTCCCGTAATACTTCCGCTCACCCTCTACCGTCTTGTATATTTCAAGAAAAGTAGCGTCTTTCCGGCTATCGTCCGGTGCATACTGTTCCCGCAAATGTTTGGACGGTGATTGTTCCATCAATCCGCCCCCGGCACCGATAATTTCCAGTATCTCCGGTTCAATATCAGGAGAAATAGTAGCCGGAGAAATATGCATCATGTCAAAATAATTATTATCCGCCTCGTTCAACTTGTAATTGACAGCCATCAAGATTTCGTCATTCCCTTTATTCTCGTAAGCGAACACGTCTTTAAACTCCGGCAGAAGACGGATTCCGGCGATTTTCTGCACTTCCTCGCAGGCTCCCAAGGCCGTGCGGTAATCGGTTTCGCCACCGTTCTTACGGCGTGCCGTCCAAAGATAAACATCCGCTTTCAACGCGTAAGTTGCCGCTTTAGACCAATGGTTTCTGCCTGTTTCGAAAGCCGTCGAGGGAAATAATCCCAAAGCATCTTCAATATCATCCTTGATAAAAGTAAACAACTCCTCCTCGGTTGCCCTTGCTTTCTGCACTTTCGCGGGATCGTACCCCTCCATTGCTTCCGTCCGCAGGGGCACTCCGCCCCATATCTTCACCATGGTGAAATACACGAATGCCCGCATGGCATGCGCTTGCGCCAGTATCAGGTTACGTTTGGACTCGTCAGTGAAAGGAATTTCCGGTACCTTTGTCAGAAGCAAATTTGCCGCGTTCACCGTGGCATAGAATTTTTCCCACGTGGGTCCGAAACTTGCACTCAAGTCATTATCCCTGTATTTCTTGTAATTATCCCCCACGATAGCCTCCGATTCCAGCGTTTCGCTTCGCATCTCTCCCCAGATAAACATATTATCCGTCGTATTATCCCGCAGGAACACGTACATTCCCGCCAACCCGCCTTCCGCGTCCGATTCGGTTTTCCAGAAAGAGTCAGCCGTGATAACACTCGTGGGATCAACATCCAGTATGTCACACGCCCCCATGGCAAGTCCCATACTCACTCCCATGGCTATATGAATTATTTGTCTTTTCAATTTACACATGGCTCGATTCATTTAAAATGTGATAGATACTCCTGTAATAATGTTTTTCGGAATAGGATAACGCCCGTTATCTTGTCCGCCCTCTTCCGGGTTCAATCCCGAATAATTCGTGAAATAGTGAAGGTTATTCCCCGTCACGTGCATACGTACTCCGGCAAGTCCCACTTTCCGCAGCCACCTTCTCGGGAACTCGTAACTCAAAGATATCTCGCGCAAACAAAGGAAATCCCCCTTCTCCACGTAAATATTAGCTCTCTCCGGGTGATTATAAGCACTATTCCAGATATAACAAGGCATTGAAGCATCATCCCCTTGTTCTTTCCATGAATTTACCGCCATGTTTTTCGTGAGATTTCCGTCGCCTTGCGAGTTATTGTTCATAAAGCGGGCTGCATAATTATATATCTTGTGCCCCAGCGTGTAGTCGAAACGGAACGAGAAGGTAAATCTACGGAACGAGAGTTTGCTAGAGAATCCTCCCGTCCACTTGGGATAGTAGTTTCCCAAATATACTTTATCCTTGGAATCAATCTGTCCGTCACCGTCCACATCCCGGAATATGGAGTAACCGCCGTATTTAGTCTTGTCATTACCCGGAATCATGGTATTCACGGTCGGGTCTGCCTGAGCCTCCGCGTCAGTAGCGTACACACCTTCAATCACGTGACCGTAAATATCACCGACACGTCCGCCTTCCTGCAAACCGCCTACCCAAGCGTATTCACCCCGGGAAGGTACCCACACGTATTCCCCGCCGATACGGTTATTCTCGGCCCCATTCTCCGGCAACTTCAATATCTTGTGTTTCGTGTTCGTGACCGTGGCTGCCATAGTCCATTGCACGGCACTCCATCCCGGAAGGATATTAGCGTTCACTTCCAACTCGAATCCCTTGTTTTCCAAGCGTCCCAAGTTCGTGTAAATATTGGCAAACCCGGTAGAAGGCGGCAATGAAAGTTGAGTGATCAAGTTATCCGTCACCCGGCGATAGTAATCAAACAGTATCCCCACCCGTTGGTTGAACAACCCGATATCGGCACCGACGTCAAAAGTCTTGGACTGTTCCCATTTCAGTTCCGAGTTCGGGATGACCGTGTTCTGGATGGCAGAAGTTCCATCGTAGATTTTTCCCACGGCATACGTACCCCGTGCCTGAAAATCATCCAGTCCGCTGATATTTCCCGTCACCCCGTAACTACCTCTTAATTTCAACTGGATAAAACTCAACGGCTCCCAGAATTTCTCGTTATGCACGTTCCAACCGACGGATACACCGGGGAAAAATCCCCACTTGTGGTCGTCACCCAAGTTGGACGCTCCATCGAAACGGGCACTCAGCGAAATCAGGTACCTGTCCTTGTAATCGTAATTCACGCGGGCAAAGAATCCGGCTATCGCCTGCGTGCTTTCATCCCCTTTCACGCTTTTTGCCGAAGCGGAAGCGTTCAACGTGGGAATCAAATCGGTCGCCGCTCCCTCTCCCGTGGCGTTCAACGTCGATTTCTCCCTCCCGAAATAAGAGAATCCGGCTTTCACGTCCACGTTATGCGCGTCGGCAAACAGCTTATTATACCCTAACACCAAATCCATTTGTCCCTGCAACGTTTTCGTGTAATATCCTTTCGCTTCCCGTGAATCGTTAAATGTCATGGAACCGTTCCAATAAGACGGGATGAAGGAATAACCGTCCGTGGTGTACTTGTACATGGACAACTGGGGGGTAAACCTGAAACCGGGGAGAAATTCCCAGTCCGCGGCAAGAGAAAGAGAGAGGTTATCCTTACTGTTCTTTCGCTTGTCATTGTTCAAATGGTAAACGGGATTACCGATACTGCGATTTTGTCCCGGTGCCAGCGTTCCGTCCTCGTACGTGTATTTCGCGGTATGGGGCAAAGATGCCGCCCGGTAAAAAATCTGAGCGAGGTCATATACCTCGTTATTACTTGAAGTGGTGTACATCATCCGCCCCGACACGTTCAGATTGTCCCGCAATTTAAGACTGCCGTTCAAGCTGAAAGAAAGACGGCGGTACTTGGTCGTGATCACCGTTCCCTCGCTATCCATGTACCCTAACCCGGCATAAAACGTAGCTTTATCGCTTCCACCCGAAACGGTCAGGTTATGCGAGTACGTGTAAGCCGTACGGTAAATCAAATCCTGAAAATCCGTATCCTTGAATATAATCGTCTTCGAGGGATCAATCGGGTCCGGCATACTCTCCCACCCCTCGTTCAACTTGTGTTTATTGGCTTCCGTCAAGTATTGCGTCGTGTAAGCCGTGTTATTCGTCAAATCGTTTCCCGTACCGAAACCGAGAGCCGAATTAAGACGGTCCAAAGCACTGGCGTTGTAGCGGGAAGCGTACTGCATACTTTTCCGGTTCATCTCGATATACTCCCGCCCGGAAGCCAGATCATATTTTTCCCCGGGTTCGGAAACTGTCAACCCGAACGAATAATTAGCCTGTATCTTGCCCGGCTTTCCGCTTTTCGTGGTGACGATCACCACACCGTTGGAAGCTCTTGCCCCATAGATAGCGGTGGAAGCGGCATCCTTCAATACTTGAAGCGACTCGATATCATTACTGTTCAAGTCGGCAAGATCGGTACGAATGATCCCGTCCACGATATAAATAGGTGCCGCCCCGTTCATGTTATTGATCGAAGTACCACCCCGGACAATCACCCTCGGCGCCGCGCCGGGTTGCCCGGACGTACTCTGCACCTGTACCCCGGAAACGTTGCCTTGCAATGCCGAAGCGAGATTGGTATAAGGCACGTTCTCCAAAGCCGAAGGGGGCAGTTTAGTGATAGCGGAGGTTACTTTTTCCCGTGCCTGTGTCCCGAACCCGACGACCACGATTTCGTCCATCCGTATCCGGGTAGGACGCAACGTCACGTTCACCGTCTTCTGGGAAGAGGACAATTTTATTGTCCTTGTTTCATATCCCAAGAAACTGAATTCAAGCAAACTATCCTGTTGCATCAGATTCAAGGTGTACTGCCCTTCGTCATCCGTGGCGGAACCTCTTGTAGTTCCTTTAATCAAAACGAGCACTCCTGCCATGGGTTCCCTGTTCTCGTCAAGAACCCGTCCTTTTATGGTACGTTGCGATTCCTTGGCCTTATCGTCTTGGGCACATAAGGTCAAAGGCAAAGCCGAGAAAAGAAAGATCCATAAAAACGAATTGGCTAATGTAAATTTAACTTTTTCCATACGATCTTCAATATTCTATTTATCAATTATTCCATAAATTCATTGTTCCTCCTTTTCCGTCAATCCAACTACTTCTCCCGACTTTATTAACCTTCATGCACACGGAAAACAGTAACCATACCTGAATATTTTTCAAAGAATATACCGAAAACAACAAAAAGCAACAATCGACTTTACCTCAACAACATACCCGAACGGACAAACGTGGAAAATGAGGAATCCCCGTCCGCACTTTGTGGAAAAATACCACACTTCGGTTTTCGCCTTCGGCGAGTTGCAGGTTGCAGGTTGCATTTGCCGCAAGCGGCAAGTTACAAGTTGCTTTTCTAGCGTTAAAGACTGTATTCCAGCTCCTCCTCTGTTTATAGAGGGAAACTGGCGAGTAAGAGAGAACAGACAGAGAGCTTGCTCGTTGTCTGTCGAACGAGAGCCAGTTCGAGACCGGTTTCCGGGCTCAATACCCCGAAGAGGGGAGGGAGTTTATTAATTGTAGATTTAGCGATTTTACATTGAATGATTCCGGTCGCACGAGCGACGCTTCGTTAATCATTGAATCGACAATCATTGAATCACTTAATCAATAAACTCCTCCGGCACTCCGTGCCACCTCCTCTATAAACAGAGGAGGAGCTCGAATACCGCCTTGCTTCGGGAATCTTTTCAATCTTCAATCTAAAATCTTAAATATTCCCTTTCTCCTGCCGGAATACAAAATATTTCTTTAACTTTGAGAGCGGCTTCTATTGTTTTCCCCCGATTTGACGGGGCAATACCCGTACTGAAATATTTATTAAATCTGACATACTATGATGAAGCGTCTTTTACTTATTTTTTGCCTCTTACCCGCGTTCGCTTTCGCGCAGGAAGAAGTTGACAGCAAATACATGACCGGCGCCGTTCCCGTGGTGGACGGTAAAGTGATGTTCAAGAAAGAAATCAAAGCCCCTAATTTGTCCAAAGATCAAATCTTCGATGCCGTGTCGGCATGGGCAAATTCCCGGTTTAAAACGGATAAAGGTAACTGGGGACAAGTCGCGTACTCGAACAAGGAAGAAGGGCAAATCGCTTGCTACGGCAGCGAATATCTCGTGTTCGCCGACAAAACGTTCTCTCTCGACCGGGCAAAAACCAACTATCGGGTGAACTTCGTTTGCTCTCCCGGCAAATGCGTCATGGAAATCACGAACATCCATTATCTCTACCCGGAAGACAGCAAAGACCGTCTGGCGGCGGAAGATTGGATCACCGATGAGCAAGCCATGAACAAGGACCGGACAAAACTGATCAAACGAATTGCCAAATTCCGTATCAAAACTGTCGATCTCGCGGAAAACTTGTTCGAGGGCGCGGAAAAGAGCCTCGGCGTACAACCCGCGGCAGCACAAAACGTACCCACGCCCCCGGCAGTAGCCCCTCCCGCCCAAGCGGTGGAGAACATCGCTCCCGTGTCGGGTGAAGCCCTGCAAGGTTACAAGCGGATCGCTCCCGACAAGATTCCCGGAAACATCATCAAAATGCTTTCCGAAGACTGGATGCTGATCACGGGCGGGAATAACGAGAAATTCAACCCCATGACGGCAAGCTGGGGCGGACTGGGATACTTGTACAACAAACCCGTGGCTTTCTGTTTCATCTCCCCGGCACGCTACACGTATGACCTGATGGATAACGGCGACACCTACACGCTCACGTTCTACACCGAAACGTACCGCGAAGCGCTGAACTATTGCGGGCACAACTCCGGCAAGGATGCCGATAAAGTAAAGGGAGCCGGACTAACCCCTGTCACCACCCCTTCCGGCAGCAAAGCGTTCTCGGAAGCATGGATGATTATCGAGTGTCGCAAAATGATTTCCCAAACCATCAACATCGACGGCATCTCCGATCCCGAACTCAAAAAACAATGGTCGGGTAAAGCCATGCACAAGATGTTTATCGGCGAGATCTTGAATGTATGGGTGAAATGAAACTTGCCAAAGGCAAGTTTCAGGTTGTATTTGCCGCGAGCGGCAAGTTAATTGAAAATTGAAAATGAAAGTGCCACTGAAGCGGGAAAGCCGGGATACCGCCACCTTCGGCAGTATCCCGGCTTCTTTTCCGGTTTGTTTTAGATTCAACAACTTGCAACTCGCCGAAGGCGAACAAATCATTTTCAATTTTCAACTTTCAATTTTCAATTGTCTAGTTGCCGCCTCCAATCCCGCCAGTTTTATCTCGAAAGCTGACTTTTTCGCTTTCACCGCTTCCTTCTCGGCGGCGGCGGTTGCTTTCTTCACGCCCGCTTTCGCCCGCGTGATAGCCTCGCGCTCCTCGGGCGTGGCGGTCACCTCGCGGACGGCGAGCCGCAACTGTGCCGCCTCGTACGCCTCCACCGCCTCGGCAAGCGTGAGCTCCTCCGCCGTGGGGGGCGGGTACAGCCGCGTCGAGGGCGACGAGTACTTGCCATCGGCGGACACGGCGTAAGCGTAGATGAACAGCGCCGCCTTGTTCCAGCCCGCCGGGATCAGTGCCGATGTCGAGCCCGCCTCGCCGCGGTCACGCAAATCCACTCGCAGGCTGCGCATCGACTTGTGATCCTCCGCGCCCGCCGTGAACATGCAGGCGTACACCCGGTCGTTCTCCCGCGCCAACCCGCCGGGGATCACCTCGTCCACCTGCACGAAAGCCACCTTGTTCGTGTCCATGTCCACCGTCGCCGTCACGTTCGCCGTGTCCAGAGAGCCGTCACTCACCTGCATCCCGCCGAAATCGTACTCCAGCACGATTTTCTTCGTCAACGCGTCGCGGGACGCCGTGCAGAGCGTCTTTACGTTCGCCTGCATGAAAGCGTTCATCGGCGATTCCCGCTTCTTGCGCTCGCGAAAGCTCACCCGCAACGTTTCCAGCAACGGACGGGTAAGTTTCCCGCAACCGCCGTAACCCGCTATACGCAAGTCACGTGCCTCCTGCTTCTCCTTGCTCGAGTAAACAGGGTTCTTTTTACCTTTCATCGCCGAGATTATCTCGCCGTCCCAACTCGTGGTGAAACGGTGTTGACCGATACTCTGGCGCAATTCCCAAAACAGGGTTGATTTACCTTTTGCCATAATTCAATTCTTTTTAGTTCGTAATTCTTTTTTCGCCTTCGGCGAGTTGCAGGTCGCGTTTGCCTTCGACAGGTTCCACTTCCCGATACTGCCGTCCGGGAGCCTGATCCACACGCCGTTGCCGGAACAAGGGATGTTCTTCAAGCAAGGAAACAATTTCTTCATGTACATACTTTCTCTTTTTTATAATGAAACGTCGTGTTAGTTCTACCGGTCACACCCGATCCCCGGGGTGCCTCGTTGGGGTCTTCCTTCTTTTTTCAAACGATATCGTAATGCAATATTAAAACAATTAGATTACAAAACAAAGAAAATATTCATTTGTTTTTAAATTATTTTTATAATACTTATTTAATTTTAATCCAATATTACCTAAAATAAATACAAATCACACCATTCTGTTTTATAATCACTTACACCTTTTTTCCCGTTTTACCCTCCCGAAACCCGCGCCACCAAAGGGCTAGGAACCTTCATAACCTGCCCATCACCTGCTCAAAACCTGCTCATAACCTGCTATAGGCAGGTTATAATAACGATATAACGACAATATATTTAGTTAATCCGATAGCTCGGCAGTTAAATGTTTGCCGGAGGGATATAGTCTAATATTAGATTATTCGCCTTCGGCGAGTTGCAGGTTGCAAGTTGCATTTGCCTTCGGCAAGTTACAAGTTATTTTTCTAGCGTTCATGACTGTATTCCAGTTCCTCCTCTGTTTATAGAGGAAACCCGCGAGTAAGCGAGGGCAATAGGGAAGCTTGCTTCCTGATTGCCGAGCGTGAGCTGGTTCGAGACCGGCTTCCGGGCTCACTTGGACGCAAAGCGGACGGAGGAGTTCAATCTAAAATCTAAAATCATAAATCACCTAATTAACAAGCCTTTCCTCCTCCTTCACCCGCAGATAACTCCTGTAATTACTGAACCCCGCCATAATCACCAGTTCCATTTTACTCTTGCCCGCGTTGTCGGGGGAAAGGCGGAGGCGTTCAAGATGCGCGAGGCGATAGCGGTTGATCAAACGGCAAAAGTTCATGCCGAACTCCTTGTTTATAAACGCCGAGAGATAACTGCGGTTCGTGTGCATTCCGGCGGCGAGGTCGGTAATACGCAGCTTGGGATTAAGATAAGGCTTTTTCTCCCGCATGTAACGCGTGAAACGCGCACGGCCGGGAGGTATCGATTTGTCGGGCGGGTACTCCTCTTCCCCGGCATCCTGCCTGATAATAACGTAATTATCATCGAGCAGGTTATAGCACAATATCAAGTAAAACACGAAGGTCGGCAGCGCACCCAGCCACACGAAATAATTGGTGGCGAAAACCGGAACGCGAAATAACAATCCCGCCAACGGCACCGGAACGCAAACCAGTATCAACGCCTGCATCAGCGCCAGCCAACCGAGCGACGACCGACGCGCGTCTGACGAGTAATTCACGACACATCGCTTGTAACGGCGTATATTCCTCAAGCTCAACGCGGGATAAACGGTATTGTAAACGACGAACACGAGCGTTGTCATGGCATACATCACCCGGAACCACGTCCCCGACGCGTCGTCGCCGTAGACCACCGCCGCCTGCAGGCTAACGGGTACGGCGAAGTCAAAAATCACCGAAACCGCCACAATGCCGAGCGGTATCGCCAGATGCAGGCGGCCGAACCGCCGGTACTCTCCCGTGCCCGTGAGAATGGCGACGAAACGGTAGAACAGCACTTGGTCCAGCATCAGCGTCAGCAGGAACACCGAGTGATAATAGATGAAGACACGGGGATAAATCGTGTAAAACACCAACCCCATCCACCCCAGCGAGGTAACGAAATACGCCAGCGCCAGAAACAGGCGCAATTGGCGGTCTTCCCGGCTTCGCCCCCGTGTCCGCGCGTCCAGCAGCACCATCACCATACACACCAGCGCGCACACGACGGGCGCCGTGAAGGCGAACGCCTCGACAAGCTCCCGCCCGATCATGGCTCCCCTCCTTCCCGCCCGGCGGCAAGGGCGCGGGTGTACTGCCTGTACTCGCCGAATCCCGCTTGTTTGACCAACGCGCTCTCGCTCTTGCCCTCGTTGCCGGGCAGCGAGCGGAGCCGTTCCACCTCCCGCAACCGCCAGTGGTTCAGGTAGCGGTTGAAATTCATCCCGTACTCGCGGTTGATAAACGCCGATATTACCGTCCGGTTCACGTCCAGCGCCTCCACCAGATCCGTTATCTTGTAACCCGGGTTCAGGTAAGGTTTCTCCTTCACGAAATACGTTTCCAGCCTCAACCGCGACATACTGCCGGAATGTTGCCTGCGCGGCGTCTTTTCAGCCGCGTCCCCCGGCACTTTTCCCTCCGGTTCGGGCACGGCGTAAAGCACGTACTCGCGCCGTATCACGTGGTAGGTCAGCAACACGTGTTGCGCGGCGATGCTCAACGTCACCACGCTCGTCCAGATGGAATAAAGTATTTTACCGCGCGGCATAAAGGTAGGCAACAGCGACGAGAGCAACGACGCCACGGAGATCGCCACGAGGAAAATCACCCACCGTGCCGGCGCACGCGCCAGCGTGTCCCGCTCGCTCATCTTTTTATAATAACGTACCAGTACCCCGATCGTCAACGCGTAATACACCAACCCGAAAATCACCCGCGCCAAGGGCTTTATCGTGAAAAAGCGGGTGTACGCCCCGTATCCCGGCGGCGTCACCAGCGCCTTGCCCGTGACGATTTCCAGCTGCACCTCGCCGGGCACGAACAGCGACCACCCCAGCATCACCCCCGCCAACACCCCGGGCGCAAGGTAATGCCACGGCGGGAAACGCTCCGGCAACCCCAGTCGCGTAAGGTAACGGATCACGCGGTAAAAGAATATCGACGGGAGCACGAAGCCCAAAAGGCAAACCGTGTTCAGCAGGACAAACAGTCCCGGCTGGAACTCGTAACAAAAAAACGTGTACCAACCGAGTGCCGACAGGGAAAGATAGACCAGAAGCACCCGTTTCAACTTTTTCTCCCCCGGCGTCAAACTGTCCGGCAGGGAAAAAAGAGCGAGTATCCCGCAGGACACCGCCGAGAAAACGGGCACGAGCACCGTCATGGCTATCGGGTAGGCAGCAGACACATCCATGCTTCAAATATATCGCGTTTTTGTCAAAAAACGACTATCATAGCCCGAAATAGTACGTTTTTTACCTTTTTGCACGGAATTACGATTTGGCAAGTGAAAAAAATACCCCTATTACGATTTGGCAAGCAATATTTTGTTGAATTGTCTCCCGGCGGATTTCATTTTTACCTAGTTTTACATTCACAAACCACCGCACGCGGTGACATTCCGGTAAATCGACAAAATACTTATATATAAATAACAGCTTTATGAAACTTTCTCGACTAACTAAGATCCTACTCTTTTTGATAGCGGGCATGCCGGTTTCCGGTACACCGCCCGCCCGGGGGGCGGACAGAGTGGCGGCAGATTCCGTCGTCACTTTCCGCTTCCTGCCGGGCAACGATATGTTTTTCCTCCGGGGCAACGAGGCGGAACTCCGCCGCCTGCTCTCGCTCGTGGACGAATACCGCGCGCAGATAGCCGACGGCAGCATGCCTCTCGCCGTGGACAGCTACTGTGCCTCCCTCCCCTCCGAACGGGAAAACCTCGACATGGCACGCGTCCGCGCCAACCGCGTGAAGTCGGAACTCATCACGCGCCGGGGACTCAAGGAAGAGAACTTCATAACCACTAACCGCGCCGTCGCCCGCGACGGCAACCGGGACGCGGTAATCATGACCCTCCGCGTCCCGGCAAAAGCGGCACCCCTGCCCGTGGCGGAGAAGCCGAAGGAAGAGGCTCCACCCGCCGCCGCGGAGAAAAAAACGACAGAAAAGAAAACGGTGACGGTCGAAGAAACGATAACAGAAAACGCACCCGCGAAGGCAGTTGCACCCGCGCCACCAGCGGAACCGGAATCCCCGGCACGCCTGTACCGCTTCGCCATACGGACGAACCTGCTGCACGACGCCTTGCTGCTTCCCGCACTGGGAGCGGAGTGGCGCGTGAACCGCCATGTCGGCATACGGCTCGACGGCAGCCTCGCGCGGTGGAACGGCGACCGCGGCAAGGTGCAGAAGGTATGGCTGCTCAACCCCGAAGCAAGGTGGTACCTGCTCGACGGCAAACGCTTCTACGCGGGAGTATCGGGCAGCTACGGCGAGTACAATATATACAAGTACCCGATAGGCAGCTTCCTGTCGAAAGACACCGGCTACCAAGGCACGACGTGGAGCGCGGGCGTGACAACGGGCTACCAGCTCTATCTCTCGCGCTGCTTCTCCATCGACTTCAATCTCGGACTGGGCTACACGCGCTTCGACCACGACACGTTCGACGCGGTTGAAGGAACACGACGGTACAAGGAAAGAGGGAAAACAAAGAATTTCTGGGGACCGACACAAGCAGGAATCAGCCTCGTGTGGACTACCGGAAGGAACAAGTAGAACAAATACACGAATGAAAGATATGAAAATTACGATTACATCACTTCTCGTCCCGGCGGCAATCTTGTTGCTCGCCGCTTGCGACGTGAAAGACCCGATTCACGACCCGGAGCCTCCCGTGAAGGTCACCGTCTTGACGGAGGAACTTCCGGCACTGACCGTAAAGTGCGACTCCTTCGTGACCTCTTCCCCCCGGATGCTGCTGTTGGGACAGACGGACGATATCACGGGGGTGACGAGAGCGACGCCCTATTTCACCCTCTCGCCTCCTTCCGGCGCGGAGGTGCGGGCAGACCACGTGTACGATTCGCTCACCTTTTTCGCCCGCGGCGGCGGGACGGTGTGGGGAGATACAACCGTGTTGCAGCAAATCCACCTCTACCGCCTGCGGGAAATTCCCCCGTCCGCCCCGGTCTTCAATAACGCCATTGTCCCGCACGAGGCTGAACCTTTGGGTTCGTTAACACTTTGGCCCGGAGCGGGGAGAGTGCCGCCCGTTCTGCGTTTCCGGCTCAACAACGCCGACGCCCTCGGGCAGGAGATGCTCGCCATGCTCGCTGCCGGGAGCAGCGTAATGGGGGATACCGCCAAGTTCCGGGAATATTTGAAAGGGCTGGTCGTGATGGCCGACCCGTCGAACACCTGTATCTCCACCCTCGACCCGTCGGCAGGCGGCATGGGCATCACCCTCCACTGGCACGATGGCGGCGGCACTGCCCGGAGCTGCTCCTTTGTCACGAGCGCGGCGGAGGATGCCCCGTATATGTTTATGAGCACGGTCAACGACCCGGCGGGGACGCTTTATAGCGTACTCCAACAGCAGACGGACGCCCTGCCGTTTGCCGATGCCGCCCGGCAGGGATACCCCGACGGGCAGGCAGTGGTGTGCGGCACGGGCGGGTACATGGTGCGGATGGAATTGCCGGACGCGCTTCCGGGACAAACGGAGGGACGCACACCGGCGAAGGTGGAAATCCGGTGGCATGTCCGGCAGCCGGGATGGTACACGACACCGCCCGTGGAAGGGGAAGAGGAAGAGGAAGAGGAAGTCAAAGAGGAGATGACCAATACGCCTTACCCGCTGCCTGCCGCCGTGCGCCTCTACGAAACGGACGGCGACAACCGCGTGAAGGCCGCGGTGACCGACGCGGAGGGGAAACCGGTGGACGCCATCCTGACGGATGCCTCCCCGACGTATGCCAAGGACGGAATATACACCGCCGACATCACGCACTACTACCTCTCGCGGCTGAGCCGCGCCGCCGGGCAAGGCATGGTGGCACTGCTGGCGGGGGTTCCGGTGGATGAGCTGACCGCCTCGGCGGGGCTGATGGTGATGGACTCCCTCCCCGAAATCCGGGTGCATTGGCACGAACCCGCGGGGGAATAAAGCAACAAGGTACACGACTACCGGACAAATCCGGCACAGGCTGAAACCAATCTCGAGTTAGTAACAAATAAACCACACACCATGAAAACGATCTTTGACTTTTTCTCCATCCGGCGGGTAAACTTACGCAACATCATCGGTTTCAAACGACTGGGCAACTGGGTACTCCGACCGAAGCACAACCGGAAGCATACCGGACCCAAGCATCCCGAGCAGGAACGCACGAACGAGGTATTCGGCAAGGCAAGGAAGTTCGGCGCTGCTTTCGCCCGGACGATGGCGGACTACCCGGCATGGGCAACCGCCGCCACCCTCTACTGGGCAGGACGCACGGGCGACAACCTCATGTTCCACATGAACCACGACAAGTTGATAGGACGCGTCGTGGCGTGTTTCCACCTCTTCCGTTTCAGCTTCGGGCCGAGAAGCCTGCCGTGGAACCTCGAGGCTCGCGCCGACGGCAACACCATCACCATCACGTGGCAGGACAACCGCCGCTCCCCCCATTGCTCTCCCCACGACCCGCTACTCGTCGGCGTCCTCTTCGACAACAAACCCGGCAAACCCATGCTCGTCGCCGACAGCGGCGTCACCCGCGCCAGTTGCGGCATCTCCATCGTCCTCAACGACAAGCAACCCCGGAAAATCCACCTCTACCCCTTCTTCTGCAACCCCGAGAGAACGGAATTTTCGGAAAGCCAACATTTGGAAGTAACGACCGATTCGATGAGCCTGACGATTCGGTGATTTATGATTTATGATTTTAGATTAAACTCCTCCGTTCGCTTCGCGTCCAAGTGAGCCCGGAAGCCGGTCTCGAACCAGCTCACGCTCGGCAATCAGGAAGCAAGCTTCCCTATTGCCCTCGCTTACTCGCCGGTTTCCTCTATAAACAGAGGAAGAGTTGGAATACAGCCTTAACGCAAGAAAAGTAACTTGTAACTTGCCGCTTGTGGCAAATGCAACTTGCAACCTGTAACTCGCCGAAGGCGAATAGAACCTGTCGCTTCGGGTTTATGAACTTTATAAACTTATTCCGGAATCTCGATCTTCTCTCCTAAATGGCGGGGTTGCTTGTTCGTGAAGAAATCGACATACACCTTTACCCGGGCAAACAATTCGCGTACTTGTGTCTTGAAACCTTCTTGGGTTCCGACATCTTCGGCATTGTACCCGATCGCTTCCATTTCATAATGATGAGCCAGAAATATAGCCCGTTCGTTATGAAATTGCTGGGAAATCACGGTGATACTATCCTGCCCGAATATCTCCTTGGAACGCACCACGGAATCGAGCGTACGCAGTCCCGCGAAATCCAACACAAGCACCTCTTTCGGAACACCTCTTCTCAACAGCGAATCTTTCATGGCTTGAGGTTCATTGTAGTTGTGCCGGCGGTTATCCCCACTGATCAGTATATATTTTACCTTTCCTGCGTTATATAACGCCACTGCCGCGTTGATGCGGTTGTCGAAATACGGGTTACTCCGCCCACCCTTTAACCGGGGGGAAGTCCCAAGCAATAATCCCACCTTGTTACAAGGGATTGATGCCGTGTCCGTGAATACCCGACCTTTGGCATAACACGTTATCCGGTAATTACAAAAGAGTATCCCCATACAACAAAGCGAAAGGGGCAAAACGATACCATACACGAAAACCCGTTTCACGATTTTTCTCCATTTCCGTGACCCCAATTTCCGCTTCACGCTTCCGTCCGAAACTGTTAAATCTTTTCTCCCCTTAGGTGTCATAATCTTAACTTCTCCTCTACAAAGATACGACTTTCCAACGAATTATGATGAATAACACATGAACCAATGTGTCACTTTCTCGCTATACGTTTTAGAAATCGGGATATCGGGTACTTTCTCGACGCCAAATTCCAGATAAATACCGTCTTTCTCCCTGCGAATCACTTTCACCTGCTCGAAATTGACCATGTAAGAACGATGGCAACGCAGGATATTCGTTCCCTCGAAGGTTTCTTCCATGGCTTTCAACGTGTTCCGTAGCATGAAACTCGTGACAACACCCTTGTTCAAATACCAGACACGCACGTAATTATCCGCAGACTCGATATACAATAAATTTCCGCGTTTCACGGACAAACGCAACTCTCCGTTCGCATCAAGAAACGAGATCACCGCGGAAGTTCCTCCCATGTCGTTTTTATCATTCTCTATCATCCGCAACTTTTGTACCTTGTCCCGCCACGAGAAATAAAGCATCAACATGGCGTAAGGCAAAAGCAAAACAAGAAAAGTGTTCTCGGTCGATTCCGCGAATATTTCCATCACCTCGCGCTCCGGTCGCAGATACATGGAATAGGTAGTATAAAAAAGCGACATGAAAAAGACCTCGGCTGCAATCCAACCGGCATATTGCAGGTAATTGAGCGCATGACGTTTCGTGTAATAATACATGATAAGACGACTCACCGCGACCACCAGTACCCCCGTGAGAATGACAAGACTGGAGAAAAGGAAAAACTTGAACTCCGACACGGGATACCACGTCAGGGAACTAAACGGCTTATAGAGATTGATAAAAATCAAGTCAAATACAGCCGTGAATAACACTAAACGTAGCAAGTTCGATTTCTCGTAATGAAACGTGGGTATTTTACGTGTCAACGCATTCATCTCTCTCTTTTTTTGTAAATTTCAAACAAAGATACACTTTTCCCGTCATAAAATTTACCCCTCATACCTGAATTTTATCCCTGAATATCGTTTTTCGTCCCTTTCCCCCGGGGTACATACCTTTGATTTTGAAAACCCGGAATTGTGTCGTTTTTTTGCATTAAGCTATAAACACAACACCATGGAAATCATCACCAGAACCAAACAATTAAAAGCTATTTTCTCTTACGATAAAAAGGTAGAAATAGACGACAGACCGTTGGAAATACGCCCGTATCATTTCATCCAGAACACCGGGATGAAGGAGATCGAGCAATTCCAGCAATTGATACCCCCCTGTGAATTTTGTCCCGTTCCGGACAATAACATCCAAGAGAATAAAAGTTTCTCGTACACAGTCTTCACCCCTCGCGGGACAAAGAAAATTGACAAAGCCATCCTGCTGCTGCACGGGCTGAACGAACGGAACTGGGACAAGTACCTGACGTGGGCGGAATACCTTGCACTCGCCACGGGTAAAGCCGTCATTCTTTTCCCTATCGCTTTTCACATGAACCGCACGCCGGGCACATGGTATAACCCGCGGGCACTGATGTCGTGGGTAACACGACGGAAGCAAGAAGTGGAACATCTCGACAACTCTACGTTCGTGAACGTCGCACTGAGTTACCGCCTGTCGGATGCCCCGCTCCGTTTCTTTATCTCGGGTAAGGAATCCATGTTCAACCTATGGCAATTGCTCACGGAGATCAAGACGGGACAGCACCCCCTGTTCAAGCGGGATACCCCGGTAAACATTTTTGCTTACTCGATCGGTGCTTTCCTCTCGCAAATACTGATGTTAGCCAATCCCGACCGACTGCTGGACGACTGCCGCCTGTTCCTGTTTTGCGGCGGTTCGATATTCAGCCGAATGGACGGAAGCGCACGGGATATCATGGATCGGGAAGCATACAGAAAGGTGAAAGATTATTTTATGAATGATTTTCTCGTACCGGGCGAAGCACACCGTATGTTACCCGTGCTTTACGAGGAAGATTTCATGGAAAAAGCGTTCAAAGCCATGATTCGCCCCGAAATCATGCAGGATTACCGGGAATCATTCTTTGAACAGGCTCAAAACCGTATCCGGATTATCAGCCTCGCGAAAGATACCGTTATGCCTACGCGGGGTGTAGTGGAAGCCCTCGGTGCGAAAAACGCCGGAAAGATTCTGGAACAACTGGATTTCCCCTACGAGTACTCGCACCAGAACCCCTTCCCGACAAACACGGGAGCCACGCCGGAAATGTTGCACCAAGCCTTTGAAGGAGTTTTCAGTCGAGCGGCGAACTTCCTTTAACTCTCTTTCCCCGCTATCATATCCCGGATATTGTCGCGTTCGCCGACAACCCACACGAGATCACCTTCCTTGAAGATCGTGTGACCGTTCGGGTTCATGATGGCATTATCGTCCCGTTCGACTCCCACGATCACGCAGTTGTAGCGATTGCCGACGTGTGATTCCGCCAGAGTCTGCTCAAGAAAAGGAAAATCGGGTTCCACGGTGAAGGATTGCAAGGTGACCTCTTCCTCGTGAATACCGTCACGGTTTTCCTCCTGCATTCGTTCCACCTCCGCGGAAAAACGTTGGATTTGCTCGTCGCTTCCCACGACAACGAGGCGATCTTGCGGGTAAACACGTTCCGTGTTATCGGGGATATTGATCTTGTGGTCGCCCCGAATAATTTCCACCACGCTGACACCGAAAGTCTTTCGGAAAGAGATTTCCCCGAGGGAAAGTCCGGCATAGGGGGAATTGGGCGACACGGTAATAGCAGTGAGGTGAATATCTTTGTCACTCAATTTCCGCTTGAAACTTGCACGTAGGGGATTACGACGGCGAGCCGCTTCCTCCCGCTGGTTCAGATTCAACAGAAAACGTTTCTCCAATCTGGCATACTGATTCAAGTCACGCCGAAAAACAAGGAATAACGCCAGTATCCCAAGGGCAATGATAATCACGATACCGTACTGGATATGGAAATACCTGATCAACACGAGTGACACGAAAAACGTCGCCACGAATACCCGGAAAAGCACCATCGACACCAGCCGTCCCCGGTTGTATTTACTATCATTCCAAAGACTCATGAATAATTCGCGCGAATTGTACTTGTTTGACACGAGCGCGATAAGAAACGGCGCCATCAGTACCAGTGTCAACACGACGGTAACCACGTTGTCGAGCACGGGCGAGTCGGGGAATTGATCTGTCATCAACGGGTATATCCCGTGTGTAGAGAGCAAGAAGACAGCGGTCAGTAATATACTGAATATCGAGAGGCGCCCAAGAAAGCTTTTCAACAGTTTTTTCCAATCGCTCTCGTGATTGATTGTCTTCGCGCCGGAAGAATAGCGATCGAGGAAGTTGCAGGTACGATCGGGCAACACCCGGTACAACCAGTCAGCAAAAGGATCCGCGAGCCGGATAAAATAAGGCGTCGTGAAAGTCGTGATCACGGAAACGGCAACAATGATCGGGTAAACGTAATCATCGAGAACTTTCAGCGACACGCCCAACGAGGCGATGATAAAGGCAAATTCCCCGATCTGCGCAAGGCTGAACCCGGATTTAACGGAAGTCTTCAGCGTTTGTCCCGACAAGAGGACGCCGAACGTCGAGAAGCAAGCTTTACCGACAATGGTCACCAGCGTGATGATCGCTACCGGCCACGCGTATTCCACGAGTATCGCCGGATCGACCAACATTCCCACGGAAACGAAAAAGATAGCCCCGAACAAGTCTTTCACCGGTTTGATAATATGCTCGATACGCTCCGCCTCCACCGTTTCCGCCAGTATGGAACCCATGATAAAAGCCCCGAGAGCGGCAGAGAATCCCGTTTCCGTTGCCAGCACCACCATACCGAGGCACAGACCGAGAGCGACGACCAATAATGTCTCGTCGTTCATCAACTTCTTGACTTTTTTCAATATCAAAGGAATGATAAATATCCCGATCAGGAACCAGAGGACAAGGAAGAAGATTACTTTAAAGACGCTCATGATGAGTTCCTCTCCCGCGAATTGCTGGCTGACCGCCATGGTGGAAAGCAACACCATCATCAATATTGCCACCAGATCTTCGACGACGAGCGTCCCGAACACAATCCCCGTGAATCGCTGGCTACGTAAACCCAGATCGTCAAATGCCTTGATGATAATCGTCGTGGAAGACATAGATAACATCCCCCCGAGGAAAATGCTGTTCATCGTTGACCACCCCAGCATATAGCCCACGAGATAACCGATAATCAGCATCGTGACCACCTCCGTGATCGCCGTGATAAACGCTGTCGAACCCACGTTCACCAACTTCTTGAAACTAAACTCCAGTCCTAGCGCGAAAAGCAGGAATACTACCCCGATTTCCGCCCAGATATTAATATTCTCGATATCCCCCACCGTGGGAAAAACATGCACGTAAGGGCCCGCGAGAAGTCCCGCCACGATATACCCCAACACAAGGGGTTGTTTGAGCCATTTAAACAAAAGGGTAATAATCCCCGCCGATACAAGAATGAGCGCGAGGTCGGTTATCAAAGTCGGTAAATGAGACATTATTTACTATTTAATGGTTAAATTGATGAAGAATACAAATATATTCATAAAATTAATACGATGAAAGAGGAAAAGACGTTTCAAAATAATGGAGAATTGAAAATGAAGGTATTCGTTATTTTTTAATAAAACTGAAACTGTGTTGGAAAGTATATCGTATACTCCAATAGATATAAACTCAAAACACTCGGATATGGAAATCAAGCACAATGAACAGATGCATCTGTTCGAAATTCAAGATAACGGCAAAACGGCCGTTGTGGAATACAAACCCTTTGACGGGGGAATCAACATAGTACATACATTCGTCCCGAAGCCCTTGCAAAGCAAAGGTTACGGCTCGGCGCTGGTAAAGCAGGCGCTGGATTATGCCAGAGAAAAGAAGTTGAAAGTAATTATCACGTGTCCTTTCGCTCGCGCTTACGTGGCACGACACAAGGAATACGAGGATTTGCTCTAAAATTCGTCTAGTAACAATACTTATCCCGGCTTGGTTTCTATACAGGATCAAGGTGATTATCAATATGCCAATTCGAAAATCAAGCTACCAAGGGACTGTTTCGCGGAAACGATTTTCTTAAAAAGATAGAAATTTTAAATCTATACTTTGGAACATCGGTAAATTATAACAAACTTTGTGGTGAATTTAGAAGCGTGTAGTATGAATAGTTGTATTATCATTACAATATTAAGCGGCGTTATTTTATTACTCTTCTGCTTGTACATGAGAGCAAGGACGATGAGCAGTAAAAGAGGGCAAGAGATCGAGGCATCGGGAGCGTTATTTGATTTTATCCTGCAACATATTAAAGCGTATATCCTAGTTATCGACAAGGATTTTATCGTGGAGAAAACAAATTATTACACCGTGACTGATACACGGGACGATAACCGGAAAAAAAGAGTAGGTGAATTACTCCAGTGTGTCAACTCTTTCGAGAAAGGATGCGGGAACGGGGAACTTTGTCAGACCTGCCCCATCCGGCAAGCGATCACGGAAGCATTCCGCATGAGGAAGGACTTCTCGAATTTAGAAGCCGTTGTCAGCCTGCGCGTATCGGAGAAGAAGTCAATAAAGTGCAATGTCTCCGTGTCAGGATCGTACATGGATATGAACTGTCGCCCGGAAATGTTGATCACCATTCATGATATCACGGAACTGAAACAAGCCCAGATCAGATTGCAGGACGCACTGGACAAGACGGGACGTATAGAGAAATCGAAATTCTCGTTTCTGGAAAAACTGGGTAACGATATCAACGATCAGTTGAATTGTATATTGGGTTGGGCAAATCTGGTCAGCACCGACAAGACGCTGACCGAGAACCAGCGCAACGAGTACATGAATCTTATCTATGAACATTCCGACCAGTTGTCGCATATGGCAAACGACGTGTTGCGACTGGCAAGAATCGACGCGCACAAGATAGAGCTTCAAATGACCACGTTCTGCCTGCACGAGTTTTGTCAAGATATTCTATTAATGCGCATGAACAACACGCACCCGAACGTGGAGTTATATTTGGAAGGCGACACCCCGGACCTGCTCGTCTACACTGACCAGCAGAAGTTGTACCAAGTGATCGTAAACCTTTTATCGAATGCCCAGAAGTTCACGAACAAGGGACACATCCGCCTGAGTTATTCCCTGAACAAGGAGCAAAACACGATCAACTTCGTGGTAGAGGATACCGGAAAAGGGATGCCCTCGAAGATTCATGCCAATCTTTTCGAGAGGTTCTACAAGGCGAACACCTTCACGGAAGGTACGGGACTTGGATTATCAATCTGCAAAGCATACATCGAGGCTATGGGCGGAACGATACAGTTCACCTCATCCGAGGGACGGGGAACACGTTTCCACTTTTCTATCAAACGGGACCCGATTCCCGCCGGAGACGCAGCTCTTGACTTGTGCAAGTAGTCCGTAAAGTCCATAAAGTCCGCAGGGCTCCATGGACTTTATGGACCTTACTCTGTAACTTTCTTCTTCCGGTTTCCGTTTATCACGGAAAATAGAAAAGAATGGAAACAACCGGTAAGCCCAAAGAGATCATAGGGCATCTTATGGTCTTGTCTACAATCATCATATACAGTTTCAACACGAACTTCATGAAGATCCTTATGCCCTCGTGGATAGGACCCCACGGGCTCGTGTTACTCCGCTGTACCATGATGGCCGCGGGATTCTGGCTGATCTCGTTGTTTCTTCCGACAAAAGGACAAGCGAAACCGACAAAAAAAGACATTCTAATGATGATGCTCGGGGGTGTACTCGGCATCGGTGGGAATTTATTACTTTATATCAACGGATTGAACATGACCGGTCCAGTGGATGCTTTCGTGATCCGTACCACCCAGCCGATCATCGTGATCGGTCTTGCCGTGCTTCTGTTACATGCCTCTTTTAACTGGTATAAGGCAATCGGTATCATACTCGGCCTTGCCGGGACGGTGTATGTATCCATAACTCCCCATGCCGGAGCGGTCAAGGATTCGGTCACGGGTGACGTTCTTATCTTCGTATCTTCCGTGTTTAACGCCTTGTACCTGATTTTAATAAAACCTTATACACAAAAGTTCAATTCCGTCATCGTTATGCGGTGGATGAGTCTGGCCGCCATGATTATCACGTTTCCGTTCGGTATTCATCAAGTCTTGAACGCACCGATATTCACGTCCGTCGCACCGACACACATCTGGTTGGAACTGGGATTCACGCTCGTGTTCTCCACGATGCTCGCTTACTTCCTGAGCCTGAAAGCCTTGGTATACATTACCCCATTCGTGGAAAGCGCGTATATATATTTACTCCCTATCACGGGGGCTATCGTTTCTATCGCCATCGGCTTACAGAAATTCTCTTGGCACGACCCGATCGCCCTCGTACTGATCGTCATTGGATTTATTCTTATTAACAAGAAAACGAAGAAGCAAGTAAAAGAGCTTAGAGTTCAAAGTTAAAACTCTAAATGTCACAATTTCTTCACCTTCTTTTCAAGTTCGCCCATTTTCTCGCGATGCGCCTCAAGCGCCTCGTGCATTTTCCGTCGGGAGTCAGCGTTAGTCACGATCTCCGGGTACTCTACCATCAAGGACACAAGATTAGTTAATGCCTTGGCTTCCTCCACACTCTTCACCAAGATATCCACGTACAATTTTCTTTTTTCCTCGTTCGGGAATATAGCCTTTGCTTCTTCTTCCAAACCTTCTCTGTCAATTTCCGGGATTTCCACTTCTTCCATGATTTCTTTTCTTTTTAAATTTCCACACCTTATCACAATCAAAGCATTTATTCACCGACTTGAATATCGGGAACAACGCCGACAACAAGAAGTATATCACAATCATGATCACGTCGGGAGATTTCTTTACACCAATATTAGAAGAGCCACAAAAGGGACAACACGTCCTATCCGTAGTTTTATCCGCTTCAACAATCCATACCTCATCTTCTTGCACCAAATCGACCGAAGTAATATATCCCCCCTCTTGCAACAACTTCACCCCTTCCGACAAATGTTCGTCCCGCACCCACAACTTCACACCACCAATCGCGTTAGAATAGAAATTATTTACTTGAGCTGTCAGCTCGTCCTGCAATAATGTATCTACTCCTGCCGACTCTAGGTATGCCTTTGCCATATAAGCATCTTGTGGATAAACGAAAGTCTTTATTATAGTCCAATTATTCATGATATCATGTATTTATCGCTGATTCGCGATATTATGATTGCAATTTATTATAATTTTAGGAGAATTCCAAACCTTTCACGAATTATCATCGTTCGTCTTTCACGCCACCCGCTGTATTTCTCTTACGATATAACTGAAAAGCATTAATACTATTTTGCCACAGAACATACGCCGCCGGACCTATGGAAGAGAGAGGCGACAGGTACACCTGTGCCATCCAGATAGCGAGAATCGTGTTTTTTTGCCCGAGTCCTTGTCCCCCCGCGATCGTTTCACCATATTTTTTCCCGATCCGACGCCCGAGAGCGAATTGTGCGATGCAAAGCACCAGAGCAGCGATAGCCATCAGAATCTCCGCCCCGTAGTCCTTACTATCCTGCTGCATGATAAAAAACACCGTTCTCCCCGTCACGATCGTCAGACTCAAACTCCACAGGTAAAACGAAATACTCTGGCGGGCACGCAATATTTTGTGCACGGAAGGAACAAAATACTCCAACACCCAAGCCCCGGCAAGAGGTAAAAGCAACAAAGGTCCCACCTGAGTGCAAATATACCAAACCGACTGACCGAACGACACCCCGTCCCGCACCCCAACCAACGAGAACATGACCGGAGCCACGATTGCCACGCAAAGATTGCTTGCCAGCGTGTAGGTTGCCAGACAAGGCACGCTTCCACCAAGCATCCCCGTGATCACCGCCGCCGCAACCGCCGTGGGAGCCAACACGCATATCATCATCGCCTCCGCCAACACCCGATCGAAATAGCATAGGACACCATACACGATCACGCTGCCGAAAACTTGTACCATCAACATCCATGCATGCAAGCGAGTAAACCGCATCTCCCGTATCGACAAGCGACAACAGGTGATCAGCAACATCACGGAAATCAAATAAGGTGTCAGAAAAGCAAACAAATTAAAGAAGGAGTAAAATATACCCCCACCCAACATAGCCAACGGCAACATCCATGATCTTAATCGTTCCAGCACGTCTATCGGTTTTTACCCTGCAAAGGAACAATGAATTTAGCAATTATCAATCAAAAAATCATAAATTTCTACCCCTTTCACACTAAAATGGAAATAACAAAGGCAATATGAATATCATGACGATTCCCATGATAATCTGAAGCGGTAATCCCACTTTCACGTAATCCATAAACGTGTATTTCCCGGCAGACATCACCAAAGCATTAGGCGGCGTGGAGAACGGGGAAGCAAAACACATGCTCGCGGCAACCGTGACGGCAAAGAGGAACGGATAAGGGCTCACCCCCGTGTTTATGGCTGCCTGCATGGCAATAGGGGCTAAAAGCACTGCCGTTGCCGTGTTACTGATAAACATGGTCAACAATGATGTGGTGAAATAAATACCCGCCAAAAGGATAACAGGACCGAAACCACCTAAAGAATTCACTAATCCGGAAGAAATCACGGACGAAGCCCCCGTCTTCTCCAAGGCAAGCGACATGGGCAACATAGCTGCTATCAACACGATACTTTCCCAGTTTATCGTTTTATAGGCATCCTCCACGTTACGAAGACATCCGGTCAATACCATTAACAAGGCTGCCACGATTACCGCCGCCACGGGTGGAATCGGGATAGAATCGAAAACCATAGCCACAATCATCAGAAGCATGATTGCCGCCGCCACAGGTGCTTTGTGATCCAGCGTAACCTTGGCAGCTTCTGCCAGCGGCTGACCGACCACCACCCACTCGGACTGCATCTCGTTCAAACGAGCGATATCCTGCCACGTACCTTGAACCAGCAAGGCATCACCGGAGTGCATTTTCTCGTCTTTCAAATCCTGTAATATGTATTTCCCGCCCCGTTGGATACCCAAGACATTAACACGGTATTTCTCCCGGAAACCGGAATCTTTGACAGCCCGGTTTATCAACTGCGAATTCGGCATCAATAACACCTCGGCAATCCCCATCTCCCCGAAGTTCACATCTTGTTTGACATGTTTATCGGAAACTTCGGCGGTATGCGTATCCAACAAATCCAAATAATTCTCCCCGACCAATACTTCCACTTGCGCGAATTGTCCCAGCACATAGAGGACATCCCCCTCCTGCAACGCCGTATCCGGACCCGCCAATCTCTGGTCTATGGTTTTCATGAAAGGATTTTGCGTGTTGGATTCTCGCCGTATTTCCAGAATAGTCAAGTTATATTTTCCCGTGATATTCAATTCGACCAACGTCTTGCCACAAAACAAAGAGTTTTTCTTCACCCCTACCCGAAACAGGTTTTGCGCGATCTGATACTCGTAAGCTAAATCTTTAACCGATTTATTTCTCGCTTTTTTCTCTATCTTTTTCTCATCTTTCTTTACAAGAAATATCTTACTTAACGGAATCAACACGATAATACCCACGAATACGCAAATAATACCCACGGGGGTAAAAGAGAAAAAGGATAACCCCTCGTATCCGGCTCCTAATAAGGCGTTTTGAATCACCAAGTTCGACGGTGTACCAATCAAGGTTGCCATACCTCCCATGCTACTGGCAAACGCCAACGGCATCAAATAACGACTGGGACTCACTTTGGCACTTACCGCCATACTCACGACGATAGGAAGCATGAGCGCCACGGTTCCGGTATTACTCACGAAAGCACCGATAGCGGCAGTCACCAGCATAATGAGGATAAAAAGTTTTAACTCGCTATCCCCCGCGAGTTTCAATATCTTACTACTGATCATCTTAGCCAATCCGGTCTGAAATATCGCACCCCCGACGACAAATAACCCGATCATCATGATCACGATTGAATTGGAGAAACCGGAAAGAGCCTCTTCCGGTGTCAATATATTGAACAGAATCAAAAGAACTAAAGCACAAAGCGCAACGACATCAGATCTTATCTTACCATTTACAAAAAAGAACGCGGATAAAGCTAAAATAATCAGGGTTACAGTCATGTTTTATCAAGTTTGTATCATTATGTTTCTTTAATATTAATATTTAAAATTACTCTAGCGAGCCTCCCACTATGTCCATTAATTCTGCCGTGATGTTCTGTTGCCGGAGTTTATTATATTCCAGTTGTAGACCTTTCAACAGCTTGATAGCGTTATCATTTGCCATTTGCATGGAGAGTATCCGGGATGCCTGTTCCGAAGTTTGGTTTTCCAACAAATAGCGATACATGATGGAATGAATTACCAAAGGGTACACCGTTTCCAGAATCTCTTCACAATTAGGCTCGTAGATATAAACTGTGTTCTGTTCCTTTCCGGAGAGAACATTTGTTTCCCGCGGCACCCACGGGAGTAACTGCACGCGGGTGACGATCTGCGTGCCCATACTCTTGTAATGAGAGTATATCACGTCTACCCTATCAATTTCTTTTGCCATAAAACGTCGGATCAACTCGTCCGCCAAGGCCGTACACCCGTCAGCATACTGTTTCGCCTCGAAGAACTCGGGTATTTCCATCGTTTCCACCCCTGCCGTCCGCTTCACCTCGTTCACGATCTTTCTACCTATGGGATACACCTGTATCGGCGATTTCACTTGAGTACTATACTCGTTCAGGGTTTCCAACAACTTCTTGTACTGTGTCAGGTTAAAAGCCCCGCATAATCCCTCGTTAGCGGCAAAAATGACAACAGCCACCCGTTGCACCGTTCTCTCTTGGCTTAACGGGGACTGATAGTAACATGTCTGCGCCGCAATATGATCCAATATATTCTGTAACTGTTCCATGTAAGGTCGGGCGTTATTCAACGCATTTTCGGACTTTCTCAACCTTGCCGATGAAATCATCTTCATCGCCCCGGTAATCTTCTGAGAAGAGTGTACCGAACTAATCCTTCCTTTCAATTCACGTGTAGATGCCATAGTCAGTTTATAAAGTTTATAAGGTTTATAAAGTTCATAAGGTTTGTAAGGTTGTAAAGTTCATAAGATTTTGGAACCCGCGGGCTTTGTTTACGACAGTTCACGCTGCCATTAAACCTTGTCCGAAGGACACCCGTTACTTTATAAACTTTATGAACTTTACAAACTTTATGAACTCTAATCATTAAACGTTTGTGCCACATCCCCGGCAACTTCTTCCAGTAGCTTGGAAATATTTTCATCCAGCATACCCTTACTCAACGGTTCAAGAATCTCCTTTTGGTATCTGGAACGCAAGATTTCTAAAAACATTTTTTCAAATTCGGCAATATGTTTTATTGCCACGTTCCGTAACAATCCTTGGGTACCGCAATATATGACAGCAATTTCTTCCTCCACGGGCATCGGGGAATGTTGGGGTTGTATCAACAATTGTGCGTTCTTACGCCCTTTGTCTATCACCATTTCCGTCACGGAATCCATATCACCGCCGAATTTGGAGAACGATTCCAGTTCCCGGTATTGTGCCTGATCGATCTTCAGCGTTCCGGCAATCTTTTTCATGGCCTTTAACTGGGCGTTACCACCTACACGGGATACCGAAATACCCACGTTAATTGCCGGACGCATACCCTCGTTAAACAAACTGGCTTCAAGAAATATCTGACCGTCCGTGATAGAGATCACGTTCGTGGGAATATATGCCGATACGTCGCCTGCCTGTGTCTCGATAATCGGTAAGGCTGTCAACGAACCGCCCCCTTTCACCATCGGTTTCAAGTTTTCCGGCAGATCATTCATCGTCAGTGCCATCTCATCGCTGGAAATAATACGCGCGGCTCTTTCCAACAAACGGGAATGCAGGTAGAAAATATCACCCGGGTAAGCCTCACGACCTGACGGACGACGCAAAATCAAAGATATCTCCCGGTAAGCTACCGCCTGCTTGGAAAGGTCGTCATATATCACAAGTGCATTACGTCCGCTATCCCGGAAATACTCGCCAATGGTTGCTCCGGCAAACGGCGCGTAATACCGCATGGCTGCCGAATCAGAGGCGTTTGCCGCCACCACGACCGTGTATTCCATGGCACCCCGCTCCTGCAATGTGTTCACGAGCATAGCCACAGAGGATGCTTTCTGCCCGATAGCCACGTAAATACAATAAACCGGATCACCTTTGTCAAAATACCTTTTTTGGTTCAATATCGTATCCACCGCGATAGAGGTCTTCCCCGTCTGTCGATCACCGATAATCAGCTCCCGCTGCCCGCGTCCGATAGGCACCATAGAGTCGATAGCCTTGATACCTGTCTGCAAAGGTTCTTTCACCGGTTGACGATAGATTACACCCGGAGCCTTACGTTCCAACGGCAACTGCATTAAATCACCCTGAATCGCACCAACCCCGTCGATCGGATCACCCAAAGTATTAATCACCCGCCCGAGCAAACCTTCTCCCACCTTGATGGAAGCGATGTTCCCGGTACGCTTCACCGTGTAATTCTCTTTCACGCGGTCGCCGGCATTCATCAGAATCACACCCACGTTGTCCTCCTCCAAGTTCATAGCGACTCCCCGAACCCCGTTCTCAAATTCGAGCAACTCGTTTGCCCGAACATTATCCAACCCGAAGACATGGGCAACCCCGTCACCTACTTCCATCACTCTACCCACTTCTTCAAAAACCATTCGAGTATCCACCTCCTTGAGCTGCATCTCTAATATATCCGATATTTCATTCGCTTTCAACATACTTCATTTCTTTTTAATCACTGAATCATCAATCATTGAATCAATAATTCTCTTCCAGTCCTAACCCTACTCCTATCTCCTTCAGTTCCTTCATCAACGAGGCATCTAATTGCTCCGTACCGATCTGTAACACGAAACCACCGATAATCGTCGAATCAACTTTATGGACAAATTCTATCTTTTTCGAGGCATAGCGACGTTTCACGTAATCCTCTATTTGTTCCAGAGCCTCCTTCGACAATTCCACCGCGGTGGTAATCTTCACCCGGATGATACCGTAAGCCTCCCGGTAGAGTTTTTGGAACATCAGACAGATTTGTCTTACATACATCTCCCGGTGATTCTTTATCAACAAACGAATCCCCTTGATATACGCTTCTCCCGGCTCGATTCCGATAGCCGTGGAAAGAAGCATCTCCTTATCCCCGGGTGACAACAACGGATTCAACAAAGCCTTTTGCAAATCGGGGTGAGCGATATAGTTTATCTCGAATAATTTCATCTTCTCGTAAACCAAATCGGCAGCACCCAGTTCTTGCGAGTATCGAAGCAGAGCCTTCGCGTATCTACGAGCAATCAATCCTTCGTCCATACCTTCCTCCTTTACTCTTTATTTTCAAGCTCGTCCAACAGCTTACCGATAATCTCCATTTGAGCCTTATCGGAAGACAGATCTTTCCGCATCACCTTCTCTGCTATCTGCAAAGACAAAGATGCCACTTGTACCCGTAATTGCCGTTCCGCTTCTCTTTTCGCCTGCTCTATTGATAAGTTGGCAGCTTCTCTCACCCGTTGCGCCTCGTTCTCCGCTGCCTTGCGTGCATCCGCTATCATCTCCCGTTTCAGTCGTTCCGTCTGCTGCAGCACGTCCAATTGTTGCTTGTGCGCTTCCGCCAGCAACGTCTTGACATCTGCCTGTGCCTTCTCCCGGTCTTCCTTCGCTTCTTGAGCATAAACCACGCCTTTATCGATAAAGTCCGCCCGCTCGTCCAACATACGGACAATGGCAGGCCAAGCGTATTTTGCCAAGATGCCGAAAAGAATCAAGAAGACAACCAGCATCCAAAACACTAATCCGAATTCCGGTGTAAACAATGACATAGCTTCTTTTTATACAAACAATGCTAATAAACAAACGATAATCGCGAAAAGGGCAACACCCTCTATCAACGCGGCAATCACAATCATATTCGTTCTGATGTTATTCGTTTCTTCCGGCTGACGGGCAATAGCGTCCATAGCAGAAGAACCAATCTTACCAATACCGATACCGGCACCAATAGCGGCTATACCCGCACCAACACAAGCACCTATCTTTGCCAGACTCATTCCGGCTACCGCGGCTTCCAATAAAATTAAACTTTCCATAACCTTATTTATTTTAGATTTATTGATTCAAATTATTCTATTATAAATCACTCAATCGCTTCACTCTCGCTAACCCGATAAATATCGTCGACAGTAACATAAACACGTACGCTTGGATAAATCCGATCAGCACGTGTATCAAGTTCATAAACACCGCAAACAGTACCGAGAATATCGTTGTCACCCCGACAACCACCTGCCCCATCACGCCGAACATGAATATCAACGAAATCAATACCAGCACAATCAAGTGTCCTCCCAGCATATTCGCGAAAAGACGAATCATAAGAGCGATTGGTTTCGTGAATACCCCGAAAATCTCGATTATCGGCAACAAGGGCACCGGACATTTCAACGCGAACGGTACATCCGGCCAGAAAATCTCTTTCCAGTATTCCTTCGTTCCCGACACGTTCACCACGACAAAGGTACAAACTGCCAGTACAAGCGTGATAGACATATTTCCCATTACATTTGCTCCCCCGGGGAAGAACGCGACCAATCCCATCAAGTTAGAGATGAATATAAAGAAAAACAATGTCAGTAGATAAGGCGCGTATTTTCTCGCCTCTTTTCCCAACACGCTCACGATAACCTCTTTGTACAACATCTCCACGACCATCTCGATTGAACCGACACCCTTTCTAGGGGCTTTGTATTTGTTTTTCCGGTAATAACGCACCAACGAAAAGGCGATTAACATGGTAATCAAAGCGCTTATCATGATAGAAAACGCGTTTTTCGTGATAGAGAAATCATACGGACGATACACGTTTCCCGTCGCGTCCGTGGCGACAATCTTCCCCTCGTGAGTTCCCTCGCGGGCGATATAAAATCCCTCGTATTCCTTCCCGTTCTCCAGACGCGTGGAACTGAACACGTGCCAACTTCCGTCTATTCCCCTAACAATCACTGGCAATGGAAGAGTCACACGCCCCACGATATTCCAACCGTATTCATCACCAAGGTGCTCGAAAATGGTTTCTTTCGGGTTAAACGCTTTCGCTTCTTCCTCGACTTCCTGCCCCAGCGAATCCACCCGAGCAACAATTTCATCTTCCGTTGTCAGTGTATCATTCACGGCAACAACCTCCCGCGCGGACACGTTCAAAGCCACCGTCAGCGAAAAGAATACCGTCAATATATGTCTTGCATAACCTTTCATTCGTTTATCAATTTATACATACCACCACGTTGTTATCCCGCACCTCCACGACTCCTCCTTTTATATCAATTTCCTTCTCCCCGCTCGCCCCCCGGTAAACCAGCTTTCCCGCTGTCAACGTGGACACTAACGGGGCGTGATGCTCCAATACCGTGAACTGTCCCACCGTACCGGGTAGTTTCACCATTTGCACTTCACCTTTATAAAGCACTTTTTCCGGAGATACTATTCTTAAAACCATCCTGATTAATTTTAGATTTATGATTTATGATTTTAGATTACAGCCGCACGAGCGAACGCTTTTGATTTTAGATTTTAGATTTTAAATTGAACTCCTCCGCCCTTCGGGCACCTCCCCTATCATCGTTCATTTCATTTTCAATTTTCAACTTTCAATTTTCAATTTTCAATTGCTTTTCGCTTTCTCCATCATCTCTTTTCCTTTCTTGATCACGTCGTCAATCGTTCCGGCGTTCATAAAGGCTTGTTCAGGGTACTCGTCCATATCGCCATCCAAAATCATCTTGAACCCGCGAATAGTTTCCTCCAGTGGAACCATCACACCCGGAATACCCGTGAATTGCTCCGCCACATGGAATGGTTGTGACAAGAAACGTTGCGCCCGTCTGGCACGAGCCACGACAATCTTATCCGAATCCGACAACTCATCCACTCCCAATATGGCAATAATATCCTGTAACTCGTTATAATGCTGCAACAATTCGATAACCCTCTGCGCCGTGTGATAATGTTCTTCACCCACGATAGCCGGGTCAAGAATACGTGAATTCGATTCCAAGGGGTCCACTGCCGGATAAATACCTAATTCCGTGATCTTACGGCTCAATACCGTGGTCGCATCCAAGAAACTGAATGTCGTCGCCGGAGCGGGGTCAGTCAAGTCGTCCGCCGGCACGTAAATAGCTTGAATAGATGTAATCGAACCGTTTTTCGTCGAAGTGATGCGCTCCTGCAATTTACCCATCTCCGATGCCAACGTGGGTTGATAGCCCACCGCCGACGGCATACGTCCCAGCAACGCCGAAACTTCCGAACCCGCTTGCGTGAAACGGAATATATTATCAATAAAGAACAATATCTCCTTACCGCCTTCATTCGAATCCCGGAACATCTCCGCCACGGTCAATCCCGACAAAGCCACCCGCAAACGTGCCCCGGGGGGCTCGTTCATCTGCCCGAACACGAGCGTGGCCTGTGATTCCCGCACTTTATCCATGTCCACGCTTTCCAAATCCCATTTGCCTTGAGCCATTTCCTCCTTGAACTTGTCACCGTAATTAATTACACCCGACTCGATCATCTCCCGCAAAAGGTCATTCCCCTCACGCGTACGTTCACCGACTCCGGCAAACACGGAATACCCGTTATGTCCCTTGGCTATATTATTGATCATTTCCATGATTAACACGGTTTTACCGACACCGGCACCACCGAACAAACCGATTTTCCCCCCTTTGGAATAAGGTTCCAGTAAATCGATCACCTTGATACCCGTCAATAACAATTCTTCCTGTATGGACAGATCCTCGAATTTCGGGGCTTCCCGGTGAATGGAAAGCGTATCTTTGTATTCCAGCGGGGACAGATAATCAATAGCATCACCCGTCACGTTCAACAGACGTCCCTTAATCTGATCGCCCGTGGGCATCGTCAACGTCCGCCCCAAGTCAACCACTTTCATCCCGCGATACAACCCGTCCGTCGTATCCATTGCCACGCAGCGCACCGTGTCTTCACCCACGTGCTGTTCAACCTCGACAATCAACTTGGCTCCATTGTCCCGCTCGATTTCAAGCGCCTCGTAAATAGGTGGCAAATCTCCCCCGTCATTCTCGAAAATCACGTCCACGACAGGACCAATCACTTGCGTCACGTACCCGACATTCTGTCTCATAATATATAATTTAAACGTTCTTTAAATGCTTACTTTTAACTTTAACGTATATTCACCGGGAAAGTTTCTTTCCAACAAACTTTCTACACGCTTTTTTTCTCCCCTGCACGAGAGAATATATCCCGGCAATACCGCTAAATAACTAAACGACCTATCCGATAGATATAAAATCCATGGACATGCTTTGTGAATAAATATTCTCGGAATTTTTCCTGACAAATAATGTGATGTGACTTCAAGACCGAATCATGGCACGAGAGCAGTTTAGACAAACCACCTCTTTTTTCTTTTTCAATACCCGTATCGCCCGGTAAATCAATTGATGCGGATAGGATAAACGCACCACCAACGAAATCGTAGGTTCTTGCCAAATCGCTCAAAGTAAATTCCCCGTCCAACCGGGTAGAAGCGAAATACTCCGTCCTGTTTTCCGTACGTCCTTCAAACGTGTTCTCCCCGGACAAAACATTTATCCCGAAACAAAACGTTATAATAACGACAGACAATATTTTCAACCAAAACTTCATATTTCCTTTTTATTGTTCTGTGGGATATAGTGCAATTTCCATACCAAAACACCCCAACGGTGGAAAAAAAAAGACTTACCCGCATCCACTCCTCGGGGAAAGCTATGTGCAACTTGCACGAGTCGTTTTACTCAATCTAAAATCACTAAATCTAAAATTATTAAAGTTTTATACTTTCCAGTGCCTTCAAAGCAATCTCGTCCTTGGCATCCAACGCCAGCACCTTAGAGAAAAACTCCTTTGCTTCCTCGTATTCACCTTTTGCCGAATCGGGATTTCCATTATTTTTCGTCGTGATAGCATCGGCAACAACGTAATGGTAATACCCCAGATACTTGTAACTCTCTATCAGTTCCCGTTTATAACGTTCCGTGTTCGACAGTCCTATTTCTACCACTTTCTCGTAATAAGGTTTTGCCAACCCTTCCAAGGTTTCCGGATCGAGCATCGAATTAACGCGTGCCCGCCAGAAATATCCCACGTAACTACTCGGCACCTTGTCACTCAACGCGGCAAACAAACTATCGGCTTTCACGAGTTCCGCTTTCTGTTCGTTGACAACGGAATCCCGGCAAGCCATGTTATAATAGCATTTGCCCAATTTCAATAAATCTTCCGCCGATGCCTCTCCGGCAGAATCAATATAACGATTGTAATATACCACAGCCGAATCCAATTGATTGGTCTTCGCGAAAATATCCGCGATTTCCTTGTTCAGCTCTTGATGTTTGGCATCCGTTTGCAAAGCCTTCTCGTAAAACACCACGGCATCATTGTAATTCTTGTTTGCCTCCAATTGCTCGGCATAACACAGGAAATCCTGATAAATCTGATGTTCTTCCGGGGTTGACTCTATAAAATGCCGGATAGCCTGCAAACACTTCTCCCCGTCTTCCCGCTTCGCCAGACAGTACGCGTACAACCGTTTCGCCACTAAATTATCCGGTCGTTCATTCAACACCTGTTCCAGCACGGGCAACATCCCGGCATATTGCTTGTCGAAATACAATATCCCCGCATAACGAAGCAAATTCTCCGTGTCGTAATACCCCGAACGGATAAACTTAGTATAATTCTCTGCCGCCGCCTTACTATTTCCGGACATCTCGTGCAATTCTCCCAAGGAACAGTAAGCCCCGCAAAAATCGGGCGATATCTCGCGCACTTTATTCAACTTCTCGAGAGAAAGCGAACGATTGGTGGACATGTATATCTGTGCCTGCTTCAAATAAGCCCCCAGACAATCCGGAGAAAAATAAGTAGCCGACTCGTACTTGGCACAAGCATCCCCGGTGTGTCCCTGCATCACCAGAATGTCGCCTTCCACGAGATAGGGCAAACCGCTCTTGTCATCCAACTCTTTCGCCTTATTCACGTGCTCCATAGCCTTCGCGGCATCACCGGCGTGCAAGTAAGCCCTCGCGATAGCGATTTGCAGGGTAGCGTCTTTTTTATACCCTTTCATTCCGAGGGCATCCTTCAATAAAGCCTCCGCGCCGGAAGGATCGTCATTCAACTTCAGACTTGCCTGTCCCACCCGATTGTACGGGTAATCCGGTTGCAATCCCACACCTTTATCGTAATAAAAACCGGCAGAATCCCTCTGCCCTAGCGTCAGATAACATTCCCCGAGGTAATAACACGCCTCAGCCTGCCGTACATTATCCGTCAGCGTCGGCAGATTATCCAGAAAAAACACTTTTGCCGCACCGGTCATTCCCGACTCGTAGAGATCTATCCCTACCCTGTTATCTGCCGCCTTCACGCTCACGGAAAGGAGCGAAAAGAACAGTCCGTATAATATCCATTTTGTATTCATCGTCTTCAAATTTATGGTTAGATTTGTTCTCTCACGTTCACGATATTCACGGGCATTGTTGCCGGTAGCAAACCGGCCTTCAACACGATACGCTGTCCCCGCGAACCGGAGAAAAAAGAAGTCAATCCCGTGGGCAAAACACCACGGGGATCATTCAGTAAAATATAAATATCCCGTCGCAAGGGATACTGTCCGGTATAGAGATAATACTGGTAAGGCTGGTAACTATTCCCGTACGTCGGTCGGTCGGCACGACTCACGCGTGCCACCTGTATCTCGTCGAGAAAATCGCGACAAAGCGAATCCCTGTCATCACTGATCCAGTTCACACCTATTACCCCCAAAGCACCACGGGTACGTGCCACGTAATCAATCACCTTCCGGTTCGTCCCCGCCGCGTGACAACGCTCGGACAACTGCCCCTCCCCGCAAATCGAATCAATCGCGTACCTCACGGTGCTTGAATTCGGGTGATCGAAAACCACCTGTATCTCTCCCGCGCAGGACCCCGGGGCAATCTCCTCCCAACGGGTAATCTCCCCGGTAAATATCTTTTGCAACAGAGCCAAATTGAATATCGAATCGGCATTTTGCCTGTTCACGATCAAGGCTATCCCATCAGTGGCTACCTTCACCGACTCCGGAAAAAACTTCTTGCTGTGGAATGACTCTAATTCGTTTTCCGTCAGTGGTCGTGTAGCCAAAACCCACCGCACACTATCACGTAACAGCAAATTGATCGCTTCCACTTCACTCGTGTAAAGTGGTATTACACCCGCCTGATTATATTGCGCCTCAAAAACGTTAATAGCTTCCTCGGCCAAGGGAGATAACGTTTCATCGACAGCAACCCGGATCACCCCGCTGAACAAGGTTTCCTGTACACTTGATGTCTTTCCTTTACAAGCCCCAAGGGACACCAGTAACAAGAGCCAAAAGCCGATTCGAATATTCATAACTTAATTAATTTATCTCCCCACTCCATTTTAAATCGAGCCCAAAACCAAGCAAGGAGTTCATTTTCAATTCTCCATTTTCAATTTTCAATTGCTTATTGTTGCAATTTAAATGATATCGGCAACGTGAATCTTACGGATACAGCTTCTCCCCGCTGTCTACCGGGAATCCATTTCTTCATCGCTTTCACGACCCGGATAGCTTCTTGATCCAACGAAGGATCAACGGAACGAATGACCTGCACATCGCGCACCGAACCATCACGCCCGATAACAAACTGCACGATAACCTTTCCCGCGATGTTCATTTCTTGGGCAATAGACGGGTAACGGATCTCTTTACCGATCCATTTCATCAAGGCGGCCATACCTCCCGGGTATTCCGGGGCTTGTTCCACGACTTGAAATACCTCGTCATCACTCACCACGATCAATTTGTGATCTTCCAAATCAGCAATATCCTGACCGTTCTCGTCATCATTTCCCTTCACGTCCGCCACGGAAATAGCCGCTTTCGCTTGATTCACCTCCTCCTGTGTCTTCATCTCGTCCGCCTCGTTCACCTCCTCGTCTTTTTTGATCACGGGAGCGGTAAACTTGATTGTCGTCTTCAATGTAGGCGGAGGCGGCACGTTCACCGCCACGATCTTATTCTCTTCCTTCACCTCCGGTAACTCCATCTTTAAATTAGAAAGCTCGGTCACCGCTACCATCTTTTCCTCCGCCTTCACCGGGGTAAGAAAACGAATGAAGGCAGGAAGTACCATTGCCAGTACGACACAGCCTATAATCACTATATAAGCTGTCAGATGCCGCCGGGACGACTGCTTACGCAGTTCGTAAGCGCCGTAATCTTTATTCTTCCCGGCAAACACGAGGTCGCACCATTCAACCGAATTTATATGAATATCTTTTGCCATACCTTACTGTTTTAACTCCCGGTACTCGATAACCTCCTTCAAATCATCGGCGTACCCGTCGTGTGTTTTATCCTGTAACAAACGTAAATCGCCCTGTGTAACATCCATGATCGCGTAACGACCGATATTGCATATCTGCATCTCGTCAAGCACATCAATCAAGTTCTTATAGTTAGCGAAATCCGTCGCCTTAATCAATATTACAGGCGAATCTTTCTCTTTCCGAATCTCGGCGGACTCTTTCAAGTACTCCTCGTTCGTGATTTCCAGATTCTCCTTTTTCTGTTTCAACTCCCGGATCTTTTGCATCACGATCTGGTTGCGTCCCAGCAAAATCGCTCTCAACCCGTTCGGGGAAAAGTCTGTTTCCTGCACCATATCGGGATTCTCGTAATCCGGTTCTCCCATATAATAGTACACCTTTCCCTCCTTTCCCAACAAAATGGTCATCGCCTTCGAAGCCTTCACCTTATTCTGCTCCTGCTCGTTCAACAAATCCTTCCGGGGCATACTGATTTCCATTGTCTGGGGCTTACTCATGGAAGTACAGAGCATAAAGAAAGTTATCAACAGCATATTCATATCCACCATGGGAGTAAAATCCACGCGGATACTAAACTTCTTCTGTTTACCTTTCTTGCGTTCTCCGCCTCCGTTATCTTGTATCTCTGCCATAATCTTATCGTTTCAAATTAACACGTCCAACCCGGTCATACATTAGGCATATTTCGCAAAGAGGTTATCAGGTTGTACCTGTTCTCCCGCAAATCCTGCAACGTCGCCATAATATCCTTTATCAGCGGATAAGGTGTACTTTGGTCTGCCTTGATCGCGATCACCAAATCCTTGTTCACCTCGCGGGCAAACTGCATCCACGATTTAAACTGGTTATTCGTGCTATCGCAAGGAATACCGTAATTCATCAACACTTTATCCTGATCTTCGGGCGATAACGCGAGAAATTGCTTCATTCCTTGAATCGGAACCCCGAAAGAGTTACACAAACTAAACTTCTTCAACTCATCATTAGTAAACTCGATCTGGTAACTTTCGCCCATTTTCTTCAAAACTTCCATTCTGTCTTGCGGCTTATCCAACCCCATAAACACCTTTCCCGAAGGTTCCACCAGTATAGAAACAATATTTGCATCGGGAATCTTGATCTCCGAAACCGACTGCGGCGGATTCACCTTCACCGGTTCCTTTTGGATAAACGTCGAGGTCAGCATGAAAAACGTTAGCAACAGCACCGTCACGTCACTCATGGCGGTCATGTCGATAAACGTCGATTTCTTCTTTATCTTCTGACTCATAACTCGTGTGTTTAAAGGTTCAAACTATCTGTTCTTCACCGTGAATGTTTGCACGATATAAGCACCGATTTCATCAATACTATGCGTGATACCGTCTATCTTACTTGTAAAGAAATTGTAAGCGATAACAGCGCAAGCCCCCGTGGCAATACCGAACGCGGTATTTACCAACGCTTCCGAAATACCTGTCGACAAAGCGATAGAATCCGTACCCCCGGCAGAGGACAAGGCGGCAAACGACTTGATCATACCGATAACCGTACCGAGCAGCCCCATCAAAGTTCCCAGCGTGGTAATCGTGGCGATAACCCCCAGATTCTGCTCCATGGTAGGCAACTCCAGCATGGTAGCCTCTTCCAAGTCTTTCCGCACCGCAAGTTGCTTCTCTTCTTTCATCAAAGTATCACAACCGTCGACCTGCGTGTAAGTAGAAAGCGATGACTTAATAACATTCGCCACCGTTCCTTTCTGTTCATCACACGCTTTACGGGCTCCTTCGATATCCCCGCTTTCCAGTTGACCTTTCACTTTGGTCACGAATTGCTGAAGATTCTTTTTCCCTTTCGCCTTGCGTAAAGCGATCATACGTTCAACGCTCAACGTCAAGACCGTGAATAATAAAGTCTGTATAATCGGCACGATTACCCCTCCCTTGTATATCGTACCCAAAAGATTTCCGGGTAACGGGTGATTGTTCGGGTCATTGTTAATAAAATTAGCCGGATTTCCATAAACGAAATGATAAATAATCATTGCAAGAATAAAACACAGAATGATTATCGGGAAAGCAGAAATACCTAAATTTCTCTTTGCCCCCTTTGTAGATGTTGCAGTCTTTTTCATGTCTAATGTATTTTAATATTTATAACGCGCAATATAAAGCAAGGAATACCAACCCGAAAACGATAAGCATAACCACGATCGGGTATAACGTTTGGAATAATGCAGACTTTGTAATCTTATCACTCATTTTTGTACTTGTAGTTTCCATAAGTCAATCTCTGTAAAATAATTGAAAATAATAGGGTGTAAAGGACCTGTCCGTATCCTTACATGAATACCGATTTCACGCTAAACATCTGTACAACAGAGCATAGCATCCTCTTTCATCATTTTATACAGGCATACGAAACACCTGTACCACAATGATATGGCACGGACATACTTGACTTACGTGTGGCTAAATGACGATTTTACATAAGTCGAACAGGTAGAATCCCTGTATATAACGAATACCCAACAATTCGGAAAAACTTTCAATGGAACGTTCTACCCGAATACCATACTCTGACTTGTGATACGCTAATTGGATTTTGCGATAAATAGAGAACGAGATTTGTTGCTCCCGACTACTTCCGTTCACGATCTGCTGACTGGAAAAAACCAACGTGCGTTCGAAAGCACCATGTCGGTCCGCGGAAGAAGTGGCAACCTCGGAATCGTCCCGCGACTGCTCCGTACCCGGAACTGTCGGCACGGGCT
Organism: Butyricimonas sp. DFI.6.44; assembly: GCF_022132345.1. Taxonomy (NCBI): domain Bacteria; kingdom Pseudomonadati; phylum Bacteroidota; class Bacteroidia; order Bacteroidales; family Odoribacteraceae; genus Butyricimonas; species Butyricimonas sp. DFI.6.44. Next base: position 214,068 of record NZ_JAKNJD010000005.1, on the reverse strand, counting down.
TCTCCCCTTTGGAATCAGTTTCTCCAAAGGCGTTTACCCCGATTGCCAAAAGCAAAAGTAACAGTGAAAAATATTGAAATACTGTCTTCTTCATTTCTCTCGTTTAATATATCCAAAGATAGATACTTATTTCATCTTCGCAAATTATTTAGCTTAATATTAAGGTTAAATTACTTAAAATTTAGTCTTACACCTTTTTATACGGCAAGGGTGGTTACATTTGTTTCACTTTTCTCAACTATTTTTCTCCCGATTTCCCCTTCCATAAGCGATGCCCATCCCTCGTGTAGACCTGCACTCTATCCTAGAGTTAAACAATAGATAAGTTAGAGTTCTTTTAACCTCGTCAAAAGAACTCTAAAAGAACTTCAAAAGAACTTCAAAAGAACTCCACCGTTTCCCCGCCGACCGCCCCCGGTTTTCGGACGGGTTATTCTCCCGTAACCTTATGAACTTTACAAACTAAATCGTACCTTTGCCCCCGTTTACAAAAAGGCATGAAAATCAGTTCATCATATTACAAAGACAACGTCCGTATCGCCTTCCCCATCATGCTCTCGCTGGCGGGACAAGCGGTGGTGCAAATGGCGGACAACATCATGGTCGGACGCCTCGGCGCTCCCGAACTGGCGGCAGTATCCCTTGCCGGTATCATTATCATGAACACGATGGTCGTCGGGATGGGTATCGCCACGGGACTCACTCCCCTCGTCGGACAGGCACATGCCCAGAACGACAGCGAACGGGTAGCGGGATTCTTCCAGAACTCACTTCTGGTGAACACTGCGGTATCACTCTTGCTCACCGCCTTTCTCTTCGCTCTTATGCCTTTTTTATCCATGATGGGACAACCCGAGGAAGTGATCGTGCTAAGTAAAGGCTATTACATACTGACCTCCCTGTCGGTCATTCCCTTCATCCTCTTCATGACATTCAAACAATACATGGAAGGCATCGGTAACACGAAAGTGGCCATGGTCATCACGATATCATGCAACGTCATGAATATCATTCTCAACTACATGTTCATATACGGTAAACTCGGTGCCCCGAATCTGGGGGTAGCGGGAGCCGGACTGGCAACCTTGATATCAAGAACCATGATGCCCGCGGTATTTCTCTTTTATACACGCCGCTCCGCCATACACGCCACCGTCTTTCAGTTCTTCCGCCGGACAAATGTCAGCGGGCGCAAAATAAAACAACTTCTGCAAGTGGGTTACCCCATCGCCGGACAAATGGTAGTCGAATTTCTCTCCCTCAGCCTCATCACGGTCATGATGGGTTGGCTTGGCACGGTGCCTCTTGCCGCCAACCAGATAGCGTTATCCATGATTAACCTCACCTTCATGATATCCAGCGGGATTGCCGGGGCTTCCACGATACTTATCAGCCACGAATTCGGGCGTCATAATTTCGCCAAGATGCGCCGTCACGCTCACGCGGCTTTTCGTCTTTCCGTGGTCTTTATGACGGGAGCGGCCATTATCTACGCTCTTTTCGGAGCTCAAATCGCTGCCGTCTTCACGCCCGACCGGGAAGTGATTGAAGTGGCACGCCGCCTTTTCTACGTCGTCGCGGTTTTCGAAATATTCGACGGGCTACAGGTCACCGCTCTCGGCGCGTTAAGAGGTATCACCGACGTGAAACGCCCCATGATATACGCTTTCATTTCCTATGTCTTTGTTGCCGTCCCGCTCGCCTACGTCACGGGTATTTTACTCGACTTCGGGGCTCCCGGACTACTCTCCGGATTCTGCGGTGGTCTTATGTTCGCGGCGGCTCTCTTTATCCGCCGTTTCAACAAAAGCTGCCGACAAATGATGTCACGTTAAGATTTTTTCAAGCTTTCAAGGCAAAATTATTGCTTTAATCACGAATAAAATGTAACTTGCATCGTATAAAATGCATAAATTATACTAAGACATATAACCATATATCATGAAAATAGAAACTTATAAAACACCGGAAGAAGCGTTGCGTGCAACCAGCGAAGCGCTTGTCACGGTGATAAAAAAAAGTAAGTCAAAGCCTTTCCACTTGGCTCTGTCCGGGGGTAGCACGGCACAAGCGCTGTTCAAGTTATGGGTAAAAGAATACAAAGAAATTATCCCGTGGAACAACATTCGTTTCTACTGGGTGGATGAACGTTGCGTGGCGCCGGACGAGGACGAAAGCAACTACAAGCATGCCGATCAGTTGCTATTTATCCCGCTGGAGATACCCGCGAACCATATTCACCGTATCTGGGGAGAACAAGAACCCAAGGTTGAAGCGGAACGCTACTCGGAAATGGTAAAATGGGAACTTCCGGGTTATTCCACCGCACCCCGTTTCGATTGTGTTATCCTCGGTGTAGGCACGGACGGACACGTGGCTTCCATATTCCCCAATGACATGAACTTGCTCACGGATCGTCGCGTATATGCCGTATCCCAACACCCTATCACGGGACAACAACGCATCACCATGACCGGAACCGTTATCTTGAAAAGTTCCGCTATACTGGTTCCCGTTATCGGTAAAGAAAAACAGGAAATCATGGAACAAATCATCCGCAAGGCAAAAGAATACCCCGCGTCATATATCCTCGCCCATTCACCCGCGGTAATGGTTTTCACGGATAGAGAAGTAAGTATATAGGAAGAGAATAGGGGGTAATAAGGGAACAAAGACGTTTCACCTTCGATACAAAGACGTTTCAAAGACGTTCACGAGCGTCTTTGAAACGTTTTTGATTTGATACTATACCCGCATTGAGTTCTTTCTTGAATAGTTCCTCAACAGAATATCAACGGGAACAGGGGGAACACCACTATTTCCACAAAAAATAAACGGTAACTTCCGCTACCGTTTATTAATATATCTTGTCCCAATGACAAATTAGTATCTTCTCTCGAAGCTACGTCCGCCGCCACCGTTTCCGCTGCGACGATCACGTCCGCCACCACCGCCACGGTTAAAACCACCGCGATTTCCGGCAGGTCTGTCCGTTCTCGGTTTAGCCACGTTCACACTGATTACCTTGCCGTCATATTCAGCTTGGTTCAACTCGTCGATAGCTTTTTGTCCTTGTACATCGTCAGACATTTCCACGAAACCAAAACCTCTTGAACGTCCGGTCTCTCTGTCCATGATTACTTTTGCTGAAGAAACTTCACCGTATTCCTCGAATAATTCTTTTAAGTCACTGTCACTCACTTCGTAACTTAGATTTGAAATGTAAATGTTCATTAATACAAACTTTAAAATAATTAATAAATGCTTTTGAGGTTGAATAATTGCCTAAGGAAAGTCTGCTTAACGATACATTTAAAATACGATGAAAGGCAAACACTCTGTAATCAAATCAAAACTCAAATATCACTGCAAATTTACAATAATTATTCAAACAAACAATACTACAAGAAAAAAAAGTCTATAAAGTCAATCAAGTACAAATATTTTCGGATAAAACACCGTAATTCAAGCCTTTATCGACTTTACAGACCTATTTTAGCCCAACCTGATAAAGAAGATAAAACGATTTATTTTTTGCATTTTCTCTTTAAACCGTCGCCTTTCTCTCTCTCTAATTCGGTCTTGTCAAATTGTCGTTGTGGCATCTGGTTTTCTCCTACCCAACTCTTGTCCTGCTTGGAAGGGATATTCTTCTCCGCGTGCCGATTCACTTTCTTCCCTTCATTCTCCCGATCATTTTTCTCTTTCTCCTTCATAATACCTCCGTTTTAAGTTGATAAATCTCACGAGTTACCCCATGGATAACCTACCTTATAAACGAAAAAAAGAGAAAACATGTTTCATCTCACGGCAACGTTCACCCGAACATTACTCCCGTTGGATATCATGTAGTCATCCCAACGTTCTTTTTGCTTGGGAGTCAATGTCAATTCCAAAGATTGTCCGGTCACACCGTCCGAGGTCTGATTACCGCAGAAAAGCCGGAACCCCTTCCCCTCAGGCATAACAGTCGCATCCAAACGAGTAATAAAATTGCCATAACAATACAAAGTCCTCAACGAAGTGCACCCGGACAAGTCCAACCCCGAGAGGTGATCGTTATGGCAATATAGTTCTTTCAACGCCGCACATCCCTTCACGTACAACGTCACGAGGGAAGTATTATCGTGGCACCTTAGGCAAACCAAAGACTTACATCCCGACACATTCAGCTCCACGAGCGGAGTATTGTAACAATACAACTTCTCCAATGACGTACACCCGTTCACGTTCAAGGAAACAAGCGAGGCATTATGATTACAGTACAATTCTTTTAGCGAGCTACATCCCGATACATCCAGCGAAGCAAGAGGAGTGTAATAACAAGTCAACTTTTCCAGTGAAGTGAAATACTTGATGCCTTCCAGCGACACGATATTCTTTCTACCTACACTAAGCCACGTGACTTTCGCGGCCTCTGCCGGAATAATGTACCCTTTTTCATCGGCACATCCCAGTTCAATACAAAATTTCCGGAATACCGTGTCCGGAATCAAAAAACTTTCCTCACCCGTGTACAACACCGCGGCATCCGTAGAAATAACATCCGCTGTACTTTCGTTCGCGTTCACGCGTAATATCATCAACAATACCAGAATCCCTGTTATTAATGTACACTTCCTTATCATTATTTTATCGTTTTCATTTTCAATATCTTAACAACACTCACTGGACATTGAGAAATAAATGCAACCAGCTCCCGAACCGACCGTGAGCGAATAAATAAACCAGCGTTTATTACGATTGTCAACAAACATGTGTTGTGAGAATGGATAATTTTATAACTTATTATTTACTAGGAGTAAAAAATAACCAATTAACATTGTCGATTATCGGAATTATTAATATTTTTGCGAATAAATAAACGCTCGTTTATTTATAGTCAGATTTTCCAAGAATTACAAAATTTCATTCCTAACCGAGAATATTTTATTATCTGATAATCAAGCATCAACAGACAATCAAAATTCCTCGAACGATACACGAGAAGTAGGAGGAGCCCAAACATTCAAAAAAGTAATATTCGAAAAAAGAAATTAAAAAAAGGCTCCCCCTATTAGTTTTTCCAACAACATCTCCTGTCGCAAATTGTGAATATCCCCGGCGTAATAATCCACCAACCCCGTACCGTATAATTTCCGGGCACCCGTTAGTGCTTCTTTCCCGTAATATCCGGCAAACGAGAGTAAGTTTACTTGAATCTTACACCCTAGTAACTTCAAGTATTCACAATGCTTTACTATGTTACCCGCGTAAAAAGAATAACGCTCCGGATGTGCCATCACAGGCATGTACCCACTACCCCGCAGTCTGAAAATAATCTCCTCCGCATGTACCGATGGAGCCACGAAACTATGCTCGACCAGCACCTCCCCCGCGGCAGAAGCAATAATCTCGTTTTGTTCCAATAACCCCAACATAAACTCACCCATACGATATTCAGCTCCCATATCCACGGCTATATCTATTCCCTCTTGTACAAGACGCGACTTCAATAACACGAACATACTCCCTATATCCCCGCGGCTATTCATCAACGCGGGAAACGCCACGTGCGGAGTACAAGTCAAACAACACAAACCCGCCGCCACCATTCGACGAATAATCAAAATTGCTTCATCCATGGTACGTACACCGTCATCCAAGGCAGGCAAAACGTGCGAGTGTACATCCCGCTTGTAGTCAAAAACAAATTTCCGGTGACGCTTGAAGAACAACATATCTATTCGTTTACATTTTTTTTGTTATACCCGTAACCATACCCGTAACCGTATCCTCCCGCGTCCGCGCGTAAATCATTCAGCACTATTCCCATATCGGGCAGACGTCCTTCACCGTTTATCGCAGCGACCAACCTTAACGCCTCCTTTTTTAACATATTCGCCCGCACCACGTACACGCAGGCATCCGCCCACTTGCCCAAGGCAAACCCTTCGGCAAGCATCCCTACCGGGGGAGTATCCAGTATGATACAATCATACCGCTGCTTCATATTTTCCAACAATTCACCCATCCGTTCCCCGGCAAGCAATTGAACCGGATTAGGCGGTACCGCACCACCGAACAAAACATCCAGATGTTCTTCCACCGGACAAATCAAGCTTGCCAAGTCGCCCTCTATCCCTGCCAAGTAAGCGGATAAACCTTTCGTGCTATTCTCTCCCAGAAACTTATGCAAACTGGGATTACGCAAATCACACCCCATCAACAACACCTTTTTACCCGTCTTCGCGTAAGCGTTTGACAAATGTGCCGCGATCAAAGACTTTCCTTCACCGGGAATGGTCGAAGTAACCATAACCACCGGACAAACCTTTTGCCGCAACATATAATTCAGCTTTTCCCGAATCAGATGCATGGATTCCGATTGCACGAAATCTTCCCGGGCGATTAATTTCTCCCCGGTCACCTCCGGGAATGAACCCAACAAAGGAACCTTGACATTTCTCTCGATATCTTCAATACTCCTCACCTTATTATCCAACATATCCCTCACCAACACGATTCCCGCAGGAAGCCCAATCCCCAGCATCAAACCGACCAGCAACAACATGGCCTTACGGGGAAATACCGGTCCTTCTCCCGCGTCGGGGTCTTCAATAATCTTCGCCGTCGGAACATACACCAGTTTAGCGATCTCCGCCTCCTCCCGTTTTTGCATCAAGAAAAGAAAAAGATTCTCTTTCAACTCTTGCTGCCGGGCTATCGCCCGATACTGTTTTTCCTGCGCGGGCACGGAAGTCAATCGCTTGTCAACGGAAAGGTTCTCCCGCTCTAACGTGTTTATCTTTATTTCCAAACCGTTCTCCACGTTACCCACCGCCTCGCGAATACTCTCCTTCATCTCTCGTAATTGCATATCCAATCCCGTCACGATAGGATTATCTTTCCGGGCACTAAGCAAAAGTTTATTTCTTCGCAACACCATTTCGTTGTAACGGGATATGCCGCTATTCATCCCCTCGTCCGAGATACCCAGATTCTCGGGGAGCAAACCGAACTCGTTCCCTTCCCTTTTTTCCAATAACTCCCGGATGCTACGCGCTACATCGAACTCGGTCTGCAACTTCAACAATTCCGTCCCCGTCAATTTCTTACGCTCCATCACGAACTCGGCATCAGAAGCAAGATTGGTCAACTTATTCGTTCGCTTGAAACGCTCGGCATCATCCTCTATCGTGCCCAATTCCCGGTTAATCACTTCAAGTCGGGCATTGATAAACTCCACCGTCTTGGCGGAAACAACCTGTTTGTCCGCCACCCCGTTTTCGTTGTAACGATCTATCAGTGCCCGGATCAGCTCCTTTCCCCGTTGCGGCACGACATCTTTAACCGACAAAAGAAGCGCGTTCGTGTTCTTGTCCAAAGGTGATACCTCCAGTTTCTTGTAAAAATTCTTCGTTGCCGAATCGTAGGAATACAAATCCACCCGCACCCGTTCCACCTTCTCCGCGGAGTACACCTCACTCCTCTCCACGGATATAGCGTAATCACCAACCGGAATCCGTTCCGAAAAACGCCCCTCATGCACAACTTTCCCGTCCGGGGCTGTCACAGAAATCGTCGTATCACTCGTCAATGTCACGAAAAAACAAGTGTCTTTTATCAACTCGGGACGATCGACCAACACGTTTACAGGAGAATCTTTATACAATTCTGTCCCCCTCAAGACACTTTCACGACTGTAACAAATATTCAACTCCAAATCACCTACCGTCTCCCGCATTAAATTCTTGGACTGCAACTCAATCAATTCATTCTCCACGTACTTATCCCCTTGGAAAAATCCCATTTCCTTCATCATCATGCTAGTGCCTAACTCCCCTTTCTTCGTGTCGCTGATCATCACTTTACTCGTCACGTTATACACGGGTTCCTGCATCATGCAATAAATCAATACCACCCCCACGCACAAAGGCACAGACACGAGAAACCACCGCCACCGCGCGATAATCTTGTAAAACAACATCCTTAAATCAATCGTTTCTTCCTGTTCAGGCACATAGACCTCACTACCATTCACGTTCATACACTCTCGTTTCATTAAAACTAAAAAATACAACCAACCCGGAGAAAACCTTTCACCTATCTAAGTATCAACGCGAGTACCGTCACTAAGGTCGACACACTGGACAAAACGTAAGGCAAAAAAGTTCCCGCGTTACCTCCCGCGATACGCCCCCTGCTAGGCTCCACGTAAACCACATCATTCTGCTGCAAATAAAAAAACGGGGAATAAACAAGATTCGCCGAAGTCAAATCCAAACGGGCAAAAGTCTTCTCTTTCCCGTTCTCGCGCATAATCAGCACGTTTTTTCTCTTGGCATTAATCTGTAAATCCCCCGCCATGCCCAGCGCATCGAATATAGATACTCGCTCACTGGTCACTCTGTAACTACCCGGACTCCGGACTTCGCCCAAAACAGTCACCTTGAAATTCTGGAAATGTATCGTCACTATCGGATTTTTCAAGTACATCGCTAATTTCGTCTTCAGCATTTCCGACAATTCGACACGGGAAATACCGTCCACACGCAATTTCCCCAGCACGGGAAAATCAATATACCCCTCTTTATCCACGAGATAACCGGGAGCAACCTGTTGGTTGGTCGATGTCACGTCCCGCCCCAAGCCAATCATAGGAGTATTGAAAGGCAATGCCGCCTCCGTGTCATCACAAGAAACCACGATTGACAATAAATCATCAACGTGAATGACAGTCTTGTACTCGAAGTCCGATTCAAGTCGCTCATTTTCCTTCACATCCTGCAAATAGACAATCTCCTTGCTGGAACTGCATGAAAAACAAACGACCATACTCGCTACCACTACAAACCACTTATTCACAAACATATAACTCCTTCTTTTATGTAACATTCCACTATCATTAAACCAACGTTTTTTGAATGTTAAACAAATGAGGATTTGTGCGGCAAATAAAACAAGAGTTATTATTTACAATTCAATGATTACTAGAACACTAATAGTTAAGTAAGGATATATAACGAATAGTGATTTTAGACAGTTAATAATCGTTCAATTATTGAGCTACAAATATATATTTTTTTAAATACACTACGAACTATATTCCATATTTTATATATTCATTTTCATCAACCAAAAGTGTACATCTTTTAACAAAACAAGCTATGACGGTACATTTACAAACGAACATCACAACAAAAAACGCTCTTTATTTCAAGAAATTCAACACACATATTTGAAAATATTCACAAAAATAATACCGTTCCCACTCAACTCTAATATCCGATTTGAATGGAAACGGCACACGTAACTATATTTTCTCTCAAACTACATCACAAGTATCAAATCCCGGCCTCTTGAAAGTACGGGCATTAGGGAAAAAAGCCTCTATATCATTTTCTAACTGTTCCAACAATACAATCATACGGGATGCCTCCCTCTCAAAGTCAGATATGTTATCCCGTATCACCGTCCATGCTGTACAAGATATCTCAACGGCTAATAACGTCACTTTCGCCGAACCGTTGTAATCCTCCTCTTCCTGCGTGGCGTTTATTTTATCCGCGTAAAGGAAGTACCCGCAAAGGGCCCGTTTCATCTTGGAACGAATCAAATCCATGTACCAGTTCACCTCCAATAAAGCATCCTCCACCTCACGCATCCGCGGAAACTCACCCTCTTTCTTTTTTTCCGTTTCAAAATACTGGTAAATCTCCTCTTGACACTTATCTGCCAAAGAATGATAGATTTGCTCACATTTCATCATATCCTCACTCTCCACCTGCCTTGCCACTTCCTCATCCTGATCCTCCAAATCCTCGTAATCTTCTCCCCAGAATCCACGGTCTACCTTCTCCGCCGAATAAATATCCTCTATTCCCACTCCTCGCTCGTCCGCCAATTCCCGTAACACGTCAAATGTCGAATCAAAAATATTCTTTAGACGGGCTAACGCGGATTCGTCGTCGTCAGGCATCTCCTCCCCTAAATTTACCCTCGTCTTTTCCTTCAACTTCTTTCCCATCGTGTAACTCATGCATCGAAGCTGAAATTTACATCGTTCACACCATCTGTCGCAATAATTGTAGATACCCGGCACAAAGCCGTTATCTACAATCTTTTTTTCTTTTTTCTTTGGCACGGTCTTGTTATCTTATCCGATTAATTTTTTATATCGTATACGCTTCGGGGTCACATCCCCCAACCGCTTCTTCTTACTTTCCTCGTATTCAGAGTAACTTCCCTCGAAATAAACTACCTTCGAATCGCCCTCGAACGCCAGAATATGCGTGGCAATGCGATCCAAGAACCAACGATCATGCGAAACGACCACGGCACACCCCGCGAAGTTTTCCAGACCTTCCTCCAATGCCCTCAACGTGTTCACGTCAATATCATTCGTTGGCTCATCAAGCAACAACACGTTGGCATCCTCTTTCAACGCCAACGCCAAATGCAAGCGATTCCGTTCACCACCGGACAAAACCCCGCACTTCTTTTCCTGATCTGTCCCGGAGAAATTAAACTTGGACACATAAGCCCGGGCATTTACCTCCCGTCCACCAAGATTAATCATATCGCTTCCCCCGGAAATCACCTGATAAACGCTTTTATCGGGATCAATAGCCTTATGCTGCTGGTCCACGTAAGCGATTTTCACCGTCGGTCCCACCTCAAAATCCCCTTTATCCGGAGTCTCTACACCCATTATCAGGCGGAACAAAGTAGTCTTTCCCGCACCGTTAGGCCCGATCACCCCGACAATACCGGCAGGCGGCAACTGGAATTCCAGATCATCAAACAGCACTTTATCACCGTAAGCCTTAGCCACGTGTGCCGCCTCGATCACCTTGTTGCCCAAGCGGGGACCGTTCGGTATAAATATTTCAAGTTTATCTTCTTTCTCTTTCACATCCTCGTCCATCATCCGGTCGTAAGCCTTCAAACGGGCTTTACTCTTTGCCTGACGGGCTTTCGGCGCCATACGCACCCATTCCAACTCCCTTTCCAGAGTCTTTCTCCGTCTGCTTGCCTGCTTCTCCTCCTGCTCCAAACGTTTCGTTTTCTGTTCCAACCAAGAGGAATAGTTACCTTCCCATGGAATTCCCTCTCCCCGGTCTAACTCCAGAATCCAACCCGCCACGTTATCCAAGAAATAACGGTCGTGCGTGACACAAATCACCGTACCGGCATACTGGTGCAGATGCTGCTCCAACCATTCTACCGACTCCGCATCCAAGTGGTTCGTCGGCTCGTCAAGCAACAAAATATCAGGCTCCTGCAATAACAAACGGCACAATGCCACCCGTCGTCTTTCTCCACCCGACAGGTTTTTCACCAAGGCATCCGGCTCCGGACAACGCAAAGCGTCCATAGCCCGCTCCAACTTCTGGTCGATCTCCCAACCGCCGTGGTGTTCAATCAACTCGGTCAGTTCCCCTTGACGAGCCATCAACTTATCCATCTCGTCGTCACTCATCGGCTCGGCAAACTTCATGTTGACGTCCTCGTATTCCTTCAACAAATCCATCACTTGCTGCACCCCCTCCTGCACAACCTCCTTCACGGTCTTCGTGTCGTCAAGCTGAGGTTCTTGGGGTAAATAACCAATAGAATGTTCCTTCGACCAAATCACCTTACCCTCGTAATTCGGGTCTAACCCGGCGATAATCTTCAACAAAGTTGACTTACCCGAACCGTTCAAACCGATTACGCCAATCTTCGCCCCGTAAAAAAAGGATAAATAAATATCCTTTATAATCTTTCTTTGTGGCGGTATAGTCTTACTTACGCCCATCATGGAAAAAATAATCTTCTCGTCTGCCATATCAATAAACTACGCTATATTATGTTTCACATCTAACACACAACTAATTATCTTTAAAATGGATACAAAGGTATATTATATATTCAAATTAAAAAAATATACTTAACACCTTATACGAGATCAAAATAAAAATTGTTGCATTATTATCCGGAAATTTCCAAAAACAACACTTGAAAAAGTAAAAAAACGCCTCACCAAATAGCTGTCCAACACACAAGAAACAACTAATTTTCAACAAGATACACCACATTCATTATTTGTTTCAAAAAAAAGCATCAACATCCCCTATCATAATTTATAATATATATAATTAACAATAATTTAGACAAAAACAAACCGCAACATTTCAAAATATGGCTGTTTAGCCACATGATGGATTATTTGTGGTTAAAACTAAAAAAACAAGAGAATGTTTACCCAAAATATTAAAATCATTATATATTTGTAAATTCACATCCCGAATAGTAATATTTTCGGGTGAACAATATGAAGAAATCGGCGTTTATGGATGATTATACAGATTGGGATGATATAAACAGCGAAGATGTCCTCGAAGGAAACACGGCTGCCTTTGAAGAATTATTCAAAAGGAATTATCAAGCTTTATGCAATTATTGCCAAGGCATTGTTGCCGAACACGACAAAGCGGAAGATATCGTTCAAGACGTATTCGTGTACTTGTGGAACAATCGCTCGTGTATAGACATAAAGGTTTCATTAAAACATTACTTGTATTCATCCGTTCGTCATGGCGCTCTAAAAGTTTTAAAACGCCAGTTAATGGAACAACGGCATTCCCCCCTATTGGCCGAATTCATTGCAAATCTCCAACAAACAGAATACACGGAAGAAGAAGTCATTGAAATAGAAAAGATGAAAAAAGCACTTGCCTCGCTTCCGCAACAATGTCGCAATATCTTTCTAATGAGTTGTGTCGACGAAAAAAGCTACAAACAAATCGCAGAAGAACTGAATATCTCCGTCAATACCGTGAAAACACATATCACGAAAGCCTATCGCATCATCCGATGTTATTTCAAGAATACCAGCCAGTTGCTAGTATTTATTGCATACTGTCGAAAGATTCAAAAATAAAAAACGCATTTTTTTCAAAAAAAGTCATTTTCAGAATCACCCATTTCCGACTCTTGATGCCCTTTATGGTAAATCAATAGCCAAAATGGATAAAAATAAGAAATTCATCATACACAGGGCTGCCAACTCCATGAAAGACGACCACTACAACATGGGAAAAGCATGGAAACAAGTAAAAGGCAGAAGCATAAACAAATCGAACCGCTTCATAGCACTTCGCGTTATAAAATACGCAGCATGTGCCCTGCTTATGCTCGGTATTACCATATACCTAATGCATAACAACACGACGGAAAACAAAATAACAAAAACTGCCTCCCTGCAAACGGGAAAAAACGAATGTTCACAAGTTCGATTAGTATTGGCAAACGGGGAAGAAATCAGACTAAGCAAAAAAACAATCAAGGTCGAAAAACTGGGCATGTCTTTTACCCGCGACAGCGTGAACGGACAATTGCAATACCGGAACAGTATCGACTCCCTAAACGGAGAAATTGAACTCCGTTACAACGAACTGCACGTACCGAAAGGTGCCGATTTCTACTTGAAACTCCCCGATGGTTCAATCGTGAATATCAACTCGGAATCCAAGCTCCGCTTTCCCGTGCAGTTCTCGTCCCACAGCCGGGAAGTATATCTGGAAGGAGAAGCCTTTTTCCAAGTGGCAAAGGATTCAACCGCACCTTTCACGGTTCACGCCGGGGGCAAGGATATTACCGTTCTGGGAACAAAATTCAACGTCAGTGCCTATAACGACGACTCGAAGTGGATCACGACACTCGTGGAAGGCAAAGTCATGGTCACTCAACAAGACCGGAACGACATCCTGCACCCGTCTGAACAACTGACCGTCCATAAAGAAACGAACATCGTGGAAACGAGAACCGTGGACACGGAACTATACACCTCATGGATTGACGGCAAATTCTATTTTAAAGGCTACCGGTTCGAGGACATCGTGAAAAAACTCGAACGGTGGTATGACTTCAAAATGATTTACCGGAACGAGGAGATCAAGGACATGACCTTCCGGGGAACTATCGACAAACATCAACCCTTGGAGCAATTGTTACGTTATCTGGAAGAAACAACTAATATTCACTTTAATATTCAAGACAAGACAATTACAGTAAGTAGAACAGACTAAAAAAAGGAGTGCTATCGGCAAAAAAGCACCCCCTTTATTGTAAAAACCAAAACCTGTGAAAGCTACAGCAAATAGCTATACAGGATTAATTATCACTTTAACGAACAAATTTATGAAAAAAAAAGCGTATGATCACACCTTTAACCTACAAGAAAGGTTAAAAAAAGGAGCTTTGCTCTGTGCATGTACCATTTTCTGGTTACTGGCAGGCATCTCCAACTCGAATGCCGCCACAACCCCGGAACAGGACAGCGTCAAATTCTCGAAACAGCAAATGATGATTGAACAAGTCTTCGACGCCATCACGAAACAATTGAAGTACGACGTCTTTTATAGCGAGAATGAACTCGAGGTAAAGAAAATGGTACAACTTCCCCGCTTGAAAATGGGATTGATTGAAGTACTAAATCTCGTTCTTCAAAAGGAATTCACGTACAGGTTCAACGGGAAAACCATCATCATCAGCCCCGCGAAAACCACCCCTGACCAACAAAACCCAATCCGGGGTATCGTGAAAGACGAGAACGGGGAACCCCTGCCGGGAGTAACCGTCCTCATCAAAGGCACAACTACCGGTGTCTCTACCAACACCAAAGGTGAATTCACCATCGTCTCCCCCGAGAAACCGGAAGCCACCCTCCTAATCTTCTCGTTCGTCGGCATGGAAACCCAACAAGTCACCCCAAAAAGCGACTTCGTAACCGTTATCATGAAAACCACCCTCAATGAACTCGACGAAGTTATCGTCCGCACGGGTTACGAGAACATCGACAAACGGAAGCTGACATCATCCGTCTATACGGTAAAAATGGAGGATATCATGGAGCCTCTTACAACAACATTAGATAAAATGTTACAAGGTAAAATTCCCGGCATGGCAGTTTTACAGATGAGTTCAACCGTGGGTGCCGCCCCGAAAATCCGCATACGTGGATCTTCCACTATCGTGGGAAGCCGCGAACCTCTTTGGGTACTGGATGGTATTGTGCTGGAAGACCCGGTTCCCCTTAAGCCGGAAGAACTGAATAGCATGGATCAAGTAAATTTGATAGGTAATGCCATCTCGGGTATAAACCCGGAAGATATTGAACAAATCGACGTATTAAAAGATGCTTCCGCTACCGCCTTGTACGGAAGTAAAGCTGCCAATGGCGTAATCATGATTACCACCAAGAGGGGTAAGTTTGGAAAACCTGCCATCCAGTATAGTATGTCTATGGGGTTCACGCATCGTCCGACAGTAAACCAAATGCACTTGATGAATTCTAAAGAAAGAATCGAAGTTTCCGAAGAGATGGTTGAGAAGGGATTACAGTTTGTTGATGACGGAATAACTGGTTCCGTGGGATACGAGGGACTTTTAGTTCAATTGTACGGGAATAAAATTAGCTATAGCCAATTTCAGAAAGAAGTAAAGAAAATGAAAGAACAAAATACTGATTGGTTTAAATATCTATTCCGAAATGCATTTAGCCATAATCACACGTTATCCGTTTCCGGGGCAAATGAAGCAATCAACTACTACTTCTCCGTGGGATATTCTAACGAAAGAGGATCATCTTTGAAAGAAAACGCTGAACGGTTTAATTTTAACACAAATCTCGACATCAAGATAAATGATAAAATGAATGCCGGTTTTGGTCTTAGTGCCTCTCATGGAGAAACCAATCGCCCCGCAGTAGACCTCTTTCAATATGCTTACACGACTTCCAGAGCTATTGCTCCCTATGACGAGGATGGATACTATAATTTCTATGAAATTGATACAGGATACGAGAATACTCCCTACAAGACTCCTAATTTGATTTACAATATCTTCAACGAACTGAATTCCACGAGCGGAACAAACAAATTATTGAGCTTGAATACAAGATTCAATTTCAGCTACAAAGTAGCTTCATGGTTAAGTTTAAGTGCTTTATGTTCTTATAATGTCAGTTCAAATTCAAGCGAGGATGTGGCAACCGAAGAGAGTTACGCCATATCATCTTTGAGAAGACTTGTCTACGGTTATCCGGTAATCGACCCTGCAAAAGAACCCAATTTTGCGACGAGTTGTGAATTGCCTTTCGGGGGAAAATTGGATAACTCTGATAACAAGAATACCAATTATTCCACACGTTTTACCGCATCATTCCAAAAGACTTTCAATGACGTTCACGATTTTAGCCTTATGGGAGGATTAGATATGCGCAGCGCACATAGCGAAGGACATACCTCCACCTTATTAGGTTATTTGCCGGAACGCGGCAAAAAAAGCGTCGAAATCAATCCTCGCATATGGCTTGCTTACGGAACTCTATTGGAAAATAGCCGCCCCACAATTTCAGATAGCAAAAAGAATGAAATGTCCTATTTTGCATCCTTCTCTTATTGTTATGACGACCGGTATATTTTTAACGCAAATATAAGAGGAGATGCCAGCAATAAATTAGGACAAGATAAATCTGCCCGTTTTTTACCTATTTGGTCAGTTTCCGGTAGATGGAATATTGCCGACGAGGATTTCATGCAAAATGTCACATGGATGGAAGGACTAAATATTCATGCCTCTTATGGACTGCAGGGGAATGTAACCGAAGCTCATAACCCGAATATGGTAGCTAATGTCGGAAGTATGGACCCCGTATCCCAATACTACGAAAGTACCATAAATTCTCTTCCCAACAGAGGGCTCCGGTGGGAAAAAACAAGATCCTACAACATTGGTACAGATTTCTCTTTCTTCAATAAAAAATTAAATGCAACTTTTGAATACTATAACAAGAAAGGAAAAGACCAATTGCTCTCCACTACGATAGAATCAACCAACGGGGGTACCAGCGTCACCATCAATGACGGAAATATAATCAATTCCGGTTGGGATTTCTCCATATCCGCCACTCCGATTCGCTTGGAAAAGTTTAGCTGGAATTTAAGTTTGAATACAAGTAGAAGTTATAACAAAGTGACCAACTCGGGAGAAATGGATAAATATATTGTTAGCCAATACCTAGATGGTTCTCTTGTCAAAAACGGACGTTCATTAAATAGTTTTTATTCTTATCGTTACGGCGGACTGAACGAAAGAGGGGAAGCAACTTTCTTGGGAATATATGCCAAAGACGAAGAAGGCAATGTCATCATTTCATCCCAAGAAGAAGCCTTAAATAGTGCTTTGGTTTATAGTGGTAGACGGGAACCGCTATTTTCAGGCGGTTTGAGTACAAGTATCATGCTTTACAATTTTACATTAAATGCCTCCTTTGCTATGCAATTCGGTTCAAAAGTCCGTTTAAATGACCTATACGTGGATAATAGTCGTCTTCCCGGTCCCAGTGAAAATATGTCTGATGAATTTGTAACTCGTTGGAGAAAGCCGGGAGATGAAAAACATACTGATATTCCGAGGTTGACCGACGAAAGACTAACTCCCCCCGGATTATATTACCACAATGGGGGAGCTGCAACGATTGGAGATAACGTGTATGATTTTTACAATAACAGTGACTTACGTGTCGTATCCGGAAATTTTGTACGTTGTCGCTCACTCTCGTTATCTTATTATGTCCCTGCCTCCACTTTAAAACATTTATTTTTGAGAGGAGCATCATTAAGTTTCTCTGTCTCCAATCCATTTGTCATCAAAGCTAAAGGATTAAAAGGACGGGATCCCGAACAAGTAACCTTAGGTAGTGGCTCGATACCACCGCAAAAGAATTTCAGTTTTAGTTTGAATGTAACCTTCTAAATAAAAGTAACATGAATAAACTATATTACATATTATCGCTGTGTTTCCTTTGGATGGGATGTAGTGATTTCCTTGAATACAAGGATCAAGATAAAATAATACCCCGCGAGTTAAAACACTTTGACGAACTGGTATATGGAGAAATAATAAAGAAAACAAGCGGAAGCGAGATGAAGGCGTTGGATTTTATGACGGATGACATCATGAGTGTTGTCTTACCCATAGAAGGATCATCCAGTAGAAGGGATAGCCGAAGCGAATTTTTCGGTTATTTCACATGGGCAAAAAACAACCAGTTAGATATGGAACAACGAGAAAGAAATGATAATAACTGGGCGTTTTTCTATAATAAAATCCTGAGATGCAACATTCTGGAAAATGATGTCAGCCAATTCGAGGAAGATCACGACCGGGTAAAAACACGTCTATTAGGAGAACTGACATTCATGCGAGCATTGGCATATTATTACCTAGTAAATATATACGGTGAGCCCTACGAAAATAAAGAACAAGCCAAGAAAGCGTTGGGAGTTCCTATTAACACGGCAATCAGTATCGAGAAAAAAGTATATACAAGGGCAAAATTGCAGGAGGTATACGACTTAATTGAAAAAGATCTGCTACAAGCAATCGATTTATTGAAAGCAGGCGATCAAGAAAATTCCATATTCCGACCTAACGTGAACGCAGCTTACCTTTTTCTGTCCAGAATTTATTTGCAGCAGAAAAGGTGGGAGGATGCCAAGAAGATGTCTTCAACCCTAATAACAGAAAGCGGTGCAACGATTGAAACCTTGGAAAACATGTCAAAATATATCGCCAATGGAATAACTTTGTACAATAATTCCAACAAAAGTATTTTATTTTCATGGGGAAGACGTGATAATAGTCCTCTTTCAACATCAACTTCTGAAGCAGGTCATTGGGAAGTCAGCCAAGATTTACGCAATTTATACGTAAAAAAAGATAATGCTGAAGATATTCGGGCTACAGCATTTTTTGATAAATACAAACCCTATTATCCCAAGAAATATTATACTTTCACGAGAAGTTGCAATGATTGGTGTTATCGAATAGAAGAAGCTTATCTAAACCGGGCTGAAGCCTGCATTGAATTAGGTGGAACGGAGAATATCGAACAAGCGATGAGGGATATAAATAGTATTCGCCGTTCACGTATAAAAGGTGACTATGAAAAAAACACGAATGATCCGGAAGAAGCTAGAAAAATTATGCGGGAGGAAAAGAGAATGGAATTTTGTTTCGAGGATTGCAGGTGGTTCGATATTCGCCGTTGGAAAATAGAGATAACTCATAAATTCCAAGACCTAAATGCCCCCTTGGCCGCGGACACCTATATCCTTACAGCCGGAAATCCGAATTACATTTTAAGTCTTCCACTGGACGTTCAAGACAAGAATTTTGAAATTGAGAACTTTGAACGGGTTGAAACCTTAGTTAGCAAATAATTAAAACAGAATACGATGAAATATTATCAATTCTTATTAATCATCATACTTGGTATCAGTTTCTATAATTGTTACGAAGAAGCTCCTATTGTTGCCGAAGAAATTCCTTACAAAAGGGTACAGATGTATGATACAAATTCTACTGACAAGGTATTGAATTTCGTGTCACGATATTACTACAAATACAACCGTTTTTTTATAACAGATCCGGATTCATCTGATTACTTGTACAATTTCAGTTCAAAAAATGAATCCCTTGAATTCAATTACCCGAAGCAGGAGCAAGAGCATTTATGGAAAGGGATTGAAATGATGCAGAAATTAGTACTAGACGCGTATCCCGAAGAATTTATTCGTAAACATTTCCCGTATAGTATTATTCTTGCCGATGATGCCATCGCCGATCCGGCTCTTCTTGAAACAGAAGTTTTATCTTGTATAGGGCGTTACTTCTGCATTTTTTCCATTCAAGATTTGGGACAAATGAGTTTTAATGAAAAAGCCGTAGCCAGTTCAAAGTCACACGAAACATTATGGAGATATATCGGGATGTATGATAAGGGAATCAATATCCCCGATGAATTTTATCAATACGGAGAGTCCTTACTTCTGTACGGTCAACTTATACAGGATGAAAAACTGGAATATTTATATGAAGAGGAAGCTCGTTATGAATTAGGATTTCCCCGCATGTTTTTATTCTATGATATTATTCCCGTGTTTCCGTACAAAGGAGAAGATATCGGCTACTGGATAAGTTTCTTGATCGACACGCCCGATGACGAACTCCAAGTCCTATTAAAAAAATATGAAGTCATGCAAATTAAATACGATCTCTTGACCAAAGCACTGAAAGAGATGGGTATCGATTACAAGAAATTAAGATACACGGAAAAATAAAAGTAGAACACACAATTATATTTTAAATAAATCTTTAATAATGAGAAAACTGTATGTTGTGCTACTAATAGTAGCCCTAGGAACGTCTTGCCTTTTCGCGAACGGGGCAGAACGGAAAAAGAAAAAATCGAAATCCACGGAACAAGTGGAGAAAAAAGAGGAGAAACCGCAGAGTAAGTATGACAAATTCATGAAGAAATCCGGCTTACAAACAGTAAGAGGAGAATTTCTTACTTTTCACCGGGAGGGAGAAAAAATTTACATGGAATATCCTGTAAAGAACATGGGGAAAGAAGTTCTTTTGGGTAGTACTCTTTCCAAGGTCGGTAACCCGCAATTCGCAAACGTCGGATACAAAACGAATAACCCTTTACACTTACGTGTGGATTTACAGGATTCAACCGTCGTGTTCAGTTTCCCGAACATGCTTGCCGTTTGTACATCGAATGACAAGAATATGCTTCAGGCTCTGGAAAAAAATTACATGGACATGGAATACAAGCGTTTTCCCATGGAAGCGTATAATGCCGATAGTACGGCGGTCATATTTAACGCAACCGATTTATTCAAGAATGATGACGTATCTCCATTTTCAAGGGCTGAAGGTATTAGCATTTCGAAAGGCAAGACCGGAAAACCTTACTTCGGCAAGATGAAAGTATTTGATGACAACGCTTCAATTGAATTATATCAAAATCTCGATCTTTCCATCAATTTCATGATGATGAGTTTCTCGCTCGGTGACATAGCAAGCTGTTCTACCATCTCCATGATCTTGTTACCGGAAGGAAAAATGAAGCCCAGAATCCAAGATTCCCGCGTCGGGGTATTCCCTACATACGGGCATAATTTATTAGGATTCTTTAAAATTGATCTGGCTCAGAAGGAGGATGGTTTGCGGGGATACGCATTAGCTAACCGCTGGCGTCTGGAACCTTCCGATATAGAAGCGTGGAAAAGAGGAGAACTGGTTGAACCGGTGAAGCCGATTGTCTGGTACGTGGATAATACATTCCCCGAAGAATGGAAACCTGCCATTCGTAAAGCTGTTTTAAGGTGGAACCCCGCATTCGAGAAGATCGGGTTCAAAAATGTAATGCAAGTGCATGATTTCCCTGTTAATGATACCACCTTTGACCCGGATAATCTGAAATACTCGTGTATCCGTTATTCTCCTTGCCCTACACCCAACGCGATGGGGCCGAGCTGGGTAGACCCCACCACCGGAGAGATTTTAAACGCTTCCGTGATCGTGTATAATGATATCGTGAAATTGAACAACCAGTGGCGTTTTATCCAAACGGCACAAATCGACCCGCGGGTAAGGGCAAAGAAGATGCCGAAGGAAATCATGGACGAATCCATTGAATACGTGATCGCTCACGAGATAGGACATACATTAGGATTAATGCATAACATGGCTGCCTCAAGTGCCTATCCGGTAGATTCTTTACGTTCCGCTTCATTCACTCAAAAATACGGAACGACTCCCTCCATTATGGACTACGCCCGATACAATTACGTGGCGCAGCCGGGGGATAAAGGGGTGAAATTAACCCCTCCGGCTTTGGGCGTTTATGACGAATACGTGATCAAGTGGTTGTACACGCCTATTCCGGAGGCCACGAATATGTGGGAAGAAGTAGAGATTGCCGGACGGTGGATTGACGAGAAAGCAAATGATCCCCGTTTCCGTTATGGACGTCAGCAAATCGACGGACGTTACGATCCTAGCAGCCTCGAGGAAGATTTGGGCGACGATCCGGTTAAAGCCGGGACTTACGGAATAAAAAATCTGAAACATATCCTTTCTCACATGAACGAATGGATTGACGAGAAGGGGGATACCCGTCACCGAAGCGGAATGTACGAAGAAATTCTTAACCAGTATTTCCGTTATTTGGGTAACGTAATGTACCAGATTGGCGGGATTCGTTTATCACAGGTAAAAGAAGGCACCGGTACAATGAAACCGGCACAGCCTTTGCCTCGTGCCGTGCAAAAAAATTCCTTGAATTGGGTTTTGCGTGAACTTCGGAATTGTACATGGATTAATGCCCCGGAATTGACTGAAAACTTCGACTTGCACACGAATAGCTCGTCGAAAATAGCTTTTGCTATATCCAAAAGTCTGTTGACAACCATTCCGCAAAATGTTACACTGGCTTCCCATATTGCCAAAGAAAAAGACGCATACACAATCAGAGAATATTACGATGATTTGTATGCAGGAGTATTTGCCTCGACGATTCAAGGGCGCAAATTGACATTGGAAGACAAAATACTTCAGCGTGCTATTATTGATGCCGCTCTTAAAGAGGTGGAGAAAAGTAAAAAAGGAAATTCCTTTTTCACAGACAAAACGGCGAACGTGTCTTCTTTACCATCCATGGAAGAGATAGAAGCGTATGGGTTAGCTCCCGAACTCAATTTCCCTTTCACCCGTGCACGGTTGATGGACATAGAGGAACAATACGGCAAGGGAAGTGTTGCCGCCATTTGTCTTAAAAAATTCGGGGAAATGGATCCCATGTTTCAAGATGAAGTAAAAATAAACGTGATTAGTGAAATTCCGGCTTATCAAACCAAGATCCTAAAAAAGGCTCAAACTTTAGTGAAAAGTAAACTTGCTTTCGCTCACAGGGATGATAAAGCACATTATGAACTCTTATTACTTCGTGTCGAGAATATGTTGAAAAATTAATCTCAAAGGGCAAACGCATTTTCACGCGTTTGCCCTTTCTATCACACATATTCACACGGATCAATCAAACAGATAATTCAACTTCAAGACCAATAAACGATAATGTTCACGGGTCTTATCATTTCCCGTATTCGATCTCGCTTTAGCCGTCTGGTAAGCTTTGCGTAAATACTTCATCACCACTGGACGCTTGTTTGTTTTGTCAATTCTCGGGCTCAAAACAATCTCACTCAAAGGATCCACCGGATTAAAACTATGGGATTCGCAATACGCGTGGCAACTACAAGTCGTTTCCATAGCGTAATCAGTCAAAGCCTTGCCACTACCCGCGCTTTTAAACTCTCCTTTATCCATAAACTCTTTCAAATTATCCACGAAAGAATTTTGAAAAGCCATGTCACACAACCGTAAACTTCCCCCCTTGCGAGAGAACATGTAGTCATAGATAATATTCAAATAATCATCTATCGTGAACACGTTCTTCTCGTCGATCTCGTTCAACTGAAGGCGTCCAAGGAACTCGCGAGTCAACATTTCACTGAAGAATTGCGTTTGTTGCACGTAGGGCTTTGCCGTAGGGCCCACTATAGCCGTAACTTTATCATTCACGATCCAGTTAGGCAAATCGTTCAAATTCTTCAACACGAACGTCAAAGCCTCCAACTGTTTATTTTTAGGCACGTATTGATACAATTGCACGTTATTATCATCAAACCCTTTAGGATTAACGTACATCCCTCCCACGTTTACCATAGCATGGTTCATAAAGCGGAAAAATTGCTCTATAATTTCCTTGTAGGTACCCTCAACAGCCGCGTATCCCTCGTCATTCACGGCCATCCAATCCACGAAATTAGCCGTAACATACTTCAGATTCTTCAACCCGTAGGTATTCGCCTTGATCACATCATCACTCAAATCCTCGGCTTGAGAACGCGGGTCAAAATTAAACTGGAAAACCTGTTGCCCGTAGAAACACATTTTGTTCCCGATTTGCTCTTTAATCCATGTCCGCAAAGTCGCTTTCTCGTCATCCGGGTTCTTCACGTTCGGCAATACCTGATACCCGTACTTAATAGCAAATTTATCATACTCCCCAACCAACGGCGGCGTTAATTTCACCCCTTTCTCCATGTCACCGGGCTGTGCCACGTAATTGAAGCGGGCGTAGTCCATGATGGAGGGAGTCGTACCGTATTTTTGAGTAAATTCGGGATCTCTTAGCTTCTCCACCGGATAGGCAGCCGATGCCCCGAAATTATGCATCAACCCAAGCGTGTGCCCGATCTCGTGTGCCGCCACGTAACGCATTGCTTCCCCCATGTTCTCGTCGGTCATCACCGGACAACGCACGGAAGGATCTACCGCCGCGGTCTGAATCATCCGCCACTTGTTCAACAAAGTCACCACCCCATACCACGAAATCACATCTCCACACAAAATCTCTCCCGAACGGGGATCTATCCAAGAGGGTCCCATGGAATTTTCTCTCGCGGAAGCCACGAAACGATAGCAATTATAATGAATATCATCCGGATCAAAATTAGGATCATCCGTCGGGTAATCTTTCACCACGATCGCGTTCTTGAACCCGATAGCCTCGAAAGCGATATTCCAATCCGCGATACCCAACTTCACGTATTTTCTCCACTTCTCCGGGATAGCCGGATCCACGTACCACACGATCGGTTTTACCGGCTCAACCAACTCTCCCGCCAAATATTTTTCCATATCCTTAGGTTGCAAATCCCAACGATTGATAATCCCGTAACGTTGCAACTGATCCTGATTCTCGTCAAACAAAAAACGGGTTTCCTCAAAAAATCCGACACGCTCATCCGAATAACGGGGAGTCATCGGCTTCTCCGGCAAAATAACAATATTACGAGCCTCGATTGTGGTCAAGGGACCTTCCTTGTCTGTCGTGTAAGTCATCATACTTTTCACGATAACATTATCCTCGAATGCCTTAAACTCCTCGATTCGGGAACGATCACTCTGGAACGTACCCCCGAACGGCACAAACGCACGCACCTCTGCCGGAAGATCCGGAAACGGGGAAAATTCTGCGATAGAAGACAAGAACAACGAAGTTGCATCAATCACGCAGCTACTGGAATCCTTGGATAATACCTCTATTTTAAAGGCCTTCCAAATCGGCGGGTTACTATGTCTTTTGTATGCCTCGTACATCTCCGAATCCTCCTTGCACTCGTACCTCAAATGCGGGAAATGAATATACACCTTATTCCCATCACACGAAAAAGTAATCAATAGCGGATCCCTATTAATGGTTCCCGGATCAATCTGCCACGTGCGACTCGTCGAGGAAACACGAGAACTGATCAAGAAATCCCGGTTCATGATAGCCTTCGGAATCTCCAGATAAATCTTATCCTTCTTCTTGATCACGTTAAACATCCCCTCTTTCACCTCGGCATCCTTCATGAATTTTTCATACTCACTCGTTGACGTGGCTTTCGAAGTGGAGTCTTTCGACTCCACCTGCTCCTTTGCCGCCTTCTTTTTCTTCTTCTTTCCCCACTCTCCACCGGCAGCATTCACACTAGCAACACTAAAACACAGTAAAATAACAATATACAATACTTTATTCATAACATCTATTTAAAAATTACTTTATTATATCTTCTTCATTCGAGATTCTATCACTATACCAACCTTTTACAAATTGATCCCCCATTATAGGATAACCTCCCCTTTTCAACTTAAATATCTCTATATCACAATTCATCATTTGAAACAACTTCATAACTTGATATATTTTTTTTTCATAATCATTCTCAAATGCATAATGATATTCTTTTCCTTTATAAGTAATAGTTTTATCTACTACAATATCAT
Source organism: Butyricimonas sp. DFI.6.44 (assembly GCF_022132345.1). NCBI lineage: Bacteria > Pseudomonadati > Bacteroidota > Bacteroidia > Bacteroidales > Odoribacteraceae > Butyricimonas > Butyricimonas sp. DFI.6.44. The sequence continues at coordinate 188,349 of NZ_JAKNJD010000005.1, read as the reverse complement.
AAATATTAAATTCAAGATTGTCTAATCTATAAGGATATTCAGTATCACTTAACGCTTCTCCCAGTACTCCAAGTCTTCCCATTGATACCAAAGCATAAACATCATGTTCTAACACAAAATATGCAAAAAGAGGTCCTATAAAATTTTCAGGATATCCTTTTGCCTGTTCTCTTCTTAATACATTATTTACATTTTTTGCAAAGCTATAAATATCAACAAGATCAAAAGTATATTTCATATTTGTATGTAACACATAGACACCCGTGAAATCAGAAACATCATAAGGTTCTGTGTATGGTCTATCTATATCTTTTCCTAAAGGTCCCCCAGGCCTATTCCAATTATAAAGAATACAATAATTTACGTCATGACTTAAATTTTCAAGATACGATTCTATTTTTTGTTCATTCCAACAACACATAATATAATCTTGATATTCAAATATTCCCCATGCTGGCGTTAATTCTTTATAGCATATACATGGATATCGTCCACACTTTTTACAACAAATACAACTTATATTTGTTTTCCCACATTGTGGACATATATGATAACAAATACATGGATTTTCACCACAAGAAGGACAAGCATTAGGATTTTTCTTCAATTCTCCAATTTCTTTCCACCTATTACTAGTATAATACCAATAAAATCCATCATTTAAGCATCTATTTATATTATGCACATCACGCTCGGCAGCAGAAACATCACTTCCATCAAATATGGGTGATATATTAATATTTTCAGCAAGTAAAAGATTTATTAATCCATGTTTTTGCAATTTCAACCATTCACCACTTGGTCTTGCTTTCTTATCTTGAAATACAACAAAAACCCTTTGAACACCAAAAACACCATAAGTCCCTGATAAAAATGAAGCAATATCATTCCTTATATCATCAGGATTTTTCATCAACTCATAAATTTTATTCACAAAAGTCTTATCATAGAAATCCCACGCTCTTTTCCAACAATCTTCGATCTTTTCATTTAGTAAACATCTCGATTGTATCACAAGTTCTGTATCCACGTACTTAGCAATATACAATGAAAGATCTGAACAAGAAAGTTTCTTGGAATAATAACTAATCAAAGAGCGGATTGTATCAGCTTTTAAATATTGTTCTGATAATTCTTTATCCTCACAAGAGTAAATAGCATTCCGATTTTCTTTATACAAAGCTGCGAGATATTGAAAATCATTGCGTTTTATAAGCGAATCATAAACTTCAATATCAATGTTATCAAACATTCTATTATCGAAATTCTCTAATTCGTTTTCTCTCTCTAGAGCGTTCATATTTTCTCTATGGCAAGCATAAAAGAAAAATAGAAAAACAATTAATAATACAAACTTAACCATAGAACTGTTATTAAGATTCTAAATCAAATAAAAGTAATACACCATAAACAATATAAATGTATCATTTTGAAGAGAGCAAATTTCAGGTGGAATTTAGATTCCACCTGAACTATATAATTAATTCTTAGCTTTATACCCCATATTCTTATAATCAATACCAATTTTTTGCAATTCTGCATCAATAATATCCAACCGGGCTTTTACCCTTGGATACTTTGTTGCAATTTCTTGCAATTCTTCGCTAGGTATAGTAAGCATTCCCGTGAAAAAATATTTAAAATCAGTATCATCATAAGTAGGAAAATCAGTATAATCATATCCATCATTAGGATCAGTACTCCACCAAGGCTGATAGTGATCAACTACAATACCTGTAAGAAATCCTCGTTCATACCATTCTTCCTTGGGCAATTGAGCACCTTGATAACGCCCACGAAATTCTTTACTCACGGCATAAAAATCCTCCGGAATTACAAACCCACTTCCATATGCAGCACAAAAATCCAATAAAAAACCTAAATTCCATTTAGCAGAAAGTTCTTCTTTTTCTACTTCCGTCATCTTCAAAACATCCTCATTTACTTTTAAAGATACATGATATTTCGTACAATAAATATCTTTATCCATTGGAGTCAATCCTCCCGTATACACAATAGATTTAGCCAAAATAATACTATACGGGAAATATGTTTTTTTAAAATCATCCGAGAATCCGTCCAATAGCATTTCGTTGACAAACTGAATACATTTCAATAAATGTTCCGTATTTTGCGTTGTCTGTTCAACTTTTAAACCAAATTTATATTGGAAATTAAATAAATAATCAGAACTATCCGGATCTGTTATAAATAATTTCCCATATTTATAATAGTATTGCGATACATATTTCCACACAGGATCTGTCGACGTGGTATCATAAGCTCTTTTATAAGTTCCTAAATCCGCATGAATTTTGTCTTCATCAAAACAAGCGGATAAGAGGGCACCACCCAATAATATAGATAATAACAAATATTTTTTCATAACAGCAAACTTATTTTTTTACAATAGTTTCAACTCTCACCACTTGCTCTATCTTCTCGTTACGCCGTTGAATATCCAACGGCAGAGGCAAAATATAATTTGGACTTTCGGCTTCCAATACAAAAGTTTGATATTCATTTTCATCATTAATATCTTGGTATTGATGTTCTACAGGTAATCCCCAACGTCTAATATCAAACCAACGTATGTCTTCAAAACAAAACTCTTTTCGTTTCTCATTCCTCAAAATTTCAATAGCCGCTTCATCTACACTTGCTTCTAATTTTGGCTCCTCCCCTTTCACTCGCTGTTTGTAAACTTGAGTCAAATCCTGCATAGCCAAATCACGCTGATCAGTATAAATATATGCCTCTGCTCTATTAAAATACGCTTCTTCTATGCGATAACACATTCTGTAACATTTCGAATTTGATTCACTAAACTTATATAATACAGCCCCATCATAATCCCAATAAACATAAGAATTTCCTCGAACATCATCAGGATTTTGTTTAATCATATTTTTCAAATCAGGAGAGACACAATATTTTCCAATGCTATAAGAATTACTATTAAAACCAGAAACAGCATCACGATTCCACCAAGAAAACAATAAATTTCCACCATCTCTTGATATCACAGGATGTTCATTACTATAATTATTCCCGGTCATTTTCTCAAGAGGTAATATAGATTTGTTTGTTTCCTCCAATAAATCATTGCAAACCGTTATCACATCTCCATAACGCTTTTGTTCCAAGTAAATCCTAGACAAAAAGAGACGGACAATATCTTTATTCGGACGGAATATCGTATTCTTCTGCTCACCTTTCCCTAAATTAACTAGTGCGGATTTCAAATTTTCTTCAATTAACTCGTATATAGTCGACAAAGATTCCCGTTCATATATCTTATCCAGAATACTAATTTCTTTATTTACTGGGACTCCCATGGCTGTTTTCGCCTGTTCCGCACTTCGATATGGTTCACCGTACATATTCACTAAATACCAGTAAGACATCGCTCGAATAGCTTGTACTTCTCCCAATAAACGATATTTCACGCCCTCTAGATCATCTTCTATTACACTAACATCATTTTCAATCACGTTACACATTAGTATTTTGTGATATAAAAATTCCCATGCAGGATCTATCATCTCATCCCCATCTGGCGTGATTTGGGTTTCTTTCGCCCAACTATACCAATTCTTATATCGAATCCGCTCATCTGATGAGTTTCCTTTTACCCAACTCCCCACGTCATCGCTCATGATTAAAAGGTTGTAACAAGTAGAACTAGAACTTTTATCGATCAATTCTCCATATATTAATTCATTATACTCGATCAATTCTGAAGGGATAATTTTATCATTATCCTTGTAATCCAGAAAATCACTACATGCCACGAACAAACACACGAGAGGCAATATATATATACCTATTTTCATATTTTATCAATTTAGAAAGTCACATTTAGCATTAAAGAATAATTGTGTTGGGGAGGAATAGTTCCAGATCCCAATGTAACCTGTTCAGGATCTCGCCCCTGTAATCCTTTAGGCTTAATAACAAACGGATTCGTTACCCCCAAGCTCACCGACAAAGATTTCAAATATAACTTCCGCACAATATCGGTTGGTAATGAATAAGACATGGATATGGAACGGCAACGTAGAAAATTACCCGATACCACTCGTAAGTCACTATTATTATACATTTGCCAATAATTAGCACCGACTTCCGAATAATGATTTACCATAAAATCCCCCTTATTATCTGGATTTTGGCTATAAATCGTGATTAACTCATCTGATAAAACAGGAATATTAGTACGTTCTTCATCCCCCGGATTTTTCCAACGATTCACGAAATCAGATCCCATGTTCTGTGCGGGATAAGGTAATTTAAAATTATCACCTGCATACAAATCATTCAAACGAATTTTATTACCCAACGATATATTAAACATCGTGTTAAGAGATAAATTTTTATAACGGAAAGACATTGACAAACCTCCAGACACATCCGGTTCTCGTTTTCCGCTGTATTTAAGTGCTGAAGCTAAAGCTTGTTCACGGGTCTGAATTACTACATTTCCATTTTCATCATAATCTTTCACTCCTTTAAATTTCGGTAATCCATTTCCATCCAATCCATCAAACATATAAGAATAAAAAGAATTCAAAGCGTAGCCATTTTTTACAATTGAACCACTTAAATAATCTCCATAGGTACTAGAACGTTCCACGGCATTAGCAACTTCATTATATACTTTAGCCGTGTTAAAAGTCAAACGCCATTCAAAATTTTTCGTTTTGATAGGAGTCGCCACTAAAGAAAGATCCCATCCTTTATTGGTTAAATCACCACCATTAATAGTCACAATCTTTCCCCCGTTAGTTGAAGTGATCTCGACCGACATCAACTGATCTTTACTTGTTCTTTTATAAACATCAAAAGCTCCGGAAAGCGCACCTTTAAACAAACTAAAATCAAGACCTAGATTAAAAGAATAAGTTTTCTCCCATTTCAAATCCCGGTTAGGCAACTGTAACACAGTAGAGGCATATTCTTCTGAATTGGAATTCAACGTTCCCAAACTAGCTATCAAATTCGGATTATGATCATCCGTTACATTAGCTTGAATACCATAAGAAGAACGAATATTAAAACTCGAAATAACATTCAACAATGGATCCATAAAAGGTTCATCCGTCACATTCCAACGACCGGAAAAAGACCATATCGGCAAAAAACGAGCATTTTCTCCTAATTTATTCGAACCTTCTCCCCGTACATTGGCACTCACAACATATTTTCCCCGATAACTATAGGATGCAGTTCCGTAATAAGAAAAATTATTCGTTGTTTTATCAGTAATTACTGGCTTCATTTTTTGCATTGCCAAAGAAGCAGCTTTCCAATCATCTAAATTTTCCAAAGTGACAAATTGCTTTCCTCGTTCTGGTAAATATCCCCATTCTTCTCGTTTATAACCTTCATATTTTACACTTGTCATATCAATTCCTGCTGTAAAGGATATACTATGGACATCCCTAAACAACTTATTCATACTCACGGAAAAACGTCCTGTAAATGAATCATTCACATCATTACTCGACTGCAAAATACCACCATAGGGTATTTTACAATGAATATTTCTCAAATCCAACAACCAATCATCTCGCATAAGACTTTTATCATACCCGTATGGCAACATTCGATATGTCGATACTTGGTAAGTCTGCTCATCATAATAAACCTCGGATTTTGCAGAACTGGTATTATAAGACAATACAGCATTTGCCGATAACCAAGTTGAAAATTTATAATCTAAACTAACATTTGTTGTAATACCACGAACAGATTGTGTATTTCCAGAATGCTGCAATTCATTAAACACATTATAATCCAAAACAATTTGCCCATCTCCAAAAACAGAAACGCCATAATTTCCGTAAAAATAAAGACTTCCATCTTCGTGATATGCAGGCAATGCACGAGATGTTGTGTAAGCATAATTAAATAAATCCTGTGTGGGGCGATCCGTAGTATTAGTATTGGCACTTAAACCTACAGACACATTAAAACGGTCAGATATTTTAAAATCGATATTTGACATGAAGCTAAAACGTTCTCCTTGTTCTTGCAATTGAGCTCCCCGTTGATTGGAATAACCTGCAGAAAAATAATAGCTAGCTCGTTCGCTTCCTCCAGAAACAGACAATGTATGAGATTGACTAAAAGAATTACGGAATAAAAGATCAAACCAATCCGTATTCAATTCTTTCATCGATTTCACCTCTTTATTGAATTGATTCATATCAATTTGATCATTCCATAAACGATACAAAGCACCCTCATATCCTACATCAGTAGGTGAAAATCCGACAAATTGTAAGCCTCGTTTATGTATTTCTTCCGACACTTCAATCCTATCTTTTGAATTCATCATAAACAACCCATCATAACTCGGACGTTCTACAAAATTCATAGATGTACTGTAACGTATAGCCGGAGCACCCGGTTTTCCCCGTTTAGTCGTAATCACAATCACACCGTTAGATGCCTTTGTCCCGTAAAGTGCCGTTGCAGAAGCATCTTTCAAGACATCAATACGCTCAATATCTTCAGGATTTAACCCAGAAATAGCATTACCAATTAAATTCACTTGATCCATACTATTCAAATCCGTTGCATCCAGCGGAACAGGATCTGTCAAGACAACTCCATCCAATACCCAAACCGGTTCACGATTACCTATCACGGTAGACGAACCACGAATACGAATTTTAGGAGCAGCACCTACTGTTGATGTCATTTGCATTACAGACATTCCCGGAACTTTACCCTGTAACATTTGATCAAGTGAAGAACCTACAGGCTCTATAAAATCTTCTGCTTTCAACGTGACAATAGATGAAGTCGATTCTCTTTTCTTCAACACTTGATAACCGGTAATAACCACCTCATCCATTTCATTCACAACCTCCTTCATCACCACCGTTATCGGGGCATCTGACTCGACTAGCACAGATTTTGCCTCCATCCCGACGAAAGAGAAAAGCAACACGCTATTCTCGGAAACTTTAATCTGAAAATTACCATTTGCATCAGTAGCGGTACCCGTCACGGTTCCCTTGATAATCACGGAAACTCCGGGAACAGGTTGCCCCTGCTCGTCCTTCACGACACCTTTCGCCACGATTGACTTATCTTTCTGCACCTCTTTGATCGTGATCAGATTTCCTTCCACCTTGTAAGACAGCTCCGTATCCTTGAAAGCCTCGTCAAGCACTTGTGAAACGGTGGCTTTTTTCAAGTTCATCGTCACCTTCTTCTTGCAAGCATCAATCACTGCCGTGGAATACACCAAACGATAATCATGCTTCTTGATAATTTCCAAGATTTCTTTCACGGTTGCATCTTTCACGTTAATGTCTATCGCTTTTCCCGTTTGCTGTGCAAAAAGCGGAAAGCTAAAACACAAGACTAAAAGACATAACAAACCTTGGAGGGGAATTTTTTTGACATGACTTCCCCAGAAATCAGACATTTTTTTCATACATTTGTAAATTAGAATTTAACATTAATGCCTCTCCGGGCATTAGGACAGAGCGGGTGTTGGTAGCACTCGCTTTTCCTTTATTTATACACAATCACTGTTTTCTCGTTTATTTTAAATTTCACGTTACCCACTTCTTCAATCACATCCAAAATCTTATCGACTTGGGCGTATTTGTCAATGCTCACGAAATATTTCTCCCGCTTGGCGTCCGGATTCTCGTAAAACACGTTGAAACCGTACCAATTCGCCAACTTATCCAATATCTGCTCCAACTCCACGTCCCGGAAATAAAACATATTGTCTTTCCACGAGATAATGGCATCCATATCCGTAACATCCACCACGTTTATCACGTCCCCGGCTACCGCTTGCTGGAAAGGTTTCAATATAACGCTCGTCCCGTCACGGCTCACTTCCACCCGTCCTTCCACCAGCGTTGTTTCAATCACCCGACCGGATGAAGCCTTCACGTTAAAATGTGTACCCAACACCCGGATATCGCCGTTTCCCGTGTGAACGATAAAAGGATGCCGGTCGTCCTTCTCCACCTCCAAGTAAATCTCGCCTCTCTCCAAATAAATATCACGGGTTGCCCCGGCGAAGGTTACCGGGAACCTTAACCGTGTTTCCTCGTTAAACCACACTCTTGTACCGTCAGCCAAAGAAACATGATATTCACCGCCTTTAGGTACTTCCACGGTATTGTAAACGAGCGTTTCCTCTTCTTCCACTACTTGATTCTTCTCGTATGCCAATTCGTTTCCCCGGTTCACGGCATGAAGCGTGATTTGTTCCTCCTTGACCTCACGACCCAGATTCACCACTTTCCCGTCATCCAGAATCAACCGGGGTTGCTTGCGCTCCGGTGCCGGTAAAGTTTTTTCAACTTGTGCCACAACTACCGCGGGAGATTGTTTCTCTTTATCTAACAGGAAATACACGGCTATCGCTAACGGCAATATCAGAATCGCCGCATAACGTGCCACTACCATGAACCGACGGGGACGTTTCCTCGCGTTCACGATTCGCTCGTGTAATTCCCGGCTTGTTGCTCTCGCTTTCATCTGCCGGTAGTCCTCGTCGCTGATATTCAATCTTGCCCGTATCTCCTCCAACCGCCGGGCATCTTCCCCAGACAGGCAATCAAAAATATCTTTTGTTATTAATTTCTTCAGTTCTTCCATTATCTATTTCGTCTTTCTAAACATGATACACATCAGAAAGAAAAATGTATGAACAAAAACGCCACTTTTAACACACATTAACTAATAACACGAGAAAACGAAAAGATTAAACGGGAAGCGTTCCCCTTGGCATATAACAGGTAAACACGGGCAAGTCAGTATCATAGCAGACATAGCTACTTGCTCCCGGCTTTCCGCGGGGATACTAGATTTTCTAAAAAGTACGCATTTTTATTGACTTACCGCATGAGTAAACCAGAAACGGGAACCTTTGCCCGGTTCCGATTCCACCCCAATGCGACCGCCCAATTGCTCGACAATACTCTTGCAAATAGAAAGTCCCAATCCCGTGCCGTGAACAAAGGTGTTCAACTTCACGAAACGATCGAATATGTTTTTCTGTTTTTCCGGTTCAATACCAATTCCCGTATCCCGTACCGAAAATTCAATCTCTTTGCCTATCCTCCGGCAACTGACCACGATCTCGCCCGAAGAGGTGAACTTAAAAGCATTATTCACGAAATTGGATATAATCTGGTGAATACGATTCTTATCACTATATATATGACAATTCTCCGGACAAGGCTCAAAACGGAGTACAACACCCGCCGGAACCTTGACTTGCAGGGAAGCCACCACGTCCTCGCACAAGGGATTTATCTCGATATCACCGCACACCATCTCGAAAGTACCCGCTTCTATCTTGGACAAATCCAATATATCGGAAATCAATTGCAGGAGCAGTTCATTGTTCTCCTCCACGATACTGATATACTGTTGCTTTTCCGACTCATCCTGCGCGTAAGCCAACAAATTGGAGAACCCGACGATTGCATTCAACGGGGTACGAATCTCGTGACTCATATTCGCGAGGAAAGCAGATTTCAACCGATCAGACTCTTCCGCCCGATCCCTTGCCTTAATCAATTTCATCTCGGTTTCCTTCAAATCCGTGATATCGTAATTGATGCATATCATCTCGATCATACCGTCTTGTGGACGATAATCCCGCACAAGCACGTTCACGCAAGTCCACGTGTAACTGCCGTCTTCCCTTAATATCCTGACATCTTTACGGATGTACGACATTTCGCCCCGTATCACCTTATCCCAGAAATCAAGTACCACGGCACGATCTTCCGGGTGGAAATGACCGTGTACCCGAATAATCTGCTGTAACGGGGTTCCTCGTTCCTCTCCCACGTTCCGGTACCAGCTATCCAACGCATACCCCTCTCTTGTCAACACGTTGAAATGAGCGTATCCCACTTTGGCATAATCACCGACCAACGTGAAGAAATCTTTAAATTCTTTAATCTGGTTATACGCTTTTGTCGCTTCTGTCCGATCCACGCTAATCAAAAGATAATTTGTCAAGTTACCTGCGGCATCGTAAAGCGTGGTTATCCGTGTCAATAAATTGAGGATACCAGTCTTGGAAGTTTGATACATTTCACCAATTTTGGAAAAGTCGTAATCTATCGAAAAATCGGCACTTTCCCTTCTCCTCAATTTATCTTTTACCTCCTCGGGAATCATCGGATTTTTAAACAGGTTAATGCCTAGAACAGCTTCTTTCGAGTCCAAACCGAATATTTCCAAGTCTTTGTCATTCACGTCCTCGAGAATCCCGTTTCTATTGTACAATTCGATAGCCACGGGAATATTCTTGTATATGTTCCGTAATAACCGTTCACTCCGGTCCAACGCCTCGTGAGCCTTGAAAGTATCTGTCATGTCGGAGAACATCAGCACCACTTCATCCTTGCAAGGAGAATACATCACGGAATGAAAATATTTATCGACTCCCGACCGGTAGTAATTTATCTCTCTCGGACCTTCTCCTTTCACCACGCTTTCCAAGTCAGTTATATGCTCTTGTATATCTTCTTCGTCCACTTCACTTGCCAGTCTGCCGATCCATCGCTCGTCCTTGAGATTGTACAAGTAACGGGCCATATTATTAGAGTCTATAAAGCGATAATCTTTCACCCGCCCTTGTTCATCGTACACCATTCGCATCCGCACGTATCCCACCGGCATATGGCGATATAGATTATCCAAGTATTCTTTCTCCACCTGAGCTTTAATCTCGGACTTCCGGAACTCCATGCAAATACCCACGATATTTACCAAAGAGGCAAACCACTGGTAATCCTCGTTTCTCCACACGTGGGGTTTATCCAATATATCCACACCCGCGTACCCGGACACCCCGTTTCTGGATATCATCGGGACAACCATGCAAGATTTCACCCCTTGTTCCATGAGACGCGTTTTCTCAGCTGTAGCTTCTTCCGGCAATTCGTCCAAGTTTGTCAAAATAATAGGGGATGCTTTTTGTGCCAGTTGCTCCGTCCACCAAGGTATTTCACACATGGGGAAATCCTCCATGTAATCTTTTTTCTTGAAAGACTTGTAACTTCCCGCCTCGTAACTGCAAGTCTGTGTTTTCTTTTCCCAATCGTACTCTATGATATAGGTACATCCCTCCGGGTAATATTGCATGATATCTCCCAGAATCTTGTTCACGACACCGCTCTGGTCGTCCGAACGCAACAAGGATAATAAAGAACGGGATATGCTGTTTTGCTGCACAAACAGGTTATTCACCCGTTGCAAGGCAGTGGTACTCGTGTCCATACTTTCCGGTACATCCAGACATTCCATGAAGCCAAAAGTTCTCATGAATCCCTCTTCATCCACCTCCTTGGAACACAGTTTAACCCGAAGCCAGATAATTTCACCATGAACTTCCACCGGGTACACTTGATCATACACGTTCTGAGTTTTACCGAAAACAAATTCATTTACCGTGCGCAAACGGTAATCCTCCCGAATGAAACCCCGAAAATCCTCGAAACTGATAACGCCGTCTTCTCCCAAGCCAAACAAATCACGAATGAACTCGGAACACACGTAGCACTGTCTTTTAAAATCCGCCTCCCACCAACCCATCCGGGCTTTCTTCATCAACTCGGGGACACGAGCATCACTAAACCGATCCTTGCTATCCACTTTATATCATTTTTAATTCTTAGTAAACAAACACCTAACGTCACAAAAATAGCAAAATATCAAGCAGCAATCTCTTTTCGGACAAAAATAAAATCAAATTTCATTTTTCAATGCCTGACGAATTTTAGCGTAGGCTTCCTTTTTATAATGCCGTACCGTGTTGTACTCCATATCAATCTGTTCTGCAATCTCTTTCGTGGAATATCCCTGTAAGGCCAATTCAAGAATCCGCCGTTCTTTCTTGGGTAAACGGGCGATCAACTCGTACATATAGTCATGCGTATCGATAACTGCGAACTCGGTCATCAACTCCGGTGGTGTTTCCGTGTAAACGGGACGAACGTTACGCAGGAAATTAAGGCACAGGTTCTTCACCGTGGAATAAAGATACGAACGCTGTTCCGCCTCATTCCGTTCGGCCATAATACGGTCATACCCGTTCACGAATGCCTGATGAACGATATCCTCCGCCTCTTCCGGACAATATCGGGCAGCGTAAACACGCAATTCTGGTTTCAATTTGCAATATAACCGTGCAATTATCTTATCTCTATCCTCTGTCATATGTACCGATCCCACGTGAATTTCAAGCCTTCCGCCATCTAGCAGCGGAATGGAAATAAACCTTCGTTTATTGACGCTCAAAAATAGTAATAATCACACACAAATACCAAAATTAGTGTTTTTTTATTTCTTGCTTATTATCATGGTAATACGGGAATAATTACAACGATACGGATAATCTTGGATTCTCTCGAAACAGACTATTAATAAACGAACCTTTAATGATATTCCTCAAATTATACCTACTTTTGCCTCATAATTAAGAAAACCGTTTTGATAATGAAATATATCTGCTTGATTACAACTCTTTCTTGTATCATATTTTGTTCTTGCCGGGATACATCCCCGCGTTTGGAGTATGCTTTGCAAGCCAGTGAAGCCAACCGGGCGGAACTGGAAAAAGTACTGAAACACTATTCCCAAAATCCCGAAGACAGTCTAAAACTGCAAGCAGCCCTATTTCTTATAGAAAACATGCCGGAACATTTCTCTTATAGCGGGCAATTTCTTCAGGATTTCAAGCAAATAGTCGACACTACGATACAAGATTACCTGTTGAAAAAAGTGATTCTCATGCAACCCGCCCGTTACTCACGTTCACGGCAGCAACTACAAATAGAAGCGGACATCAAGCACGTGCAAGCGGATTACCTTATATATAATATAGACAAAGCATTCGAACAATGGACTACCCGCCCGTGGCTGGAAGGAATATCTTTCGAGGACTTTCTGGAATACCTTCTTCCCTATCGTATCGGCAACGAAACGTTGGATTACTGGCGGGATTCACTTGCCCCGGAACAGGAAAAATACATACGGGAAGCTATACAATACTTCGACGACCGCAAATTCTCCGTCTACAACATCAGCAAACAAGTCAGCGACCATACCTTGTCCTACAAAACCAACACGGGTTCCGTGGCAAACATTCCATTCACTATCTCGGAATGTGTATTTACCAGCCGACTGGAATTACTGGCATTCCGCATGGCGGGTATTCCCGCTGCCATTGACCACGTGCCTTGCTGGGCGGACATGAACGGTTTTCACGAGTGGACGGTAGTCATCGATCCCAAGAAACTGGATATATTGCACGGGCAACTGGAAACCAAAAACGCCCCGAAAGTATTCCGTCGCACTTACGCCGTGAATGAAATTCCGAAACCCGAAGGGGATGAATACATTCCACCTTTTTTCCGCGACCCGTTTAACCGGGATGTTACCCGTAAATATCAAGCGACATCCGACGTGACCGTGAAAGCGGATATTCCCGGTCGCTGCCATTCGATACACCACGCCTATCTCGCCATTTTCAACAATCGCCAACTGCGTATCGTCGATTGGAGTAAAGTAAAACGAAATAAGGCGGTCTTCCGTGACCTCGGGCGAAACATCATTTATTTCCCCGTCTATTTTGAAAACGAGCGCCAGAAGAACTTTTCTTATCCTTTCATTCTCCGCGCAAATGGCACAACCACCTCTTTACAACCGGACAAAGCACACTTGCAGACCGTAAAACTCACCCGAAAATACCCGTTACACAGTAATAAGGTATATCATGGGAACGCGCTCGTCGGGGCTAATTTCAGATGTTCCAACGATGCCTCGTTCAAAACTTCCCGACTCGTGTATCGCGTAGACCGAAACCCTAACATGTACCCGGTAATCGTTCCCGTGGACACGACACAAAAATACCGTTACTGGCTGTTCGACCACACGAAAATGGCAGAACTCTCCGAGTGGACCTTCAAGGATAACAAGGGGAATGTCATCCGGGGAAAAGGCATCGATCCGATCGGCGAAAGTTCAAGGACAGACAACATCTTTGACGGTAACGCCCTCAGTTACGGGCGTCTTTCCCGACAATTCATGATTGATTTCGGCGAACCCGTCAGTATCTCGGAAATGCATTACTTGCCCCGGAACGACGCGAACGGCATCTATCCCGGCAACGAATACGAACTTTTTTACTTTGACCGGGACGGTTGGCAATCGCTTGGCAGCAAAATAGCCGAGGGATATGAAATCGAGTTTGACGCGGTTCCTTCCAATGCGGTCTATTGGCTTCAAAACCACACAACTGGCAAAGAAGAACGCGTTTTCACCATACAGGACGGCAAACAACGTTTCTGGTAAAAAACTTGCCATGCAAGAAAAAAATCCGCCCTCGTTATTTGAATGTCGGGAAAAATGGCTAATTTTAGGGGAATCATTAAATGGAAAGGTTATGTTGGACACGATAAAAAAATTCCTGAAGGAACATGATATTGATGAAAAAGCGGGATTCATCATCACCGTCAGCGGTGGTGCCGATTCCATCACACTGCTTCACGCGTTCAAGTACTTGAATTTAAGAATACACGCCTTGCACTGCAATTTCAATCTCCGGGGCAAGGAGTCCAATATGGACGAGCAATTCGTGAAACGCTTTTGTGAAACTTACGGGATTCCCATGAGCGTGAAACGTTTTGAAACGCGGGAATACGCCCAGAAAAAAGGCATCAGCATAGAAATGGCGGCACGCGAATTACGCTACGCGTGGTTCGAGGAAATGCGGCTGAAGAAAAAAATGGATTACATCGTCGTGGGACACCATGCCGACGATTTGGCAGAAACACTCTTCATTAATATATGCCGCGGAACCGGAATAAAAGGATTAACGGGTATTCGTCCCGTCAAGGATAAAATACTGCGTCCTCTCCTGTCCCGCTCGCGGGAAGAGATTATTGCGTACATAGAGCAAAACCAGCTCGGTTACCGTACCGACTCGACGAACAATTCCCTCGATTACGTGCGGAATAAAATCCGCCACCTGATTATTCCCGTCTGCAAGGAAATCAATCCTTCCTTCCTCAACACCGTGCAGGAAAATTGCAACACGCTGAAAGAGGTGGAACAAATCTACAAGTACGGCATCGACTGCCTGAAAGCAAACATCGTCAGTGAAGAAAACGGCGAAATACTTATTGACATCCAAAAGACAATGGCATCGCCCGCCCCCTACACGTTCCTGTTCGAATTTCTAAGACCTTACGGGTTCAACGCCACCCAAATAGAAGATATACTCCATAGCAACGAAGCCATCCCCGGCAAGCAATTCGAAGCGGGAGAATACCTGCTCACGAAAGGCAGAGTGTACTGGCGGCTTTTCAACATTCTGGAAAAAGAAGAAGAACGCACGCTTCTGGCAGACAGCGGGGAATATCACCTCGACGATTACACTTTCACGCTCGGGGAACAAGAGATTGACAATTCATTCCAAGTCCCGCAAGATTCCGAAATCGGATGCTTCGACCTCGACAAAATCACGTATCCCCTAGTCTTACGCCACTGGTCGACAGGCGATTGGTTCTGTCCTCTCGGCATGAAACGCAGCAAGAAAAAACTGAGTGACCTCTTCACTGACCTAAAATTCAGTGCCAAACAGAAAAAAGAATGCCTCATCCTCCAATCCGGCAAAGACATTATCTGGGTAGTAGGCCACCGCATCGACGACCGGTACAAAGTCTCTCCCGCGACGAAAAGGGTATTGACTGTAAAAAGGTCCATAAAGTCGTAAGGTCTATAAGGTCCATAAGGTCAAAAGTCCATGGACCCCTGCGGGCCGCTTTGTCTACGGCAGTCTTAGCTGCCGTAAAACTCTGTCCGAAGGACGCCCGTGACCTTATGGACCTTTGACCTTATGGACCTTATAAACTAAAAAAAGAGGCATAAGCCTCTTTTTTTTAACACACTAACAATAAATTTACTACACTTATAAAAGCAAAAAACATTTCCTTTCATTGCAGGGACAAAGATACAAATCTAAAACGTTTGCGCAAACTTTTTTCACAAAAAAAACGTTCGCGTATAACTAATCCAAAAGATTTTTGTTTTTCATTTTTTTATCCATACTTTTGTGTGAGTTTACGACATTAAACGAGAGAGTTAACATCATTATTAATCAAATAATAAAAGAAAAATGTCAAAAATTAAAGTTGGTATCAACGGATTCGGACGCATCGGTCGTCTGGTTTTCCGTGCTGCAATGACGAGAAACGATATTGAAATCGTGGGTATTAATGACCTAATCGACGTTGATTACATGGTTTATATGTTGAAATATGACACCATGCACGGTCGTTTCAACGGAACCGTTGAAGCTAAAGACGGCAAACTCGTGGTGAACGGCCACGCTATCCGCGTTACGGCTGAAAGAAACCCGGAAGATTTGAAATGGAATGAAGTAGGCGCGGAATACGTGGTAGAGTCTACCGGACTTTTCTTAACGAAAGAAAAAGCGGAAGCTCACTTGAAAGCAGGTGCTAAACGCGTGGTTATGTCCGCCCCGTCAAAAGACGACACCCCGATGTTCGTCATGGGAGTAAACAACAAGTCATACGCGGGACAAGCTATCGTTTCCAACGCTTCTTGTACCACGAACTGCTTGGCTCCGTTGGCTAAAGTACTTCATGACAAATTCGGCATCGTTGAAGGTTTGATGACTACCGTACACGCCACGACCGCTACCCAAAAAACAGTTGACGGTCCTTCCATGAAAGACTGGAGAGGCGGACGCGCGGCTGCAGGAAACATCATCCCGTCTTCTACCGGGGCAGCGAAAGCCGTGGGAAAAGTAATCCCGGAATTGAACGGCAAATTAACCGGTATGTCATTCCGCGTTCCGACGTTGGACGTATCCGTGGTTGACCTGACCTGCCGTCTGGAAAAAGCAGCTACCTACGACGAAATCAAAGCTGCGATGAAAGAGGCTTCTGAAAACGAATTGAAAGGAATCCTCGGTTACACCGAAGAAGAAGTAGTATCATCAGATTTCTTGGGAGATGCCCGCACTTCTATTTTCGACGCGAAAGCAGGTATCGCATTGAACTCCAATTTCGTGAAACTCGTATCTTGGTACGACAACGAATGGGGTTACTCGAACAAAGTACTCGAGTTAATCGCTCACATGGCTACTGTAAAATAATAAAAAGGGGCTATCGCCCCTTTTTTAGTTCATAAAGTTTATAAGGTTCATAAGGTTTATAAAGTTTATGGAATCCCATCACCTTATGAACTTTATAAACCTTATAAACTTTACAAACTCAATGAATCAAGAAAAACGTCCATTCCATATCGGTTTGGCATTAAGCGGAGGAGGAGCCCGAGGATTCGCCCATCTGGGAGTATTCAAGGCAATGCAGGAGTTAGGAATCAAACCGGACATCATATCCGGAACCAGCGCGGGAGCAATAGCGGGCGTCATGTTCGCTTCCGGGCACACGGCAGAGGAAGGCGTGGATTTTTTCAAGGGGAAAAAACTTCTCGACTTTGCCCGTCCTCTCGTGTCTAAAACCGGGATAATGAACATGAACGGAATGGGAAAACGATTATCCGAATTTATTCAAGCAAAAACATTTGAAGACCTGCAAATACCGCTGGTCGTCACGGCCACGAACATGAACTTGGGAATACCCACGCACTTCAACAGCGGCGAGCTTGTACCCCGTGTATTGGCATCCTGTTCCATACCTATCGTGTTCGTACCCGTCAATATTGACAACCACCAGTATTCCGACGGGGGTGTTTTCATGAATTTTCCCGTACGCCCTATTCGTGACCTTTGCGACATCGTCATCGGGGTGCATATCGACCCGTTGGAACCCAGCAACCATATCAAAAGCATCGTGCATCTTGCCGAACGTTCGTTTCACATGGGTATCCTGTCTAACATGAGTATCGACACCCAACTCTGTGATATCGTCATCGTTCCCCGGCATATCAGCCGTTTCAGCATGTTCGACCTCAACAACGTCGAGGACATCATGGAAGAAGGCTACAAACAAGCCAAAATAGTCTTCGACCGTCCAAGAGTCAAGAAGAAATTGAAAATAAACTAATTTACGATTTATGATTTACGATTTACGCTTAGCGCTCGAAAATATCGGAATCACCTCTTTGAACGAGATGCAGGAAGCATCCTTGAGAGCCTACAAGCAATCAGATAATATCATCCTGCTCTCTCCTACCGGCTCGGGTAAAACGCTCGCGTTTCTACTCCCCTTGATAGAGTCATTAGACACTGAAAAAAACGATATACAAGCCTTGATTCTCACCCCGGCACGGGAACTCGCCATGCAGATAGAAAACGTTTTCCGCTCCTTAAAAAGCGGTCTAAGAGTGGTTTGTTGCTATGGCGGTCATGACATCAACGTGGAAACCAGAAGTCTTGCCCACGCTCCCGCTTTACTTATCGGAACCCCGGGGCGTATTCTCGACCACATCGAACACGGAACAATAAATATCAGTACCGTTTCCACCATCATACTGGATGAATTTGACAAATCGTTGGAGTTCGGTTTCCTCGGTGAAATGGAACGTATATTCTCATACCTCCCGAATCTTCATAAACGGGTTCTCACTTCCGCCACAAACGTGGTCGACATTCCGGCTTTCACGGGAGTCGTTTCTCCTTGCACGTTAGATTTCCAACATAACGCGGCTCCCGATTTGACTGTCAAATCAGTCTATTCGCGAGGAGAGAGCAAACTCGACACGCTATACAAATTACTCTGCGAACTGGACGAAGCACCCGTTCTTATATTTTGTAACTTCCGGGAACGGGCAGAGGAAGTCAGCGATTACTTGTGGGAGCGGGAAGTGGACAATCAATTCTTTCACGGGGGAATGGAACAGGACGAACGGGAACGGGCTCTATGCAAATTCCGCAACGGAAGCACGAACATATTCATATCCACCGATTTGGCATCCCGCGGCTTGGATATCCCGGAAATAAAATACATTATCCACTACCACCTGCCCAAAAAAGAGGACGCTTTCATACATCGCAACGGCAGAACGGCACGCATGAACGCCTCCGGTACCGCCTTCCTCCTGTTTGACGACGAAGACGAACTACCGGAATACCTGACGGAAGCACCGGAAACATTCTCCCTGACAAGGAAAAACTCTTCCCCCGCAACTCCCCGCTGGACAACCCTGTACATCGGGAAAGGCAAAAAAGACAAAGTGAACAAAATGGATATCGTGGGTTTCCTCTGCCAGAAAGGACAACTTAAAAAAGAGGACATCGGTAAAATCGAAGTCAAAGATTATCACGCCTTTGTCGCCGTACGGCGAGGCAATATCCGTCAACTACTCTCCCGCGTCCGAAACGAAAAAATCAAAAACATGAAGACCAAAATCGACATCGCGAGATAAAGAAGACGCCATCGGGCTACTCCCGCGCACCCTTTACAGGGAACCTTCTCCCACGCTTCCCCAGACCATGAACGTATCATCTTCGAAGCATGAACGTATCATGGACGACGACGTGCGTTTATGATACGTTCGTGAGGCGAAAGTGTTGTACTTTTAAGGTTAAGCAAGAGTAACTCTAGAATAGCGTAACCATTTAGGTTTGATACCTCCCCGTGTAATGTCCTACAATTCTCACACTACCGTTGTTCACTCTATCGGCAGTATCTCAACAGCGTCTGAACAACGAGAGAAAAACGAGTGAAGGAGCCTATTTCAGCAGAAATGCTCCTTCCATATAACCGTTATTCTTACAACAACAAGCCGTCCAACAATTCCACCGTGGCGGGGTCGGAAGGTCGGGTAACGTTCGCGTCAAACACTTTACCCTCTTTATCAAGGATAATAAAGCGAGGAATGGCGTTTATCATGAAAAGGTCGGAAAACTCGGAATACGTGGGAACTGTCTTGATGAGCTGTACACCACCGAGCTTTTGTTCTTTCACCATGTTTTTCCATTTATTACTATCGCTATCGCTGGATATGCTGACAAAAACGATGTCTTTTCCTTTATACTTGTGTTCCAACTGTTTCAATGCCGGCAATTGTTGCTTGCAAGGACCGCACCACGTTGCCCAACAATCGATATACACGTACTTGCCCTTGAATTCTGATAGCGCAACTTCCTTATCATCAATATCCAGAAAAGTAAACTCGGGTATGGATTGTCCTTTCGCCACCCGATTCCATTTCACGTATAACTCCTCGACGGCTTGCCTTACCCGGGGAGAATGTACCTTCTGCCGGAACATGTCCATTAACCCGTCTATCGATTCCACCCCTCTTCTTTCCATGTATCTCGATAAAACGGAATTTAGCGCAAAATCGGCTACCGCCGTATCTTGAATATTTTGCACGATATATTCCAACTGTCCTTTAGCATAGCCGTAGGGGGTAGTTTGTCCTTCACCACCGATAGCATACAAACCATCCAATAAAAAGGCTTGATAATCCTCGGTCACGAGAAGATCCGGGTTTTCCTTTAATTGCTCTTTCAAATAAGGATAAAGAGCATTCCCCCATTTCTTGTAAACAGAAAAGGAACGCAGGACATTATAACGCTGACGCTCGCTCTCCAACCGGGTAAAATCGGGAGAAAGGACAAGAGCCCGTAAAGCCTCCACCCGCTGACGTACCGTGTCGTCCAACAAGCGAATAACCTCGTCATCTTCAGACAAGTCATTCATAACACGCATATTAGGTCTTGTCTGTTCTTCCATATACTGATTTTCCCGTGCACACCCGCCCTCGAATGAATAACGGGAAACTCCGGGTTGCACATGACGGGTAAAACGGACGGTCAAATCTTGCCCCCGTTCCACGAATATCATTTTACCGGTGCGCCCGAATCGCAGCAACGCGTACCCCGAGGGCACATCCTCCAACTCGAACCGAATGGTATTCGCGGTATCACGCACCGCCTTCCATTCCTGATTTCCAATACTTAATAATGTTTCCGGCAATTCCATGTCCGGAGAAGTGAAGGATACGACGGTCCGGCGGGATTGACATCCCACCAGAAGCATCGTAAACACAAACATAAAAACAGTTTTATTAATCATCTCGTTGCTATTTTACTGGTTATACCCGTCCATCTCGGTAAAATTCTCGGAAGAGTAATCCCCCAAAAGGTGTTTCGCAAAATGGAACCATATTTTACGGCGCCAGAAGAGGTCCGCCGCTCCCCGGTACAAGTGTTTCTGCCCGGGCAAGACGTACATATCGAAATTCTTTCCGGCTTTCAATAAAGCATCTACCAGACGCAAGGTATGACCGGGATGCACGTTGTCGTCCTCGTCCCCCGTTACCACCAAGAGATGCCCTTTCAGATTTTTGACCAATTCCATGTTGGTCGGTACTTTACAAGTAAACACGGTATCTTTCCCTTTCACGGTCTGGGTTACCCCGTGGAAAGTTTCTCCCCACGCCTGATTGTACATGTTGTTGTCGTGATTACCGGAAGAGGCTACCGCCGCCTTGTAAAACTCGGGATAAGTGCAAATCGCCGCGGCGGACATAAAGCCACCGCCGGAATGACCGAATATGCCCACCCGATTGATATCAATAAACGAGTAGCGGGCAGCCAGTTGCTCCAACCCGTGCTTGTCGTCTGCCAACGCGTAATCCCGAAGATTCCCGTACCCGTAAGTACGGTAATACTTGTCCCGCAGGGGACTTCCCCCCCGGTGTCCCATGTTCACGACGATGAAACCGACTTGCGCCAATGCCGCGTTGTGATTACCCGTTGCCGTGAAATTCAAATCCATTGCCTCCTGCTGGGGACCGGGATAAACGTACGAGATAATCGGGTACTGACGGGTGGAATCAAAATCGAAAGGCTTCCACATCACCCCGTAAAGGTCCGTCACGCCATCGGCGGCTTTCACCGTGAATCGCTCCGGCATTTTCCATCCCATGGCATAGAGCGCACTCAAATCCGCTTCCGCCAAATCGCAAATCAATTTACCGTTTTTATCCCGCAACACGGAACGAGGTGCCAAATCCACCCTTGAATAATTGTCCACGAAGTAATTCCCGGACGGACTCATGACCACGTTATGGTTAGCGTCCTCCGGTGTCAACAGCTCCACCCGACCGTTTCCGTCTAAAGCGGCTTTATAAAGACAAGCGTAATAAGGATTCATGTCTTTCTCCCGCCCGTGTCCCGTGACATAAAGCTCCCGGCGATTCGTGTCGAGGCGGACGATTTTCTCCGCCATCCAGTTGCCGGAAGTAATTGCCCCGCGGTACTGTCCGTCAGCAGAGTACAAGTAATAGTGTCCCCACCCGGTACGCTCCGACCACCAGATAAATTCCCGGTCACCGTTCAGGAAGGTAATCGATTGACAGCGGTCGCTGAAATAAGGTTTGCACACCTCGTTCAGCACCACGGTTACCTCTCCCGTTTGCGTGTTCACCTTGCAAATATCCAACTCGTCGCACGTCCGGCGTGTGCGCTGCATGTACAGGTAGCGGCTATCTTTGGAAACGTATAATAATTTCACTTTCTGGTCTTTCCACTTCTCTAGAGCTACTTTCGTGACCTTTCCCGTTTCCGCATCTATCAAGGAAAGCTCGTATTGTGTCACCTTCTTGTCACCCGGCATCGTGTATTTTCCGCTACCGCTGACAGGTGTCACAAGACGAGGGCGTCCTCCCCCCGCGGAAGAAACCACAAGCAAAGTACCAATACCCCGGTTGTCTTCCCGTATCACGAACAAACGGCGAGTACCTTTCAGCCAACGGGCTTTCGTGGTGAAAATATCCACGCCCTCCCCCACTTCATTGTCCGAGTAAGAGAAATTCTCCATCCCGTCATCCGTGATACGCCGAGCCAAGGAATCCGGTTCATCGCCTTTCCGCAACCAGATGTTATGTCCCCGGGAAAACACCGCGTACGAGCTGTCCGGGGCATATGAATACATCAATGCCAAGCGATTGTACACCTTTCTATCAGTCGCTTTCACCTCGGGACGAGGAAGCTCGGAACATTGTCCCGTTGCCCGGTCATACTTGATAGTGACGCCTTGAACCATGAAAGAAAAACTCTTACCATCCTCGGCAAAGTTCGGCGTGATATTCAAATCTCTCGTGTTAAATGTCTTGTTCGTGATTTCACTGACCCGGGCAGCCATATCCTCGCTGTCGAACAACAATTGTTGTTTCTTGCTTTTCGGGTTCACGATGTAATAATTATTTCCCCGACTCGTTTTGTACGAGTACCAGAATTGCTCGCTATCCGGCAGGTAATTCGGTTTCACCTCCCGGGAGAAAACGACGCCTCCCATCTTGGAAACCAAGTACTTGTCCGCCAGTTTATAATTTGCTTTCTGTTGCCCGAGTACCGTGCCGGACAACAGAAAGCAAAACGAGCCTATCAATAGATTGTATAACCTCATTTTCAATGATTTTAGATTCTATCGACGATATCCCCGCATGGGTATTGTACTTCTTCCTTTACTACCTTTCCCACCGTTAAACGGCATATCCGATGTTTCCAAATCGTGTAATACGCTTTTTCCCTCCTCTTCAATCTCGGCATTAGGCTGTAATTCCAAAGCCCGCTTTACCCAAACGGCCATTTTCTCGCGTATCGCTTTATTTTTTCGTACCATGCGTTCGCCCAAGGTCGCCCAATTACATAATTCACGGGCATCCGCCTTTGCCAGACTCTGCTCGCCCAACGCGTAAGCCTCTTCATATTTACCGGCACGAAGCAGGATGATATAATCCACCTCCTGTTGCAACACTTTGTAATCCGGCAATTTACGTTCTTTCATCAGGTCGAAATAGGCTTGTTTTCTCTCCTCGTTTACCACCTCTTTCCGCCCTTGAGTATCGTACAGCGTCAACGCGCACCCTATACTAGCGTACAGGTTACGGATTTTTTGAAGTACCGCATATTCTCCATGTACCTTATATAATTTCTTGTATTCTTTCACGAAAGCGAGTGACAAAGGAGCATTGATATCCGCCGCACAACAAACAAAAGCATCCCAGTAATCTTTATCCCGCAGCACCTTACTTCCTTGTTCCTTGTAAAGTGTGTTCAACAGATTTTCCACGCCATCAGCACTATGCAAGGCAAGCATTTCATTCACATATTCTTTCAGAAAAGCCTCGTCCCGCTCACCCTTGGCAAAGCGTTCCTCGTAACCGTTGTGACCGATAGCTACCGCCTTTTCAGCCCGAGCGATAAAAGCATCCGCTTTCATTGCCCCCAAGCTCCGATGAGCCACGTATCCTTCACTCGTGACAAACAGGAACGTCGGATAGGCAACCACATCAAAACGTTTTTTCAATGCTATACCCTCTTCCCCTTTCTCCATGTTGCATTTCAAGTTGATAAAATGACGATTGAAATAATCGCCCACCTCTTTCAACGGGAAAATGGTCTTCACCATATTGGCACACGGTCCACACCAATCGGCATAGCAATCGATGAATATCATCTTTCCCTCTTTCTTCGCCTGTTGCAAGGCTTCTTCCCAAGTCCCGTGAAAAAATTGAATCCCTTCACTCTCTTGCGCACGAACGAATCCCGTGCAACTTACCGCTAATAACAGCATCCATAAAATCTTTTTCATATACATTGATTTTATCGGTTTATAATAATGCTTCCAATCTCTCTGCCGTCGCTTTATCGGAAGGACGAGTCATATTGGCATCAATGAATTTCCCCTCCCGGTCTAACAAGACGAAACGGGGTACAGACATCGAAGCCGGCATAAATATCTTCAACCAATCCCAATTCTCTCCCAAGTGCAACTGGATACCGCCCAATCCCATGTTCTCGATGGTCTGTTTCCACAATTCAATATCTTTATTCTTGTCGATGGAAAGACTCACGAATAGAATATCTTTCCCCTCGAAACGCTTCTCCAATTCCAACAGGCTGGGCATCTCTCCTTTACACGGTCCGCACCACGTTGCCCACATATCGATATAGACGAATTTCCCTTTCAAGTCAGCTAAAGTCACCATCTTCCCCGTGTTGTCCGCAAAACTGAAATCGGGACAAGGTTGCCCGGGAGCAATCCGGTCTGCCTTCTTGCATGCCTCGGCATAAAGTGCCAGACGAGCCGCATCTTTCACGTGCTGATTATAAATCTTTTCATAACGCTCGATACCCCGCTCGGCAAAGTGAAACAAGGTGGCATCCACCAAGTAGCCCACGATAGCCGGTTCTTGGAAATTATCGAAAATCATTTTCAAGCGGGCATCCGCCAAATCCTCCCCTTCCAAGGTTGACTTCGTTCCGTGCCCCAACCGCACCAACGTCCGGAGGTATTGCTCCAAGAACTCCCGGTAATTCGGTAAAGACAAATAAGTCGAATCCTCCACGAAACATTGACGTATAGTCTGTAAATACACGGCAGTATCCAATTCCCGCGTACGCAATACGGGAAACCACGTTTCCACTTGCAAACGCTTTCCTTCCCACGCTTTAAACGTGGCTGAATAGGAGGTTTTTTCCAGTTTCGCTTTGTTGACAGCCAATACCGAATCCGCTCTCCGGGCAATTACCTGTATATTGGGATTTTTATAATCAACGCGCACCACGTCATAAAACTTCACTTGATTCAAGAATTGATTTTCCTCACCCAAGGTTCCCCTGTACACGATTTCTTTCTCTCCTTTTTTCTGGCTATACGTCAAGGTCAATTCGTTTCCCGGCTCAAGAAAACACAACTTCGAATCGTGTTGCCGCACGGTAATTTTCGCATAAGCAGGCTCTTGTAGCTCCAACTCGATGTATCCTTTCCCGGTGGCAGAATCAATTCTTATTTCTTGATACTTAAAACCAATATTAATCCGGGGGTAAGTCCCGTCATAATCCCGGATATCGAACCGAATCGTTGTCTTTTCATCCTTAGTGCAAGCGATAAAAAACAACGCCAAAAATAAAGTCAGTATAATATTCTTCATAACTTTCAATTCAAGAAAGAATACAACTTATTTCATCGGTATTCCCGGTTGTTCTTTCGGCAACAACGCCCGTTTCAAATAGATACCCAAACCACGGTAATGTTGGCGGGTAGCGGCATCACCGTGCGTGCGTCCCAATCGCTCTATTGATTTCAACAATTGACTCATTCTCTCTATCAAATAATAAGAAAGGTCACCCGGATACTTTTCAACCTTAGCTCCCGTGTACAACTTCATAAAGCTCTTCAAGTATTCCGTCTGCATTAAAGCCGCGTAGGAAGTCACTTTCCTGCCCGCGCTGAAATTCAAAAATACATCCCGGTCAATCATGTTCATCATGTCCCCGTAAGTGTATCCCTTGTTACCTAATTTTCTTTCGGTCAACAACAAATACGCGAGTACTTCGGGATTATTCAATTTACCGAATACCCTCTCCAAGACATTCGTCATCAGTTCTCTTCCTGTAAACCCGGACACTTGTTCCATCAAAGGATTGTTCATCCATGCAGGAGCTCCCGCGAACACGTATTTCCCGATAAAACGCATCGCCTCCTCCTGCTGTGCCTTGGAAGCAAAATTCAACGGTTGCTCGTTATACCCGGCAATGATAGCTTCCGGGGTAACACTACCGATATAATCCAATGCCAGCGCCACATGATTCATGTATGCCGCATAAATCATCATAGTCAAGTCACCGTACGTTTGCCAAGAATCATCTCTGTCCAAACGCTCCGCAATACTTTCCATGGCAGGCAACAGCAATTTCAGATTCTTGATACCCATTTCGGCAGCCACCAGTTTATCCTGCGCCAAATCGAACTTGTTGGTCTTATAACCTTTCCGACCTTCAGGCATAAAACACAACGCAGTATTATCTTTCGCCTTTCCCGCCAAAGCCTTCAATGCTTTCTTTTCCGCTTGGACATCCAAGCCGGGATATTGACGATACCCCCACTCAATAGCCCAACGGTCATAATCGGAAGCCTTGGAGAACAAATCCCGCAACGGAATATTATCCCCCGGTTGCACGGCATAATTCACCCCGCATCCATCGGTCACGGAAGCCGAAATACCATGCTCCTTCACCCAAACGGCATCCCGCAATTGTGCTGTCGTGTATGCCATGCTTCCTGCCATATTAGGTACCAAGCCCAATATTTCACCCAAGTATTTAGAAGTCACGTAACGAGCAACCTCCCCCTGCACCACGGGCAAGGAATCCGTGAACACGGCGGGTTCATACGCTCCCAACCCGACGAAAGCACGCAACAGATAATCCCGTATATCAGAATTTCCGATACTGATATTGGCACACAATATCTCTCCCGTGCGAGGATTGGTTACCGTATTTACTTTTCTCGTGAACAATGCCCGCGAAAAACTAATCTGATGATAAGCGAAATAAGCCTCCGGCTCTCCCTCTCTCACTTGCAACACATTCTTGAACCCTGCTTGTTCGAAGCAACCGTTCCACTCTTCAATAGCCCGAACCACGGCAACCCGCAAAGCCGGGTCAACAGAACGGTCAAAATAAACGGCAATCGGCATCTTCGGTTCCACCAATTCACCCCGTTTGTATCTTTCCGTGTCTTCCGGTCTGATTTCCAGATTCCAACGACGCACAACGTACACCGCTTCCGCTTTATACGGGTTCCTATCAAAATCGTTAAAAGAAAGAGAGAGATACCCTACACGGGCATCTGCCTCCCGGTCGCACACCTGACGCTCGGGCAACGCCTGCAACGTCCACTCGATTATCACGGAATTGTGCTTGTCATATCCCATTTGCCCGGGCATCATGGGAGGCATATAGTCCGTCTGCGTATGCAAACTCATGAACTTCATACCGTTATCAATCACGTACACGCTATCCAATCCCGAACGTTCGGCTGTGGGACGGTTTACCCATTGCAAGTTAGGAAAAGCGAACAATTTGCCCGTGGCATTGACGTCCGCGGTAATATCAATGATATAACTTTTCTTGTCCTTACCGTAAGCAGCGATAGGATAAAAATAATCCACCGGTTCCAAAGCGGACGCCTCCACGGCTCCCGCCATCGCCCCCTCGGCGCGCTCCCTACAAAGTTGTTTCCGAACCTCCAAGCGGTCATTACGCCCCAAGGTGAAAACCAGCAGATCCGTTTTCGCAGATGCCGTCCCATTCCAAGGACCTTTCGAGATAATACCGCTCGACATCAAGTCTTTCCCTAACAATTCGGCAGGAATTTCCAGATAACATTTCTTGTCTGACTGGTAAACAGGAAACGTACCCTCTATCTTTCTCATCCCGTTCTTGAAGAAAGCCTCGTATGTCACGGGTGCCTTGCTTTTAGCCGCCGGAGCCGGTGTAGCCTTCTCTTGGGCAAATGCCATCCACGGCAAACAAAGCAACAGAAGTATGTAATAAAATCTATTCATCGTACTCTTTCTTAAATTCATCAACTTATTTCAACAAAGCATCTTTTTCACCCTTCAACCACATATCAATCATCCGAACGATTCCGGACAAATGGTTCTTCGTCAAATCATCTCCCGCCGATGCCAATTTTTTCTTCGCCTGAGCGGAAATCTTATCCAATTGGGCAACGAAAATCGCGATATGCTCCGGATGTTTTTCCAACGGGGCTTTATCCAAGAATTGGAATATCATGGTCAAATAAGTCGTCTGTTTCATCCGCTCGAAAGTTCCCAAAGTAGATTTAGAGGCGTATAAATCGTTCCAGACGGCATCATACAAGTCATCTGCCATATTTTTCAAGGTATAAGCCTTATCACCAATCAATCCCTCGTGTTTGACGAAATTAGGACCTTGCGCAAGCAAAGAACCAATCGTAAATTGCAACAACCGTTCTTTATAAACATCCCCGCCGACAGAAGTCACCGTTCCGACATGATTGTCAAACAACCAAGCCTGATTCGTGAAGTAATAGTCCTTCAAGAACTTCATCGCCTCCTGTTGTGTTTCCTTCGGCACCGGAGTGTAGGTGTGCAATTTTTCGGAACGTAAGGCTGCATCTTGGTAACGCCCGCCCATGTATTTCACGGCATGCATCATAAACATTCCGTATTGCCTTACCACCGCCTTATACTGGCTTTTCAGCACGGAGTAATCCTCGTCGTCGGCAGCGGCAGTCCACTCTTCGATATGTTTCATGATATATTTCAAATTCTTGATACCAAGAATATTGGCTTGAATCGTATTATCACTCAAATCCTCCGCTTGCAGGCGCGGGTCTTCCCGGTCAATTTCCGTACCGAACAACAATCGCGGGTTGGCTTTCCGTTGTGCGGTCACCCAATCCTTCAAATATTTCTCCTCTTCCTTTACCGTTTTGAATCGCGGGAAATAGCGATACCCCCAATCAATAGCGAATTCGTCATACTCACCGATTCTCGGGATTAAATCCTCCGGGTCGATATTATCTTCCGGTTGCGCAGCATAATTGAAACGCATATAGTCCATCACCGAGGAACCGTGCCCATGTTTCTTCACGAACTCCCGGTCGCGAATCTCATCCAATGAATACACCCAGCTACCGGCAAAATTGTGACGCAATCCTAACGTGTGCCCAATCTCGTGAACCACGATGTATTGCACCAGTGTACCCATCAATTCCTCGTCATACGGGAACTTACGTGCCAACGGGTTCACACCTGCCGTTTGAGCGAAATACCAAGTTTGAGCCAAACTCAATACATTGTGGAACAATCCCACGTGCGAACAGATAATCTCCCCAGAACGAGGGTCGGCAACATGCGGACCGTAAGCATTCGGAATCGGGGAAGCCTTGTAAGATATAATAGAATAACGGGCGTCCTCCGGCGAGAAGGTAGAGTCTTCCTCCGGGCGCGGCATCATTTTACCCACGATGGCATTTTTGAAACCAACTTTCTCGAACACGGGTTGCCATTCATTTACAGCGGCAATCACGTAAGGTTGCAGATATTTCGGCGTGTTGTAATCCACGTAGAATACGATTGGTTTCGCCGGTTCCACCAGCTCCCCCGCCTCATACTTCTTCATGTCTTCCGGTTTCGGCTCCAATCTCCAACGGCTTACCATTCCGATGACTTCCGCCTTTAACGGATTTTTCGCATAATCCATCATGGGATAAGCAAAATATCCTACTCGGTTATCGAAATAACGGGGCCGCATCGGCTCCTCCGGCAACAAATACCACGAAGCCGCCATTTCCCACGTGGTCGGATCCATTTTCGGAGCCTGCATTCCCGGACGCACTTTCGGCGCCTTCCCCGGGGCGTAACTCCGCACGGAACGGAATATGATGTTATTCGGGTAGCTGCTGATTGTAGTCGTGTATGACTGGTCTGCCTGATAAGCTCCCAAATTCAACATCTCGGCAGCACCTTTCAATGAGAAATAATAGTGATCGGACTTGTACAGATCCGTGATATCAATCAAAGAAGAGTTTTCCGATTTAGCCTTTATATCCAACCCGTTTACAATCGGCATCAAATTGGAAGCCTCAATAGCCCCGTACAAGGCATTCGCGGTATCCGGCATCACGGTTGTGAACAGAGGCTCGTGCAGATACATTCTGTCTTTCGGTCCTTTTTCAAAACGGATAACTTTGCTGTATAACGCATCACCACCATATCCCATCATATCCATGTTACTTCTTTGTGCTTTAGCGGAGCCTTTAATCAAGGAAACAAACACGAATACATCCCGTCCCAGTAATTCGTCCGGAATCTCCATGAAGTAACGGTCTGCTTGCTCGTACACGTTGAACATTCCCGCATGCTTCACGGCATTGGCTTTGATAAAATCTTTGATAGCCGGAATGCCTTTGGGTTTCACCTTCGTGCTGTCGACAGCAGCAACAGGCTGCCCCTTTTTCTTCTTGTCTTTTTTCCGCTCTGCGCCTTCCGATACCTGTCCCACCATCACAAGACAGAGCAATAACGCTAAAAATCTCATACTAATACTCATACTTTTCATACATTACATTGATTTACAAACATATATACAATCAAATCTCATGTTTTTGAAAGACATAAGGAGTATAAAGTGCATTTTTACACGCACTCTATAAACCTTATAAACTAAAAACACTCTATAACTATAAACTCAAAGATTATTCGAACGTAAAACCGTATGTTTCCAATTTCCGCTTCATCACCTCGTATTTCTCCATCACCACCGGATACTGACCATGTTTTGCAATAAATTCAGCTTCCGTACTGGCAAATATCTCTATACAATATTGCCTTACGTCTTGGCTCTTACTCGGTATTTGCCACATTCTTTCTGAAGTTCCGGTCGGTTTCGTATAAGTCCCGACAAAACCCAGTCCCCCCAACGTCTGCTCGGCAGCGGGAACGGTAAGTCCCGAATAGGCAGTATATACATAAGTTCCAATCGAAGTCGTCCCCGTTGAATACATTTTACTCTTATTTCCCGGATTTACCCGATAAGTTATCGCGTAAAAATAATCTTCCAGCCACTCGCCATCGGAAATGGCCAGCGTATTTGCCACCAAAGTTGCAAGGAAAACTCCCCTGTACAACTTTTGGTCCACTTTATCGAAATCCTTCACCTTACTCAACACGATTGTATTCAATCCCTTGTAAGCAATCGTATCTCCCGAGGGCGTTTTCAATGAATCCACCAAAAGAATACTCGGCACGTACACCGACTCCGGAACCCGGGGCAAAGCATCGGTTTCCAAAAAATCCAGAACAGGTTTCACCTTATCCCGATCACGCACCAAGGTATAGTTTGCCTGCAATTTACCGGGAGTCACACTACCCGGACTGTAAAATACCTGCAATACCTCGTAATAGGTGTAAGGTTCTCCCGTTGCCAAAGTATAACGCATTTCGCTACCAATCGTGTCATTGTAATACACGGGAACTCCGGTATTCCGGAATATCCTATACCGCTGAGCGTCGATCGGGTCATCGCTATCCTCCACCACAAGCCAATTGCGCTCGCCCCCGAAAGGTTTAAAATCATCATCATTGTCCCCGCAAGCCCATGCCAACAAGGCAAACAAACCTATAAGCCATATATATTTTCTCATCTCCGTACAATTTTATTATTCTACAACTATTTCTCTTGAAGGACGTACCTCGTTAGTCAACGTTCCCTCGTTGAACTCGATAGCGTATCTCGGGATAGGCAACATATAAGCAGCAGCATCCTGAGAATAAGGCTTCAACACGTAAGTACCCACCCGGTATACACCGCTTCCTTCCAGAAAATCGTAAGAAATATGGCGAATCTCCTTCTCGTAAGGATACACACTGTTCACGGCATAACGACGCAAATCAAACCAGCGGTGTCCCTCGAAACACAATTCCCGTCTACGCTCATCACGGATAAAGTTTACCAACCCTTCACCACTTTCCGTTACCGCTCCCGCCACTTTCAAACGTTTTTCTCTCAATTCATTTAACACTTCGATAGCCTCTGCATCACGCCCCAACAATGCCAACGCTTCCGCCTTGTTCAAGTAAACCTCCGGCACGCGAATAGCCATAATATCGGAAACCTCTTCCGCATTAAATTGAGTTTTCACGCATCGCCAACCGTTTCCGGGTGCCGGACGCTCGATGAAAAACGCTTTCAAACGCATATCATTATCATTCTCACCATAACAAGCCAACAAATCTTCCGAAGTCGTGTAACCAGAACTTATTCGTTGTTGATTCACACCACTACCAGACACCACAACCGGAGCATGAACCACTGCCATGATATTCGGTCCATGCGTGAAAATCACCTCGGGGGAAGTCACGTACACGGCACTACCGCGCTGGTAAGCCTTCAAATCCCGCAGGTAATAATCCGGATTCCCGATAACACTGTCGGCAGCCGCAACGGCAGCCTCGTAATTCTCCATAAAAAGATGTACGCGGCTCAACAAAGCGAAAGCGGCTGTCTGGTTTGTCCGGTACTTAGTCGTTTGCTCTATTCCCTGAAGCAACACGGTAGCTTGTTCCAGATCTTTCACAACTTGACGATATACCTCCTCACACGTTGCCCGACTGAAATATTTATCTTCAATCTCTTCCGATGTCTTCAAAGGAATACACGGATCAATAGAAGCAGATGCCTTCCGATAAGGCTTGCCGTATAAATTCGCCATATAGAAATAGTACTGCGCACGCAAAAAACGAGCTTCTCCTTCAACCTTATTACACAACACTTTATCATCTTCTTTACCGCGCATTTCATTGACCTGATAGATAACAGAATTCATCGCAGCAATACGTTTCCACATATTCTGCCAATTCCCATCATTAATCTCCGCATTTTCCGAATCATAAAAAGGATCCGGTTGCCAATGATGTAAATTAATGGCTTTCATGCGAATATAATTCTTTTCCGTGTTCACGATACTTTTTTCACAGAGCAAATATTCGGTCGCATCATCATCCATCAAATGAATATAAGGGAAATTATTTACAGGCATTTTACCCGTTACCGCATTCATATTCCATATACTACCCCACTTGTTCACACTAGCGGCATTCAGGGTATCTATTGAATTTCCTCCACTTAAATATCCTTCACCAATCAACAACTCGTTCAAATCCGCCACTTTCTCCACGTAGGCAAGATTCTGCGATTTCTCCTCAAGGAAATCCCCGCAAGCAGTAAACAATACCGGCAAGCAACTCATCAGACAAATATATAATATTCTACTCTTCATATCCTACTGCATTTAAAATGTTACATTTAACGTAAACGAATAATTCGGGCGCAAAGACATGTTTATGGTCGGAGCGGCTCCCGATTGAGTCACGTCCTGCCCTTTCAATTTCTTATTGGTAATCGTGAATAGATTAGTACCCGTCAAGCTCAAGTAAGCCGAATTGATTCCCAATTTTTTACAGAATTTATCATGCACATTGTAACGGAATGTCACGGATTGCAATTTCAAATAGTTACCGCTCACCACGCGTAAATCCGACAAATCATACATCGCGTAAATGTCATTATCGGCAAACTTGGTCATCTTACCATTACTGGTGTACTTGCTTTGTCCCCACCACGGCAAAGTTAAAGCCTCGGAAACCTTCACCCCCGGAATATTGGTCTTGTTCTCGTCCCCCGGACGCTGCCAACGATTCACAAACTCTTTCCGCATATTCCGTTCCGGATAAGGAGTGATATTATTCTCTTCACACAATTTCAACAAACGCACCTTATTTCCAAAACTATACGCAAAATTCATGGAAAGACCGAACTGGCGATAACCGAAATAGTTGTTGATCCCCCCCTGCAACGTGGGCACACGAGTTCCCGATTCCACCAATACCGCATCCCAAACCTCTTCGTCCGTCATATTGCAATACTTCTCGTACAACGCATCAGCTTGTTCTTCCTCCGTACCATAGAAAATCGGGCGACCGTCCACCGAACTCAAACCTTTGAAACGATAAGAGTAAAAGGTCTGCAACGGCTTGCCTTTCAATTCGACCGAGCCCCTCAAATAGTCCGAGAATTTGATTTTATCCTGCACTGTCCGGTCCTTATTATTGATGGCCTTACTGATTAAACTATTCACCACCTGACCAATCTGCGGGTCAAAACGCCACACGAATCCCCGCTTACCGGAAGCATCCACCTTCTGATTAATCGGGGTAAAGCTCAAACTCACTTCCACTCCTTGATTTGAAATCTCTCCCTTGTTCACCACATAACTCGATACCCCGTTGATTTCCGATACACTCTTACTCAAGAAAGCATCTTTCGTGTGCTTGTAGTAATAACCGATAGAACCGCTGATTTTATCCTTCCACAAACTGAATTCCAAATCAATATTGTAAGAAGAAGTCAACTCCCACTTCAAATCCGGATTAGGATAATACTTTATCGTGGATGAAAACTCGTTATACCAACTGTTCAAATCTCCCTTCTCGATAATCATCTTGGAAGTCTGGTTATCCAACATATTCCCTTGGTGACCGTAAGAGAACTTCAAAGCCAAACGATTGACTGCATTACTGTTTTTCAACAAATCCTCTTTCACATCCCAACGTCCAGAAATAGACCAAATAGGCAACAACTTCTCGTTACTCCGGCTACCAAACTGGTTAGAACCGTCTATACGGGTATTGAAATTCAAGGTATAACGATTATCATACGTATAGGTAATCGCCAAATAAGCCGAAGTTAAATTCGTCAGCGTTTCCGAAATCGACGGTTTATTCTTGGCCATCCAATCCCGATATTGACCGTATTTATACAGGAAAGTTCCATCAATGGAAGCAAAAGTCTTCCCCCGTTCCGGATAGTATCCCCGGTGTGTCGCCGCATAACTATTATACCGTTTGGAAGACATCTCCCCTCCCAATGCGACATTCAATTGATGGATATCCTTAAACATCTGATTGTAATTAAATTGCAAACGCACCAACCAATTCCGGCTATCCGTACTACTCTCCTTCAATTCTCCCCCTAGCGGACATTCGGAAGATGTATCATCACTCCCCTTTTTACGTAATTTTGCCACATACCAAGAATCTTCCTCGTACACCGTTTCCTGTGTATTGCGTCCAAAAGTGTAAGAAGCCGTTCCCTCCACGTTCAAATAAGGCAAAACCCGGTATTTCAAATTACCCGTGAACGTCACGGAATGCGTGTTCATCGTCTGGTAGGTAGTTTCCATTTCATTTTCAATGTTGAAAGGATAAGAAAGATCACGAGTTGATCCTCTCATATAAAACCACCGTGACCCGTCCGGATTGTAAGCCGGTATGGCACGACTCATTTCGTACGCGTATTGAGTTACACTCGTGGGAGTATACCTACGTTCATTCACGTTCCCGATAATACCGAACTGGAAATCCACTTTCTCAAAATTCCCGTTCAATTTCAAATTAGCCGTGTAAGTCTGATTCTTTTCCTTTTTGATTACCCCACGCTCGTCATTGTAACCGACAGAAGCATAGTAACGAATATTCGGAGAACCACCCGTCACGCTCAACGTATGTTTGTTGGAAAAACTGTTTTCACACAAAATATCAAACCAATCCGTATTCACCCGCTCGTAATAATTCGCCTTTTCTTGGAATTGGTCAAACGATAGTATTCCCGCTTTATAATCAAGATATGCCGCCTCGTACCCAACCCAGTTGGAAACATTCTTAAACTCCATTCCCCGGTGGAACATCTCCCGCGATACATCAATACGCTCTTGAGAGTTCATCAAGTTGATTTCCCGATCGGAATAATAGGGACGACGGTTCAAAGTTCCTGAAATAGAATACGTAACAGAGGGAGGTCCCACTTTACCTTTTTTCGTCGTAATCACAATTACACCGTTAGCGGCACGTGTACCGTAAATAGCCGTGGCAGCAGCATCTTTCAACACGTCGATCTGCTCGATATCATCGGGGTTTAAACCGGAAATGGCGTTCCCCAACAAATTCACGAAGTCCAAGTCGTTCAACTGTGACGGATCCACGTTCACCGGATCAGCCAATACCACCCCGTCCAACACCCACAACGGTTCCTGATTACCCAACACCGTGGAAGTACCGCGGATTCTGACTCGGGCGGCAGCACCCGCCTGACCGGAGTTCTGCATGAAAATCATACCCGGCACGTGTCCCTCCAGCATCTTGTCTATCGAAGCAATACCCGCCACCTTAATATCATCCATCTTCAAGGTGGTCACGGCACTCGTCAAACGACGACGGTCAATATCCTGATAACCGGTTGAAACCACTACCACCTCGTCCATCTCCTGTACATCCTCTTCCAGCTTGATCACGTACTCCGTCTTTTCACGCTTCACCGGCACGAATTGAGTCTTCATACCGATGAAAGAAACCACCAACGTATCGACATCCTTCTTCATCTCCATGGTAAAAGCCCCGTCGATATCCGTCGATATCCCGATAGTAGTTCCCTTCAAACGAACCGTAACACCGGGTAGGGCTTCTCCCGCTTGATCCGTCACCTTCCCTTTCAGCTTCCACGTTTTGTCGGGAGCCACATAAGGCAAACGTTTGATTACAACCACGTCATTAACAACGTTGTAAGTCAACCTCAACGGCGACAACACTTTATCCAGAACCGCTCTAAAATCTTCGTCTTTCACGTTTACCGTGATCAACTCACTTACTTTCAACAAAGAAGAGTTATACAAAAACTGTGTGCCGGTCTGCTCTTTCATCGCGGCAATAAACTCTTCCATAGTCGCATCTTTCAACTCCAGTGACACCTTACTCTGCGAAAATGCAGCAGCGGCAACACTCAAATTAAACGCCAAAATTAGAATACATGCTAATCTCATAATACACCACATCTTTTTTTGGTACATAAAAAGCTCCCCAAACCTAAAACGTTTGTTTTTTTGCATAACTTTGTAAAGTATTTAAATTAATACATCGAGCACGGACTCCAGACCTAGGAAATTTGTTGTCCGTGTTTTCTTTTATTCATACAGGAACACTACATCACCATCTATTTTATATTTGACCTCCTCCGAAGCGGCAAGCACCTCCAAGAAAGTTATGATAGAATCATACCGTTTCAGATTACCCGTGAACCGAATCTCTTTCACCTTGGGATTCTGATAGAAAATCGTAATACCATACCATCTCGACAAGGTACACATCACATCTTCAAGGCGTTCCTCCTTGAAGATGTACCATCCGTCTTTCCACCCGACATACTCCTCCACGTTCACTTCCCGCTTGCTCAACGCTCCCCCCGGGGAAGCCACCGCTTGTTCTCTCGGCAATAGGGTCACGCTTTTGCCTTGCTTGCTCGTGAACATCACTTTCCCGGAAACCAAGGTCGTCAACACCGCTTCATCATTGTATGCCCTCACTCCGAAAGAAGTTCCCAACACGTTTACTTTTCCCAATTCCGTTTCCACAACAAAGGGACGCCCGTCTTTCGTTACATCGAAATAAACTTCCCCTTTCACGGACACCACTCTCTTCTCTTTCGCGAAACGAACCGGATATTTTATTTTACTCCCGGCATTCACCCACACTCGCGTCCCGTCATCCAAAATCACGTTACACTCTCCCCCTAGCGGTACATTTAATTCATTATATACTAATTCATCACCATGAACAGAATCTTGCTTGTACGAGAGCAAACCTTCCTCCATCCGAATCGTTGAACCGCCTTTTTCCTGAATCTCGTTTCCTTGCAAAACGTCCACGACACGCCCGTCCGACAATTTCAACTGCACGTTCTCCCGCTTTGCCAATACCACCGGCTGCTCTTGTTTTTCTTCTTGCCACATCATCCACATCCCGGCACCCAACAACGGTAAAATAAAACAAGCCGCTACAGCCACCCGCCGCAAGATAATCCTTATCTTGTTTTTCTGTTGCTGCTTCTTGAAAATCTCGTAAGCCTTTTCAGGAGAAAAACGCTCGTAACGGGCAAAATGCTTTTCCAGATAAACATCATCCTCCACATCAAAATAGACATCGTGCAAAGCCTTATCCTCCATCAATTGCCCAAACTCTTTCTGTTCCTCATCCTGCAATGTATCGGAATACGCTTTACGCATTAATGCCACAATCTTATTTAAATCTCTTTTCATCTTATTTCCTAATTACACTCATAAAATGCACGACATTTCATTTGGTGTGACAAAAACGAGAATTATTTTTCAAAAAAATGATTTCTTTATCAAGAAAGGAATACGGTCAACCAGAACAAATGAGCGGAATCTTTCATCTTCTCCCGTAAATACTTGAACCCACGATTCTTTTGAGTCTTTATAGTGTTAATGGAAATACCCAATTCTTCGGCAATTTGATTGCCGGAATATCCTTTTATACTCAATAAGATTATTTTTCTTCTTTCCTCGGGAAGTTCATCTATATAAAAATAAAGCTGCCGTACCAGCTCTTCCCGAACCGTTTCCGCAAATTCTTCATCCGTGAAATCGCTTTCTTCCTGCAAGACCTGTTGCACGTAACGTTCTTGGAATTTCTCCCGGCGCAAATGCATCATTGCCTGATTGTAAGTCGACCGATAAAGATAATAGGTAAGATCATTTACTTGAGGGAATTTACGCTCACTTTTCCAGACATTCATCAAAACCTCCTGCACCAAATCCTCCGCCACAACAGCATCCCGAATAATTCGATCCGCATAAGAACATAACGCGGCATAATAATACGTGAAAACACTTTTCCATGCTTTCTCGTTCTTATCATTCACCCCATGTAAGATTTGCGTTACATCTATTCCCATAAAAGAATACTCCTTTGTTGCAAAGTTATACAATAAAAAAAGACTTTCTATCTTATCCGGGAAAAAATTAAATCGCTTGAGATAATTGTATCATAAAATCTGGATACGAAAAATGGGCTATACAGCCCATTCATCGTATATAATCTTCTATCTTTTCCAATAGCTTGGGATTCGCTGTCATAATCGCTATTCCCCGATCATATCGGAAATGCTCTACCACTCCTCCGGCTTCCTGTACGATCAGAACCCCGGCACATACATCCCAAAGTTTCAGACCGAGCTCCCAGTAACCGTCCAAGAATCCGGCAGCCACGTTACAAAGGTCGTAAGCGGCAGAACCCATACGCCGGATACCTCGCAAATGCGGCAATATACGGCTCAAATTATCAATATTATTAACGGGATTTATCCCTTTATCATACGGGAACCCGGTAGCTAACACACTCTGATTCAAATCCGTCTTAGTAGCTACATGAATCTGTTTACCATTCAGAAAAGCACCTTTACCCCGAACAGCCGTGTACAACTCATCCGTATAAGGAGTATAAACGACACCTAATACCGTTTCACCCTTGTATTGCAAGCCGATAGAAACAGTGTACACGGGCAGT
The DNA here is from genome assembly GCF_022132345.1 of Butyricimonas sp. DFI.6.44. Taxonomy (NCBI): domain Bacteria; kingdom Pseudomonadati; phylum Bacteroidota; class Bacteroidia; order Bacteroidales; family Odoribacteraceae; genus Butyricimonas; species Butyricimonas sp. DFI.6.44. The sequence continues at coordinate 148,584 of NZ_JAKNJD010000005.1, read as the reverse complement.
CCTTGGCTATAATTATTCGTTCCGTCCAAAGGATCGACCACCCACAGATAATCACTATGCAAGTCATGCTCACCGCTCTCCTCTCCCAATACACTATGATCCGGGAAATGCTTCCCGATACGCTCCAACAACATGGATTCACTCAGCTTATCCACTTTCGTCACCACATCATGTATGGTCGATTTCGTCTCTATATCCAAATGCCCACTCCTGAAATTAGAACGTTGCACTTCCCCCACTTCTCTCGCCCAAGCCACGGCAAGCTCCAAGGTGCTTTCCAGACAAATATTCATAAACTAATCGCTACTTGGCATTAGGTTTTCTATTAAAAATTTCAATCTCGTACACGAGAGTTGCATAAGGCGGCATGACATATTGATAGTAATAGTTTAAAATTCCTTTCCCGTATGCCCTGCCGGAAGGTATAAGAATATACGCTTTCTCTCCTACATTCATTTCAGTCAAACCGACTTTCAATCCTTCTATCAAATCAGAAACTTTCCATGTTTCTTTCTTCTCCTCGTCCATTTTCAGGACTGCACGAAGTTTATCCTCGTTAAAATTATCGCTGAATTCATCCAATATATACCCATTACAATGCACGGTAACACTGTCCGTGGGCAAAATAGAAGCACTAGATATTTCTTCGAATTTTACAATTCTAGTAACCGTATCGTTTAGCATTTTCGAAGGAACTTCAATCGAATTCTTTCTATCAAAACCTTTCGCCTTTAAGAATTCGTCCATCAATTCGTATTCATAATCCAACAAACTTCCCTCAATAATTTTCTCTACCTTATACTCGCGATACAAGTAAGTGGAACTTCCCCGAAGTAACCTTGACAAAATGATAGAACCGGATGTTCCTTCCCGAAAATATTTGAAAAAATGGGAATAAACTTCCTCATCCGAGATGACCTGCTCGTAAACGGGACCTCCCATGGGATATTTCGGATTCTGTATCTTCTCACCCCCGATAACCGATACTCTAGTATCATCCAAAATACTCCCGGTTAAAGTCCTATCAGTATAATTCACTAGAATAAATTGCCCATCTTGTGGTTGCTTTTTACTATCATCCGTGCTATAATTAAACACGTAAGCCACATCCTGAAACTTTTGCTTATCAAATTCCACATCGAACACGACGGAATCCCTCGGGCTCTTATCTTTCATGAACTCTCGTACAAGGATACGTTCCTCATCAAAAAGCTCTCTCCAAGTCGGTCCCTTGTCATCATCCGAGCAACCTGCGATACCGCCTGCTAACAAGCAAAGCATCATCATCCAATAATTTCTTTTCATTTTCCGTTTTTATTTAGCTGTTATAAAAATACTACTCTTCTTGATTTTGCGGGAATATCTCCTTTACCCTTACCCAACACCACAATGTACAATAAGGAGGTTCCAAATAATACTTCCCACCACCTTGTGCGCTCTGCGTTCTCCCGGCTGCCCCGTATGCCATCCCGTAAGGGATAAGAATATGAGCCGAATCACCTTGCTGCAATCGCTGCAACCCTTTAGTCAACCCGGAGGGAATATCTCTTTGCCACCGTTCATTAAACAATATCTTTGTTGTATCCTCCCTTATTGCCCTAAATGTCCGAGTACTTAATCCTTTTTCATCCAGTATCCCATAAACCATATTCAGCAGAACCGAATCCCCGGTTTGCAACTTCCGGGTATCCCCCTCTCTTTCCAGAAATATAATATAGGTAATCGTATCCGATTTTACCTCTCCCGGGAGAACATGCAAAGTGTCGGCGGATGAAAACGGAGCCATATAAGCATCCATCAACTCTTTTTCATGCTCCGCGATATCATCGAAAACATTATAAGAAGTCAACTTGTAACGCAAAGTTCTCCCGTCTACCGCACCCAAGACCGACGGGATAATCACCTCACCCCCGGCATCACCCACTCCGATATGCCGAAATGCCTCCCCTAAAAAATTATATCTCGCCGTATCCACCCGATGCAGCACAGGTCCGCCGTAAGCATATCCCGGCGTAAACTCTTCACTCCATTTTTCCGGATTCGTGGTATCCCATATCTTATCATTCAAATCATACATGTCATAATCCATCACCACCCATCCGGAATCCTTAGCCACGTCACCGCTACTGTTATGATTAAAAATAAAAATAGAATCTATCAACATCCCTTTACGACTGTAATAAGGGATTGCCAGCACCTCCCCGGTTGCGTGCTGATTCAGGTAATCATGAATGGCTTGCTTCTCGTTAGCCAACACATCAAACAAATCATCCTCCACTTCCCCGGAACAACCACACAACACAAAGGTTAAAAAACAACCTAAAATGACCAGACATTTATTCATCTTTCAATTTTTAATTTCCGACATAGGTACTTCCTCCCATACCCCGCGATGCAGGCGCATGGTACTCTTTACTCCCGCATCCCGCAACAAGCGGAATGCCAATTCCCGGTTATCATTCACCAATTGAGGCAAATGGGCATCCGAATTTACCATCACGGGAATATTCAACTCCTTCAACCACTTGAAATATTTTACATTCGGGAACATCAATCCCTTTTTCGTGTACGCTTTCGTGTTCACTTCCACCATAACGCCTTTCTCGGCTATCAGTTGCAAATACTCCCTCAACAATTCATTATACCACGCCTGTTCCGTGAGCATCGGATCCACCAACGAACCGTTCATGCAAATCTTATCCAAGTGCGCCACGAAATCAAAACCTCCCAGTTCAACCATACGGGCTAAAGAACGAAAATAATCCCGCACGAGATGTTTCAGGTTATCGTGATAGACGTTCAGGAAATTCTCCCGGAAATCATCGAAACTACCGTCCATATCCATCATCTCACCGGTTTCCCCATTCGTCACCAAATGCACAGAACCGATACGGTAATCCAATGGCATCCGCTGGAAATAATCATTCGCGGGTCCCCAGCCGTCATTCAGGTAATCAATCTCCAACCCCACGTACAACTCGATTTGCCCGGCATATTGTTTCTTCAAGCGTTCCATTTCCTGTAAATACGCCTCAACATCTCCTTTGCTCAACGACCACCGGGTATCGAACGGAAGCGGGGAATGTGAAGATACCCCATAACTATGAAACCCGGCTTCGATAGCCGCTTTCACGAACTCTTCCGCCGGAGCCTTACCGTCACAAAAGGTGCAATGACTATGATATGTACATAAATCCATTCGTTATTTCCTCACCCAAGCATTAATAATTTCAGCCACGTACATCTTGTGGAAATCCTTTTGCCCGTATTGGACATCCGCGATCTTCCGTTCCGTGAAAGCCTCTTCCTTCAAGAAATCGGCATACAACTTCCGGCACTCCAGCACGAGAGATGCTTCCTCGAAAGCAGGATTCCCCGCTTCCGTGAAATAAGGTGTCAACCCGCATTCCTTCACCTTATCCGTGTCCCGACCGGAAACAGAACCGCACACGTTCAATGCCCGACGATATCTCTCGTCAAAGAACGACAACGTGAATGTATCGCGTTTCTCCGTGAACTCGAACGTGTACCGCTGCGGTCGCACGAACACCATCACCACCGGTTTATTCCAAAGAAAGCCCATGCTTCCCCAACTCGCCGTCATCATATTGAACTTCTCCCGGTCACCTGCCGTTACCAGCATCCACTCGTCCCCGATTAACCGGATTACATTCTCGTTTATATCTTTAGGCTCAATTTTCTCCATTATCTTAAATCTTAAATCGTAAATCTTAAATCATAAATCTAAAATCCGTCTACATTCTCTCCGGCATCTCAATCCCCAACATTCCCATCGCGCTACGGATAGCCACGCTACACTGCTGAGCCAACAACAAACGCAAGTTCCGCACCTGCTCGTTCTCTTCTTTCAGTATAGAATAATCGTGGTAGAACTGATTAAATTCTTTCGCCAAATCGTAAGCGTAATTTCCAAGCAAAGCCGGACTGTAATTATCTCCCGCCTCTTTCACCACGGCGGGCAACTTGGCGATAAACCGAATCAAGTTCTGTTCCTTCTCCGTCAACCCGGTATGTATATCACCCGGCACGATTTGTATTCCGGCTTCCTCCGCCTTGCGCAATACCGACCGGATACGCGTATAAGTATATTGGATAAAAGGTCCCGTGTTCCCGTTAAAATCGATAGATTCCTTCGGGTTAAACATCATGGTCTTTTTCGGGTCTACTTTCAGGATAAAATATTTCAACGCCCCGAGAGCCACTTTACGGTACACGTCTTCCGCCTCCTCTTCCGAGTAGCCGTCCAATTTTCCCAGTTCCTCGGAAGTCGTCCGTGCCGTGTGAATCATTTCGGCAATCAGGTCATCGGCATCCACCACCGTTCCCTCTCGTGATTTCATCTTACCTTCCGGCAGTTCCACCATACCGTAAGAGAGATGCTTAATCTTATCCGCCCAATCGAAACCGAGTTTCTTGCAAACCAACGATAACACTTGAAAATGATAGTTCTGCTCGTTACCCACCACGTATATCTCTTGGTCCATGTTAAACTCGTTGAAGCGGTCGTAAGCCGTACCGATATCTTGAGTCATGTACACGGAAGTCCCGTCGTCACGCAACAACAGTTTATGGTCCAACCCGTCACCCGTCAAGTCCGCCCACACGCTACCCATGTCCTTCCGGTAAAGCACGCCGTCGGCAAGCCCTTTCAACACGAGATCACGCCCTTTCTTGTAGGTCTCCGATTCAAAATACACCTTATCGAACGTGATACCCATCATCTTGTAAGTTTCCTCGAATCCTTTCAGCACCCAGTCATTCATCTTCCGCCACAAGGCAACCGTTTTCTCGTCCCCGGCTTCCCATTTACGCAACATCTCCTGCGCTTCCAGCAATATCGGGGCTTGCTTCTTTGCCTCTTCCTCCGTCATGCCCTTCTCCATCAACTCCTTCGTCTGGGCTTTATATTCTTTATCAAAACGCACGTAATAATCCCCCACGAAATGGTCGCCTTTCGTTCCCGTGCTTTCCGGGGTAGCACCATTGGCGAACTTCTCCCAAGCAATCATACTCTTGCAGATATGGATACCGCGGTCGTTCACCAGATTCACCATAATCACATGATGCCCGTTCGCTTTCTGTATCTCCGATACCGACCAACCCAAGAAATTATTACGGATATGCCCGAGATGCAACGGCTTGTTCGTGTTCGGTGAAGAATACTCTATCATGTACGTTTTCCCGCTCGGTTCTTTCGCGTACCCGTACTTCTCTTCCCGTGCCACCTCGTTCAACACCTCAATCCAATAAGCGGCGGAAATCACCACGTTCAGAAATCCCTTGATCACGTTGTAGGTTTCCACCTCTTCAATATTTTGTTTCAAATACTCTCCCAACTCTTTCGCCGTCTCTTCCGGCGACTTTCTGGAATATCGGGTAAACGGAAAAACAACAACCGTCAAATCTCCGGCAAACTCCTTGCGGGTTTCCTGCAATTGAACGTCCTTTTCTGTTAATTCAACCCCGTAACAAGCCTTTACGGCTTCCAGCACTTGCTGAGTAAGCATCTTCTCTATCGTCATATCGCTCTAATCTTTTAAATACTAATATCCATTAGTCTGCAAAAATACAATTTATTGGAAGAAATACCCGTAAAAACTTGAAAATTTACCCGCTTATTATACATTTTTACAAAACGAATCGAGGCGTGCCAAAACACGCCCCAATTCCTTAAGTCCGCAAAATCAATAATCCCCGAATCACCAAATCATAAATCTAAAATCCAAAATCGTAAATCGTAAATCATAAATCAATACCCTCCCAATATCTTCACGTACTCCGCGTAAGCCACCTTATACTGGTAATTTGCCGCGACCACACTCGTGTACGCCTGCAACCACGTGGCTTGAGAAGAAAGTACATCCAATATCGGCAATTTCCCCTCGTTATAACTGAACGTGTTCAATTTCAGATTCTCCTTGGCTATTTCCAGCGTGGAATTGGCAATTTCCACTCGTTTCCACGTTTCGTTGAGCTTCACCCATGCGTTAGCCAACTCCTGCTTCACCTGATCCTGCATCTTACTTATCTCCAATTCCTTGCTCGTTTCCATGGCTTTATTTTGACGAACATATTGACGCTTTTCACCCCAATTAAAGACAGGCATACTCAATTTGGCAAAAGCCGTTGTCGCGAATTTCTCTTTCCCGTCCACGTTAATCAAGGGGGTTCCCCACGATTCTTTCAGCCCCACGGCAAACTGAGGTAAATATTTTGAACGAATGATTTTCGTCTGCTGCTGTGCCAAAGTCAGATTCTGTGTCGCGATCTGATAATCCGCCCGACGCTGCAAAGCGACATCCAACGGTTGTAAGACAGGCACAATCACGGGCTTCTGGATAGAATCCACAAGCACCACGTTTTCCTCCAACGGCGTACCCATCATGATTTTCAAAGATTGCATCGCCATCCGGTAATTCATCGTCGCCGTGGACAATTGCAATTCGGCTTCTTTCAAACGGGTTTTCACCATCAACAAGTCCGTCTTACTGATTGCCCCCTCGTCAAAACGCTTCTGCACGATACCGTCCAACTCGTTCACTATCAATACAAATTCTTGGGCTATATAAAACTGGCTCTCGTTCGCCGCCACCGTCCAGTAATTCACGTCGGCAGCATAGACAATATTATCCGTGGTCAAATCCTCGCCCAAACGAGCTATCGCTTCCTGCAAAACCGCCGCGTCCTTCTGCTTCCGAACCGCACTTCCGGCATACACATTTTGCGAGAGCGTAGCCTCCGCCGTGTAATTATCGTGCTTCATATTCACCCCCTGCATAAACTCCACGTCTTCGATCTGGTACGAATAATTTCCCCCGACCTGCAACTTGGGAAAGAATCCCGTCTTAATCCCTTTCAAGGCAAACATGGCAGCATTCACCGCCTCCTTCGCCTGTTTTATATCCTGATTATACTCCAACACCTTCGCCCGGTATTGCTCCACGGTCAACGTCTGTCCCGTCACCGCACCCGCCAATACCAGCAAAACCCCTATTATTAAAAGCATCTTTTTCATCAATCTAAAATCTAAAATCTAAAATCATCAAATCTAAAATTAATCGGCTTTAATTCTAAATATCAAACAATACGTCACCGGAAGAACGACAATCGTCAACAAACTCGCCACGAGCAAACCGCCCATGATACAAGCCGCCATTCCCCCGAACATCGCGTCAAACAACAAAGGCAACATACCCAATATCGTTGTCCCCGATGCCATTGCCACCGGAACGATTCTCGACTTCGTGGCTTGCAATACCGCATCCAGCGGAGCCAACCCGTTCTCCTGCTCTATACCGATCTGATCGACCAGCACAATCGCGTTCTTGATATTCATTCCGACCAATCCCAACACTCCCAGCAAAGCGAAGAAGTCAAACATCTTGCCCATCACCAGAAGCCCGAACACGACACCGATAAAAATCAACGGCACCATCAACAAAATAATCGTCGGTTTCCGGTAAGTCCTGAAAAGCAACAGCAACACGATAAACATCAGTATAAACGTCAACGGCATATTGGCTGCCAACGCCTCGTTGGATTCCGCCTGACTCTCGTCCTCCCCGAATATCTTCATCGTGTACCCTTCCGGCAAATCCATCTTCTTCACCTTATCCCATACCTGTGCGGAAGCGGCTTTCGCGTTAGCTCCCCGTTTCGGATCACATTGTGCCATCATCACCCGGTCGCGATTGTACCGTTTAATCACGTTATAATGATAATTATAGGCAAAACTATCCACGACTTGTGCCAAAGGGACCGTGAACCCCCGCGTGGCAAACACGGGCAAGGTCTTCATGTTATCCAGATTCTTGCTATCGAACCCGTCCTCTTTCAACAGAATAGGCATAAACAAATCCTTCTCGCGGAAATCACCGAGAGCCAACCCGTTCGTCGCTATTTTCAAAGCATAAGCCACGGATTGACGGGTAATACCCAAACGTTGTCCCCGTTCCTGCGAATAGGCAGGCTCCCACACGGGCACTTTATTTCCCCAGCTACCGCGTACATCCGTCACCATGTCACATTCCCGCATCATGCCCATTGCCCGCTCCGTCAATGCTGCCAGTGTATCTATATTCTCCCCGATAAACCCTATCTCGATAGCCGCTTCCACCGCCGGCGACAACTTGAACAACGAGGAACGGATCAGCATATCCGGGTAATTCTCCCGCACGTAAGTATTCAACCGCGCTTCAACCACCGGGGATTGCTCTTTTTTCTCCACCTCGATCAACAAGTTACCGAAATTCGCTTTCGGACCGAAAGAAGTACTTGCCAGATAATACCGCAACGGCGACCCCCCGATCGTCACGGAAACATTCGTCACTTCCTCCTGCTTCATCAAGTAAGATTCGATATCCGACATCATCTTCTCGGACTCCCGGATACTGAAACCTTCCGGCAGGAAACAATCCGCGCGGAAATAAGGTTTATCCATACTCGGGAAGAAATTCTGCGGCATCACCCCCATGATATACATCGAAGCCAGAAACAAACAGACAACCGACACGATCGTCACCACCTTGTAACGAATCAAGCCCCGCAACACGGACACGAACCTGTTATAAAACTTCGTGTCATACGGGTCTTTCCCCTCGCCCCCGGAATTTTCTTTCAAAATAAAATTACCGAAAACCGTCGTCTGCGTCAATGCCAGAATCCAACTCAAGGACAGGGATATCGCCAACACGATAAACAACGGCTTCACCATCTCCGCCACCGAAGAAGGAGCCAAATACAAAGGCAGGAATGAAAATATGGCAATCAACGTGGCACCCAACAATCCCCATTGCGGGACAGTAGCCCCCCGTATCAACGCGTCCCGCCGTCGCATCCCTTTCTTGATTAGTATCTGGGCATTATCCGTCACCACGATAGCGTTGTCCACCAACATACCCATCGCGATAATAAATGCCGCCAACGACGTCCGGTTCAACCCGACACCCATAAACTGCATGATCAGCATCGTGCCCCCGATAGAAAAGATCAACGAGGAACCGATCAACAATCCGGCACGGGACCCCATCACCAACAAAATAATAAAAATCACGATCACGACAGATTCCACCAGATTCAACAGGAACCCGTTATTCGCCTCCCGCGCGATCTCGTTTTCCGGGTAAAGCGTCACCAGTTCTATTCCCACGGGCATCAACTCTTCCAACTGGCTCAAACGTTCTTTCACCTTATCCCCCGTCTTCACCACATCCCGCTCCGGATCAGTCGAAACACCAATCCCGATAGCCCGCTTTCCATTAACCCGCATAAGGCTACCCGGCGGATCGAGATATCCCTTCTCGATCGTGGTAATATCCCCCAACCGCACCTGTTGTCCCGTTTGTGTCACAATCAACTGGTTGCGGATATCATCCAATGTCTTGTACGTCCCGTCCGCCAATATCTTCAATTCCAGATTTCCCGCACGCTTCTCGCCCGTGTTTATCAATGAATTTTGCGACTTGATCGTCTGCATCAACGAGTTCAGATCCACTCCCGAGTTCGCCAACTTCGACATCGTGATATACACGTTTACCACTTCCGTCTGCTCCCCGTACAAGGCGACTTTCTGCACCCCGTCAACCGACACCAGTTGAGTTTTCAACTTCTGCCCCCACTCCCTCAAATCGTGATAAGAAAATCCTTCCGCGGCAGTCAACCCGTAATAAATACCAAACACGTCACCGAAATCGTCCGAAACGCTGATCGTCGATGCCCCTTGCGGCAAAGCCGGTTGAATATTCAACACCTTGCGCCGCAACTCGTCCCACATCTGCGGCATCTCGTCCGGTGGGGTTGCCGGATTCAATTCAATCTGAATCTTCGACATCCCGTAATAGGAATCCGACTTAATCTTCTTCACCCGCCGCATCGACTGTATTTCCCGCTCGATAGGCTCCGTGATTAATTGTTCCACCTCGGCAGGCGTCGCCCCCGGGTATTTCGTTATAATAACTGCCGTCTTTATCACGAAAGGCGAATCTTCCTTCTTGCCCAACAAATCAAAGGAAAGCACTCCCCCGACCAACAAAATAGCCAAAAAGAAATAAATCACTTTCGTGTTATCCAGCGAATATCTTGCTATATTCATAACTTCCCTTTATTTTAACAGCTTTACTTTCTGTCCTTCCGTGATATAATTCACCCCGGCAACGACAATAATATCCTCGTTCGCGAGTCCCTTCTGTACCATTATCTTGTCACTCCCGAACAATTGTCCGATCTCAACCGTCTTGCTCTTCACCGTTTCGGTTTTAGGATCATACACCCACACGGAAGTCGCGTTCGTCGTCGGATTCTTGAACAACGCACTCATCGGCACGATATAACCATCGCCCTCCGCCGTTTCAATCTTCAAGTTCACCTTGCAAGAGAAACCGGGATAAATATTATGAATGTCACGAGAAAAACGACTGTCATCAATCACCAGTTTCACGGGAATACCCGTCCCGTCGGGAGAAGCGTCTATAAATTCCTTCACCCTCGCCTTGAACCAAATTCCCTTGTACGTGTCAAACTCCACGGTTACCGTCATCGGCGTGCGAGTCAGATCGACACTCGTTTCCGGCAATGTAAAACCTACTGCCAACTTATTCGGGTTCACCAGCTTGATAATCGACTCGCCGGGCATCACTTTCTGGTAATTCTCCACGAACTTCTTCTCCACGAACCCGTCAAAAGGAGCCCGCAATTTGGTATCCTCCAATGTATTGGCAGAAGTCTCGTAAGCGGACTTCCCTTTTATATAATTCGCTTCCGCGATCTCGTATTCCTGCTTGGAAATAGCCTGCATGGACAACAACCTCTTGTTCCGCTCCAACTGGGATTTTGCCGTCAAATAAGCCGCCTTATTCGCCTCGTATTGCAACTTGTAATCCAACGGGTCTACCGCGGCAATCACTTGTCCTTTCTTCACCTTCTGCCCCTCGTCCACGTTCATTGCCACCAGCGGCCCCGATAACTTAAATGCCAGATTACTATATTCCTCGGCTTCCACCACTCCCGTGTACAACTTATTAATCGCCCCCAACGACTCCACGTTCACAACTCTCACGGGACGAACAATATCCTGATACGTCTCCTTTTTCCCTTTACACCCCGCCCACAAAAAAGCAGGTATCATGCAAACCATCCATGTAAATCTCATAAATCCATTGACTATTTAATTATAAATCATTCCAACAATAGGCTATACAGCAAGGATTATGCCAAAATCCCCAACCCCACAATCTAACCCCACCTATTAATCACTTTACCTGACACATATACGGAAAAAAGCGGACAAGGTTCATCAAGCAACACGACTATTTCACGAGAACCGCAAATACAATAAAAATAGCCCTGCCCCAAAAAAAAGAAGACTATAAAAATAGCCTTCTTTTTTATACTAATAATTATATGGACATTACTTCACCAACCCCGCCGTCCTCAACCGAATCTCCGTCAGAATCTTTTTCGTGTACAACGGAAACTCCCCGTTCAGCATCCACGCGAAATAACCGGGTTGCTCTTTCAAGACTTGAACCACGGGTACGCCTTTATTTTTACCGAAATTAAAGACCTCTACCCCATCCTCGTTATACACGATAAACCCGGCAAAATCCGCCGTGTTATTCTGCGTCGAAAACTTACTCAAGAAAGCGATATCATTCTCCAACGTGTCCTGATACCGGTCCAACTGGGCTTTCAACACCTCGTAAGTAGCTGTCGTATCGGCGGCAGCCGTATGCGCGTCGTCCAAATTTTTATCGCAATAGAAACGGTATGCCGCACTCAACGTACGCTGTTCCATCTTGTGGAAAATTGTCTGCACGTCAACGAACTTGCGTTTCCGCATATCGAAATCCACGTCCACACGCAAGAACTCCTCCGCCAACAAAGGAATATCAAAACGATTTGAATTGTATCCACCCAAATCACACCCCTCGATAAAGCGAGCCAAATCCTTGGCAATCCCCTTAAATGTCGGGCAATCCTTCACGTCCTCGTCATATATCCCGTGAATAGCTGAAGCCTGTTCCGGAATGTGCATCCCCGGGTTCACGCGTACCGTCTTCTGCTCCTCTTTCCCGTTCGGCATCACTTTCAGAACAGAAATCTCCACGATCCTGTCCTTCGCGATATTAATACCCGTCGTTTCCAAATCAAAGAACACGATCGGGTTATTCAATTTTAATTCCAAGTTATCAATTTTTGATTTAAAATTTAAGATTTCAGATTATAAATCTCACCACAACGTCCAAAGCGCAAGCCCGCACAAGGGGAAATCTTAAATCTAAAATCTTAAATCTAAAATTATTAAACCATCATCGGCATCAACAACATCAACAAATCCTCGTTCTCGTTATCATTCTCGTAAGGCAAGAACAAACCGGGACGACTCGGATCGGACAATTCAAGTACCAAAGACTCCGTGTTCAAATTGGACAGGATTTCCTGCACGAAAGGAGATTTAAAGCCGATAGCCATCTCGTCGCCTTCGTACTGGCAAGTGATCGTCTCGTGTCCGGACATAGCGTAATCCACATCCTGCGCGGAAATCACGATCGTGTTGTTACTCAAATCCAACTTCACGAGATTGCTTGCCTGATTAGCCATCACGGATACCCGTCTCAACGAATTATACAACTCTTTCTTCTCGATAATAATCTTCTTCGGGTTATTCTGCGGGATCACGGAATTGTAGTTCGGGAAACGTCCCTCTACCAGCGTACAAACCATCTTGTAATTCCCGAACGTGAAGCAAGCCATCTTCTCGTTGAACTGCAATTGCAATTCACTCTCGTCCTTCGGCAAGATATTCTTCAACAGCAAAGACGGTTTCTTCGGCAATATCAAAGAGAATTGATCCCCGTCCGTCTTGGCGTCAAACCGTTTGTAACGTACCAGCTTGTGAGCGTCCGAAGCCACGAACGTGAAATTATCCGCGTTCATCTCGACCAGAATACAATTCATCACCGGACGCAGGTCATCATTAGCGGTGGCGAAAACCGTGCGGGTAATACCCTCCAGCAACATACCGCAATTGGTATTAATCGAGGTCACCCCCTCGCTCATGGCAGACTGCACCGGGTAATCCTCGGCACTCTCGCCCGGAACTGAAAATTCTCCTTTGTCCGAGATAATCTTCACCTCGTTCGTTCCGGTATTAATATCGAACGTCAAAGGTTGTTCGGGGAACTCTTTTAAGATATCCAGCAACAACTTGGCAGGAATAGTGATACTCCCCGGGGTTTCCAGATTCTCCAACTCCACCTTCGCCTCCATCGTGGTTTCCTTGTCGGAAGCCGTCGCGTAAAGCGTATCGTCTTTAGCGACCAATAAAATATTATCCAAAATCGGTTGCGCAGGCTTTCCACTAATCACCTTGCTCACCGCCTGCAACCTCGTCAAAAAACTACTACTTGATACTACAAATCTCATTATCTTACTTTTTTATCCATTACCCATTAATCGTGTTCTCAACTTCCTCTACCGTGATCGGGGCACGACGGTCACCCATGCATTTGCACCCGTCCTTCGTGATCAGAATATCATCCTCCAAACGGATACCGCCGAAATCTTTATACGTTTCGATCTTATCATACACGAGGAACTCTTGATGCAATCCCTGTTCTCTCCATTGGTCTATCAAAGCGGGAATAAAATAACACCCCGGCTCGTCCGTTACCACGAATCCCGGTTGCAACTCCCGTCCCATGCGCAAAGAAGAAGTACCGAACTGGTCAATCGGACGGGTTACATCATCGTACCCGACATAAATCTGTCCCAAATCTTCCATGTCATGAACATCCAACCCCATCATGTGTCCCAAACCGTGGGGCATAAACAAAGCGTGCGCCCCCGCGGCAACAGCGGCATTCACGTCACCCTTCATCAATCCCAAATCCTTCAAACCTTGAGCCAACACTTTACAAACTTCAAGATGCACGTGTTGATAGGTTACCCCCGGACGGGCAATTTCCATCGCCTTGTTGTTCGCCGCCAACACGATATTGTACACGTCCTTCTGCCGTTGGTCAAATCTGCCACCCACGGGAACCGTACGCGTAAAGTCCGAACAATAATTCATGTTGTTCTCCGCACCGGCATCCGTCAGCATCATCCGTCCCACGGTCAACGTTTTACTATGATCGTGATTGTGCAACGTTTCGCCATTCTGGGAAAGAATCACGGGGAAAGAAACCATACTCCCGTACGAAGCGGCAATTCCCTCGATCAACCCGGCAATATACTGCTCTTTCTGTCCCGGCAAAGCGTGTTTCATGGCAGCGACGTGCATCTCGTAACCGATGTTACAAGCCAGATTTATCTGCTCTATCTCGCACTCTTCCTTCACGGAACGCAAAGACACGACAGCCTTGATCAATTCCAATGACGCGTAACTTTTCAATAGAGAATGATTGATGCCCAACAAATCCTCGAGCAACAACATATTGTGATAGCGATAAGGCGGCAGGAAATGAATTTTACGACCTTTCCCGATCGCTTCCTTCAGCACATCAGCCAATTTAGCGAAAGGAGCCGATTGAGTGACACCGACTCCGGCGGCCAGTTCCTTCACGCTCGGTTGCGGTCCCATCCAGATGATGTCGTCCATATCCACGTCATTCCCGAACAGACAGGTTTCCCCGGAATCCACGTCCATCAACCCGGCAAACCCCGGGTGATTCAAACCGAAGAAATAAAGGAAAGAACTATCCTGACGAAATTTATACGTGTTCGACGGATAATTTGCCGGCGCTTCCTCGTTGCCGAGTATTAACACTAAACCACCGCTCATCTTCTCGATAAGTCTCTTTCTTCTATTGATATACACGTTTTTATCAAACATATCTGTATTATTTAATTATTAATTTTTTCCTGCAAAAACGAGTTGACAAGGTAGAAATTTTTTTTCAATGTCACAACCTACTAATTTTAGATTTTAAATTTAAAATTTAATTACCCGTTCGGCAATCTTTTAAATCCCTGAATCTATTGATATTCTCATTTGTCGTAAACCGAGGGAGTATATCTTCAAGACTCGGTGTGTACACAAGGAATTACAATCCCGAATAATTATCGTGAATAAATACAACAGGTACTTTTCATACCACAAATTTCATACAATTCCAAATAAAACACCATCCATTTTTTATCGCGATAGAGTATAGATGGAAGTTTCATGGGAGTATAATAGAAGATTTACCCTATAAAGTATATTTAAAGAACCACTTATATGGGATATACCCTATAATCATGGGTAGTACATTGCACAATCAAGTATAAGACTTCGCCCCACGGGTAGCTGTATTTAAAATCAATTTAACGTGCCACTTTTTTATTCCTGAACAAAAATGCCCCGAACGGCAAACATATTCCGGCGATCAATACCTGATAAGCACCATAAAGGACCCGTGTCTGTTGTGCCATCATATTTCCGGCAACAGTCATCTGGGCTCCTTCCTTGTTCAACCCGAGAGCAATCAATTGCCACATCACCGCGAAAGCGGCAAGCAAGGAAAATATCGAAGCCAAATATAACAATCCCCCGGTCATATCGTTTTTTTGCTTTCCGCGCAGCCCGAACAGGAATGCCAAAGCGAACATAATAAACGTGAACCAACCGGATGTCCGGTATCCCATAATCATACCCGAATTTCCCATCTCGTACCACGGTAAAAAAGTGGCGATCATACCGATAATCGCGATAATAAAAACTACTAATTTTTGCTTGCTCATAACTTCAATATTTTAGATTTATCCCTAATATTCGTTCAAAAAACTACAAGTTTTACGCAATTCGACCACATAGGTTATCCCCTCTTTATTTAAAACAAATATAAACTCCTTTTTTTTGAAATTATTTATCGCTTTTACTTGAAAATCGCAATAACAATGAGTAGTTTCGCGCTTTAATTATTTAACAAGGAATATCCTTGCGGAAGTTGCGTCAATTATATGCTAAATGATTATAATATAATATATAACTTTAATGTTTTTTTGTTATGAAACCGACACATATTGAACACATCGGCATCGCAGTTGCCAGCTTAGATGAAGCAATCCCGTATTATGAAAACGTTTTAGGATTGGAATGTTACGCTATCGAAGAAGTAAAAGATCAAAAAGTTAAAACCGCTTTCTTCAAGGTAGGACAAACTAAGATCGAATTACTCGAATCTACAGACCCAGAGGGTCCTATCGGTAAATTCGTGGAAAAAAACGGTGGTGGTATGCATCACATCGCGTTTGCAGTAGAAGATGTTCAAGCGGCATTAAATGACGCTCAAGCCGCCGGCTGTCAACTGATCGACAAAGCTCCGCGCGGGGGTGCTGAAGGATTGAGAATCGGATTCCTTCACCCGAAATCCACGTTCAGAGTATTGACTGAACTTTGCGGAACAAAATAATTTTAATGAACGGCCTCACATAAATCATGACAATATGACAAATCAAGATAAAGTCAAAGAATTAATCGACTTACGAGTTCAGGCAAAACTTGGAGGGGGTGAAAAGCGTATCGAATCCCAACACAAAAAAGGGAAATATACCGCGCGGGAAAGAATCGCCATGTTGCTGGATGAAGATAGTTTCGAGGAGTTTGACATGTTCGTAACACATCGTTGTTACAACTTCGGCATGGAGAAAACCAAATTCTTGGGCGACGGTGTCGTTACCGGACAAGGTACTATCGACGGACGCCTCGTGTTCGTGTTTGCCCAAGATTTCACGGTATTCGGCGGTGCCCTTTCCGAAATGTTGGCACAAAAAATCTGTAAGGTTATGGATAAAGCCATGACCGTGGGAGCCCCGATTATCGGGTTGAACGATTCCGGTGGTGCCCGTATTCAAGAGGGGGTAAACTCTTTGGCCGGGTATGCTGAAATTTTTGAACGCAATATTTTGGCCTCGGGAGTAATTCCCCAGATATCCGCCATTTTCGGTCCTTGCGCCGGAGGTGCAGTGTATTCTCCCGCGTTGACGGACTTCATCCTGATGACCGATCAATCGTCCTACATGTTCGTGACCGGACCTAAAGTAGTAAAAACCGTAACGGGAGAAGACATCAGTACTGAAGAACTGGGAGGTGCTGAAGTTCATTCTACCAAATCCGGTGTTTCTCACTTCTTGGCGGAGAACGAAGAAGAAGGAATCGCTACTATTCGCGATTTACTGTCTTATTTACCTTCCAACAACTTGGAAGAGGCTCCCATGGTGATATGCAACGATCCTATCGACCGTTTGGAAGACAAGCTGAACAGCTTGATACCGGACAACCCGAACCACCCGTACAACATGATGGAGGTTATCGAGGCTATCGTGGATAACGGTAAATTCCTTGAAGTACACAAACGTTATGCCCGCAATATTATTGTCGGTTTCTGCCGCATGGGAGGACGTTCCATTGGGGTTATCGCCAACCAACCGAGTTTCTATGCCGGGGTGCTTGATATAGAATCATCACGCAAGGCAGCACGTTTCGTGCGTTTCTGCGACTGTTTCAATATTCCTGTATTAACGTTGGTTGACGTACCGGGATTCTTGCCCGGACGTGTGCAAGAGTATGGTGGAATCATCACTCACGGTGCGAAATTGATGTTCGCTTACGGGGAAGCTACCGTTCCTAAAGTAACAGTGACTTTGCGTAAATCTTACGGTGGGGCTCACGACGTGATGTCATGCAAGCAATTGCGAGGTGACTTCAACTACGCTTGGCCGACGGCACAAATCGCCGTTATGGGAGCTAAGGGTGCTATCGAGGTGTTGTACGGTAAGGAGTTGGCGGCTATCACTGATGCCGAAGAGAAAGCCAAATTCATCGCGACAAAAGAAGACGAGTACAACACGGCGTTTGCCAACCCGTACAAGGCTGCTTCTTACGGGTATATTGATGATGTTATCGAGCCGCGTAACACTCGCTTCCGCGTGATTAGAGCCTTCCAGTCATTGCAGACCAAACGTGTTACCAACCCGATGAAGAAACATTCTAATATACCTTTATAATTTAAGATATGACCATGTTAGCTATCAATTGGGGCTACGCGCTCCTCGTTACCGGGATAGGGATGGGTACCGTGTTTTTGTTGTTGATTATTTTGATTTGGATCATTAATTTACAAACAAAAATCACGGATCGTTTGGAAGACCAAGTGAAACCCCAACCCAGTGTTACGGCACCCGCGGTAACAACCG
The DNA here is from genome assembly GCF_022132345.1 of Butyricimonas sp. DFI.6.44. NCBI lineage: Bacteria > Pseudomonadati > Bacteroidota > Bacteroidia > Bacteroidales > Odoribacteraceae > Butyricimonas > Butyricimonas sp. DFI.6.44. The sequence continues at coordinate 130,386 of NZ_JAKNJD010000005.1, read as the reverse complement.
ATGCTCATCCGACGCCACATGAACAGGCTGCCATTGCCATGGCTATGCACCTGTACTTTGACTCGCATGATGAAGAACCCCACGTCATCACGATACAGGAGGTAGAAAGACGCTATTCCCCGTGGAGTTCTAAAATTTATAGCATGAGAAATCTTACCAAGTAACAATTAAAGATTATGAACAAATTTAAAATCACTATAGACGAGAATAATTTCGATGTCACCGTGAGCGTAACAGATCATAACAAGGCTACTGTTGAGGTAAACGGGATTTCATATGATGTACTTTACGAGAGCAAGAACACAACGTCAACACCCGTTGCTCGTAAAGCTGCAGCCATCCCTGCCGCCACACTGGTACATCATTCATCCTCCAACACTTCATCTAACAAAACTTCAATCAAAGCCCCGCTTCCCGGTACGATTTCTGCCATTAACGTGAAAGTAGGCGACCGCGTGAAACGCGGTGATACTTTACTCGTGATGGAAGCGATGAAGATGGAAAACAACATCATGGCTAACAACGATGGACAGGTGAAGGCTATCCATGTGACTGTCGGACAGTCTGTTTCCCAAGAGGATTCGCTTGTTGATTTGGCTTAATTCATCGTAAACTTGTTAACAATGAAACAATTAAAGAAATATCTTTTAAGCATAGCGACATTACTCGGGTTATTCATTCTTCCGTTTAGCGCGAGCGCGGAAGAGATTGATATGGGAGAAAAGGTAATGAAGTTTATAAATGACACGGGATTCGCTCATTTCGCGAACGGGAACTGGTTATGTATCATAATGATACTAGTGTCATGCGTACTATTTTACCTAGCAATCGTGAAAAAATTCGAGCCCTTGTTATTATTACCTATAGCTTTCGGTATGTTGTTGACCAACCTACCCGGAGCCGGATTATATCACCCGGAACTATTCGGTGGTGGGCATGTACATTGGGCAGATTTCGCGGATGCTAATAATGTCGGGCTATTGGACTACATCTATTTGGGTGTTAAATTGGGTATATATCCTTGTATTATTTTTATCGGTGTAGGTGCCATGACCGATTTCGGACCGCTGTTAGCAAACCCGAAGAGTTTTCTTCTAGGGGCAGCTGCGCAGATCGGTATCTTTGCTACTTTCCTTGGAGCTTTGGCGTTAGGATTCACTTACGCAGAAGCAGGTTCCATCGGGATTATCGGAGGTGCTGACGGACCGACGGCAATTTACCTGACCTCGAAACTGGCACCGGGATTGCTCGGTCCTATCGCGGTTGCGGCCTACTCGTACATGGCGCTGGTACCCGTGATTCAACCGCCCATCATGAGAGCGTTAACAACCCAAAAGGAACGGGAAATCGTGATGCAACAATTGCGTAAAGTTTCCAAGAAAGAGAAAATCGTGTTCCCTATCGTGGTAACAATCTTCGTGTCCTTGTTATTGCCATCGGCAGCCCCGCTAATCGGTTGTTTGATGTTGGGTAACCTGATGCGTGAAAGCGGTGTCGTGGATCGATTGAGTAAAACCGTTCAAAACGAGTTAATGAATATCACTACCATATTCCTCGGTATTTCCGTGGGAGCGACCACTACCGCAGCGGCATTCTTGAATTTCCAGACGTTGGCAATTCTGTTGATCGGTATTTTGGCGTTCAGCATGGGTAGTGCCGGTGGTGTATTACTGGCAAAATTCATGAACTTGTTTACCAAAAACAAGATTAACCCGTTGATCGGCTCAGCCGGAGTTTCTGCCGTTCCGATGGCAGCCCGCGTGTCACAAAACGTGGGACAAGAAGCCAACCCCGGCAACTTCCTGCTGATGCATGCCATGGGACCAAACGTGGCGGGAGTTATCGGTTCTGCCGTTGCCGCCGGTATCCTGTTATCGTTCTTGGGATAAGACAATCAACATTCAAAATAACAGAGGCTATCTCAAATAAAAATGAGATAGCCTCATTTTATTTCCCGATAATATAAATAATCACTATTTTTGTCCAAACAATTATAAATAAATTAGTTCAATTATGGGTATTAGAGGTTTCGGTAGCGACAACTTTTCAGGTGTACTACCGGAGGTTTTCAAAGCACTGGAAGAATCCGCCTACGGGCACGCTCACTCCTATGGAGAAGACTCTTACACGGAAAAGGCTGTTGCCGATTTCAAAGAGATATTCGGGGAAGACATCGATGTATATTTCGTGTACAACGGTACCGGGGCAAACATCTTGAGCCTGTCCGCCTTCACGCATTCATACAACGCCATCATCTGTGCCGAAACAGCACATATCAACGTGGACGAATGCGGGGCTATCGAAAAACAAACAGGAAGCAAATTACTGACCGTGCCCACGTTCGACGGGAAATTGAATGTCGGGTTAATCCAGAACCACATGCACCACTTCGGTGACCAACATCACGTGCAACCCAAAGTGATTTCACTCACGCAATGCACGGAATTAGGAACCGTTTATTCGCGTGACGAATTAAAAGAGATATGTGACTTCGCTCACGCCCACGACATGTACGTCCACATGGACGGGGCACGCGTGGCAAATGCCATCGCTCACTTGGGATGTTCCCCGGCAAGCATAACGAAAGAAGTCGGTATCGACGTCATGAGTTTCGGGGGCACGAAAAACGGGATGATGTTCGGGGAGGCGGTGATTTTCTTCAACACACGAATATCGAAAGAGGTGAAGTATATCCGCAAGCAATTGATGCAACTGCATTCCAAAACGAGATTCATCGCCGCACAATTTTCTGCCGTGCTGAAAAATGACCTTTGGTTGAAAGCCGCTGCCCACTCCAATGCCATGGCCAAGAACCTCGCAAACGCGGCGGAACAAATACCTTCCGTGACCCTTACTCAAAAAGTGGAAGCCAACGAAGTATTTGCCATTATCCCAAGAGATAAAATCCAAAAACTGCAAGACGAATGTTTCTTCTACGTTTGGGATGAAGATGCCGCCGAAGTGAGATGGGTATGCTCGTTCGACACGACGGAAAACGATATCGTCGAATTTGCTAACCTATTACGTCAGGAATTGTGCTGATGATGCACCGTGAGATTATCACAACGGAAGACGGGAGTACCACGTTACACGTACCGGAACTGAATGAACACTACCATTCCGTCCACGGCGCGATACAAGAATCCCGCCATATTTTTATCCAAGCCGGAATCGAGTATTACGGGCAAAACAGCATCCACATCCTTGAAGCAGGGTTCGGTACCGGGTTAAATGCTTTTTTAACCCTGCTGAACGCAAAGGATAACCAACGGAATGTCGTGTTCCACAGCTTCGAAAAATACCCGCTAACCGAAGAAGAACTGGCTAATTTGAACTACACGACTTTTTTCCCCGCGGAAGATGCATCCTTATTCAAAGAGATACATAGCTCCCCTTGGGAAAAAGAAGTTGAAATCACCCCTTACTTCACGTTGCATAAACACGAGGCCGACTTTTCAGACGTCTGTTTCACCGAACAATTCGATATCGTGTTTTTTGATGCTTTCGCGCCGGATGTCCAACCTCATTTGTGGAGCGCGGATATTCTGTCCAAATTCTATCAAGCTCTTAAACCTAACGGGATTCTGGTGACATATTGCGTGAAAGGAATCGTTAAACAAGCCTTACGGGAAGTCGGGTTCAGCTTGAAACGTCTTCCGGGACCACCGGGAAAAAGGGAGATGCTGAGAGCCGGGAAATTTTAGATTTACGATTTACGATTGATGATTATGTTTTCCAAGGAATTAAAACAGTTACTGGACGAAAAATACGTAGAATACAACAAGTCGGAATTTTTTATCGAGACTGACCCGATCCAGATTCCCAAATGCTTTGAAGAGAAAGAAGATATTGAAATAGCGGGCTTCCTTGCCGCCTCTCTCGCGTGGGGACAACGCCCCACGATTATCAAGAAATGCAAGGAACTCATGCAACTCATGGACTACGCCCCGTACGATTTCGTGATGCACGCCGACGCCGCTGATTACGAACGATTCCGTAACTTCAAACATCGCACGTTCAACAGCTATGATTGTGTCTATTTTCTTCAATCTCTTGCCAACATCTATCGTAACCGCGGGGGACTGGAGAACGTCTTCACGGAAGCCTACCGGAAACACGGGGATATGTTCGACGTTTTGCGGGAATGGCATACCGTCTTTACCTCTCTCCCCGCCGAACCACGTGTACTACGCCATATTGCCAACGTGGACAAAGGTTCCGCCGCCAAAAGAGTAAACATGTTCCTGCGCTGGATGGTTCGTCGCGACGGGGAAGTCGACTTCGGGTTATGGAAAAACATTCCCACCTCTGCCCTACTCATCCCGCTGGATCTCCATACCGGCAACGTCAGTCGTCAACTCGGTCTGCTCACCCGCAACCAGAACGACCGCAAAGCCGTGGAAGAACTTACCGCCCGCCTTCGGGAACTGGACCCGATAGACCCGATACGCTATGATTTTTCCTTATTCGGATTGGGGGCTTTTGAAAAATATAATCACATTATTCCTTAAATCGTTTCAAATCGGAAGACGTGAATCCCCACTCGGGAGTGATGATATTCCCCGTGGATTTCAAAGAATACCAAGGTGAGATTTTGGGTTCTCCCGGGTTCTTCAATACCTGTATATCCTGTGCCGGCATATAACTTTGTGCCAACAGATACAGCTTTTCCCCGGTAGAAGGTTTTTCCGCCATATCCACCACAACCACGGCATGACCGGGCGAACCGCCTTGAATAAGAACATCCCCGATCCGCATGGAAGAAACCGGTACGGGCTGCAATTCCTTGGAAAGAGATAATGTTCCGGCATAAGCAAACACGATATCCAGATAAGCCCGGAAAGTCTTGTAAGAATAATCCTTTTCTTTCGCCTTGTACCACGAAACCTGATTTCCTTTCACGCTTATCCGATATCCTTCCGCCCACTTGGTATAGTCCGCACGGAAACCGTTCGTGAAATTGAAATGTATCTTATCATACGCTTTTTGCTTGTAAAGATATTCCGCCCGTAAACGAATCACGGCATCCGCACATTGCTGCAAATTCCGCTTGCCAATCTCCATATCGACCACGGCACAGTATACCCCCGTGTCCCGTTTTTCCCGCCCATCAAAATAACGGACCTTGGTTCCACGAGGACGCAAAGGAAGATTCCTCAGATAAGCCCCGAAAGAATCTTCCCCCGCGTTTATTCTGGTATACCCCGAAGGTGGTGCGATCCGGGTTCCAAGTGTTGTTCCCTGTCCCACCCCTTGCAGGGCAAATAAACAGCATATCCCGAAAAGTATAAAATACTTCATCTAGTCAAGTAACATTCCGGCAGCCACATCCTCCGCGACTTTCTTCGAAGTCAATTGTTCAAGGATTGCCAAACCGAATTTAAAGGTATACGCCGGACCTCTGCCTGTAATCAAGTTTCCGTCCACAACCACTCCATGAGGTTGTATATCCGCCTCCGGCAAATACTCCTCGAATCCCAGGTAACAAGTCATCTGCCGTTTCCGGTCCATCTTGATCTTACTCAATACCAAAGCCGGAGCGGCACAGATTGCAGCCACGTATCCCCCTTTATCAAAATGCTTTTGTATCAATTGCACTAAAGCCGGACAGTCACCCAGATTCTTCGCACCCGGCATCCCTCCCGGACAAATCAAAAATTCGGCCTCTTCTTCCTTCACCTCATCTATCAAAAGATCGGCAACTACAGGAACCCCATGCGCTCCCGTTACTTCTTTCTTCCCGGAAATCGAAACCGTCTTTACCTCTACCGTCCCCCGACGCAATACATCTACCGTTCCAAGTGCTTCCACTTCCTCAAATCCATCTGCCAAAAATAAAAATGATTTCTTCATAATTCTTCTAGTTTTAATTGATTCTCCAAAGTTAAGAAAAAAATTACAGAAGTCTATGAGAATGAAAAAAGCCATCCGGATTTTACTTCCCGAATGGCTTTTTTATGCTTTTATAAACTTGTCTAAAAAAAGGATACCTTTCTTTTATCCCAGATAAGTTTTCAGTAATTTACTTCTTGACGAATGTCTCAAGCGGCGGATAGCCTTTTCTTTAATCTGGCGAACACGTTCGCGGGTTAAACCGAACTTCTCGCCGATTTCCTCCAAAGTCATCTCTTGGCAGTTGATACCGAAGAAAAGACGGATAATATCGCGTTCACGTTCAGTCAACGTTGCTAAAGCACGTTCCACCTCGGTGGATAGAGATTCGTTGATCAACGTTTTGTCGGCAACAGGCGAGTCGTCGTTTACCAGCACGTCGAGCAAACTGTTGTCCTCTCCTTCCACGAAAGGAGCGTCCACGGAAATATGGCGTCCGGAAACACGTAGGGTATCTGCCACCTTCTCTGCCGGCAAATCCAATGTCTCCGCCAACTCTTCCGGCGACGGACGGCGTTCATGTTCCTGCTCGAAGCGGGAAAAGGCCTTGTTGATCTTGTTCAGTGAGCCTACTTGGTTCAACGGCAGACGTACAATACGCGATTGTTCCGCTAACGCTTGCAAAATAGACTGACGAATCCACCATACGGCATAGGAGATAAATTTAAATCCCCTCGTCTCATCAAATTTCTCAGCTGCTTTGATTAAACCTAAGTTCCCCTCGTTGATAAGGTCAGGCAAACTCAACCCTTGATTCTGGTACTGTTTTGCAACGGAAACCACGAACCTCAAGTTCGCCCTCGTCAATTTCTCCAACGCTCTCTGATCACCCTTGCGGATTCGTTGAGCTAACTCAACTTCTTCCTCCACGGTAATCAAATCCTCCTTACCAATCTCCTGCAAGTACTTGTCGAGAGAAGCACTCTCTCTGTTCGTTATAGATTTCGTTATCTTTAGCTGTCTCATAGTCGTTCTTAAATTCTCCCCCAAATATGTCGCAAAGGTAGAACAATTTATCCATATACCAATATGTTAAAATCGACACCTTTCTATTATTAACTTTTTTTAATCTTGTGGCGGTAAAGCATAGTACTCGATGCGTCCTCTCGGCGAAACAGTTGTCACAAGAACACCCTCGTTTTCGGCCGTTTTAAGTGCCCGTACCAAGTCATCCTTATCATAAATAACCGTGTTATTAATTTTCAGGATAATATACCCTTTATCCAGCCCGATCGCTTTAAACGGACCGTTCTTGATATCGGTAATCTGCACGCCGCCGTTCAAACCGTAACGGTAACGCGTTTCACGGCTCAGCGGTTCGACAGTTGCACCCAAAATACCCGTGTAGTTCTTATCCACGAGAGATACATCGCCATACGTGTTCTGCAATACCACGTCAAGGTCCTTCAACTTGCCTCCCCGACTCACGGTAACTTTCACCGTGGCTCCCGGGTGGTATTTAGCCAACTGTCCCTGAAATTCCGGACGAGTCTTCACCTCGATACCGTTAATAGCCTTAATCACGTCACCTTTCTTCATCCCGGCTTTGGCGGCAGCCCCGTCAGGGATTGCCTCGAAAACGTAAATACCGCTCGTTTCCTCTATTCCCAGCTTCTTCGCCACGGAAGGTGACAATTCCTCGTTCGGCATTGAAATTCCCAGCATAGCCCGTTGTACCGTACCGAAATCTTTCAAGTCACCCACTATCTTTCTCGCTATATTCGAGGGCACCGCGAAAGCGTACCCGGAATAGGAACCCGTGGGCGATTCTATCGCCGTATTGATACCGATCAGTTCCCCCTTGGCATTCACCAACGCTCCCCCGCTATTACCCGGGTTCACGGCGGCATCCGTCTGCAAGAATGATTCGAGGCTCATCCGGTTTCGATTGATACCCAATTCTCTCGCCTTGGCACTGATAATACCCGCCGTAACGGTTGAAGTCAGATTATACGGGTTACCTACCGCCAGCACCCATTCGCCCAACTCCACGTCGTCCGAATTGGCATACTCGAGGTAAGGCAATCCGGTTGCCTCGACTTTCAACAAAGCGATATCCGTGTTCGGATCGGTACCGACAACCTGTGCCTCGTACTCCTTTTTATCATTCAAGGTCACTACAATCTTATCGCTATTATCAATCACGTGATTGTTCGTGATAATATACCCGTCTGCCGAAACGATTACACCCGAACCTATACCCATTCTCTGGGGAGCCTCGCGTGTACGCGGTGCGTTCCCGTATATAAAATCCCAGAAAGGATTGCCTATATATTCTCGTCCCATTTGTACCGTTTTGACATGAACAACAGCCGGAACTGTCTTTTTGGCAGCCTCCCTCAGATCGACGCTACCGGCACCTCCCGCGGGAAGCGCGGCTTCGGAAGTCAACGCCACGGGGCGCACTGCCGCCGGAGAAGCAATCTCCATTCGCGGAACCGTATTTTCACTCTCTCCACGGAAGGCGTCTATCGCCACGAAAGCGAGACAACCGCCAATGACTCCCAAGCCTAAATTCGCTAATGATTTCTTCATGGTCATATCTTTATCTCCTTTATTCATTAAACGTAAATACTATTCAATTTGTTTGGATACTACAATATTAGCAATATCCTTGCCAACTCTATATTAAGAAATTCTTAATTAAGATACCTTAACCTTGTTTCGCCCGCGGCGAGTTGCAAGTTACAGGTTCACAAGTTGCAAGTTATCCTCATCGGTCCAATTTATCGATTCTTTCATCATTTCAATCTAAAATCTAAAATTTAAAATCTAAAATCTAAAATCTAAAATCTAAAATAGATACATTTGTACCTGCGATATTCGATTAATTTCTATTCAAAATGATAACACGTATAAACAGTAAAAAGAACGAAAAGACGCGCGGTTCGCTTTCCCTTGGTTTCCTCAGAGATCCCCGGACCCGTGTAGTTGTAGGGTTGATATTCATGTTATTTTCCGTCTATCTTTTCGTGTCACTCGCGGGCTTTTTCTTCACGGGCGGCATGGATCAAAGCCTGATAGACAAAGAAACGCGGGAACTCGTCACGAATCCCGATATTGTCGTGGGGAATCCCGGCAGGAAGCTGGGAGCTTATCTCTCCGACTTGCTCGTGAACCGCTGGTTCGGCGTGTCTTCATTTATATTCTGCTACCTGCTGTTTATCATCGGTCTGGGCATCATGGGACGTCCGTTGAAAAGCCTCGGGAAGAAAATCCTCCTTAGCTTCGTGCTTGTCATCTGGATCTCCTTATTACTAGGATATATCTTCAATTTCGTTCCATCCGGTTATGTCTTCCCCGGCGGGGCGCACGGTTATTTCGTGTGTTTCTGGTTAAATTCGTTTATCGGTGAAATCGGGACTCTTTTCCTTTTACTGGTATCGTTTGCCGTTATCCTGTTCTTCGGGTTTGAAAATGCCTTTAATAAATGCGTGACAATGGTCAAGGCTTATTTCGCCCGCAAGGCACAACGCAAAGAAGAGAGAAGGATGGCCAGAGAGGCCGCGGCAACCCAACGGGAAATGAAAACAGAACAGCCGGAAAACGAAACCGAGGACACAAACTTGTCTCCGGAAAATGAAATCATCACGGAAGCCCCGACAGAAGACGAGTTCTATTCCAATGTCACGGAAAAAGAGCCAATCGAAGAGGACCACACGGAAGAAATCACCTCTCTTGTAACCGTCAACAATCAAGTGGAATTACCGCTGAACGACGAAAACCGCGAGGACATCAGGCAAGACACGGAAACGATTACCCCACCGGCGACCGACGATATCGAATTAACCGTCATGGCGGACAAACTGGAAGAGCAATTGACCAAAAACCTGATGCCGGACACGGAATACGATCCGACATTGGATTTATCCAATTACCAGTACCCGCCACTGGATTTGCTGGAAGAATATGCCTCCAATGCCTCCAAGGTAACCGCCGAGGAACTGGAAGAAAACAAGAACACCATTGTCGAAACCTTACGGCAATATAAAATAGAAATCACTAAAATCAAGGCAACGATCGGTCCCACGGTCACTCTCTACGAGATTGTACCCGCCCCCGGTATCAAGATCTCCAAAATCAAAAACCTTGAAGATGACATCGCCTTAAGTTTGGCGGCATTAGGTATCCGCATTATCGCCCCGATCCCCGGGGCGGGAACAATCGGCATCGAGGTTCCCAACCAAAAGCCGGAAATCGTTTCCATGCGAGGTGTTATCGCTTCCAAGAAGTTCCAAGAATCTAAATACGCCCTTCCCGTCGCCTTAGGCCGTACCATCTCGAACGAGCCTTATACTTTCGACTTGGCTAAAATGCCCCATCTTTTGGTTGCCGGGGCAACGGGACAAGGTAAGTCCGTCGGCTTAAACGCGATTATCACCTCGTTACTGTACAAAAAACACCCGTCACAATTGAAGTTTGTCATGGTAGACCCGAAAAAAGTAGAGTTAAGCATCTACTCGGTCATCGAGAAACATTTTCTTGCCAAACTCCCGGACGCAGAAGAAGCTATCATCACGGACAACGACAAGGTGGTCGCCACGCTCAACTCGTTGTGTATCGAGATGGACAGCCGTTACGACTTGTTGAAACTGGCTCACGTGAGAAATATCAAGGAATACAACGAGAAGTTCGTGAAACGGCAACTGAACCCGAACAACGGACACCGCTATCTACCTTATATCGTGGTCGTAGTCGACGAGTTTGCCGACTTGATCATGACCGCCGGAAAAGAGGTGGAACAACCGATTGCCCGTATAGCACAATTAGCCCGTGCCGTGGGAATACACATGATCATCGCCACGCAACGCCCCTCGACAAATATCATCACGGGTGTGATCAAGGCAAACTTCCCCGCGCGTGTAGCCTTTAAAGTTGCCTCCATGATAGACTCGCGCACGATTCTCGACTCACCGGGAGCGAACCAACTTATCGGTCGGGGAGATATGTTGATCTCCAAAGATAGCGAGATGGTACGCGTGCAATGTGCTTTTGTCGACACACCGGAAGTGGATGCTGTCACGAAATTTATCGCCGACCAACAGGGATACCCGGAAGCCTACATGCTTCCCGAGTACGTTTCCGACACGGAGAACGGTGTCAACAGTGACGTAGATCTAGGCATGAAAGACCCCTTGTTCGAGGAAGCTGCCCGTCTGGTTGTGAACACACAGCAAGGCTCGACTTCATCCATACAGCGTCGTTTCTCTATCGGCTACAACCGTGCCGGACGAATTATCGACCAACTGGAAGCCGCCGGAATCGTGGGACCGTTCGAAGGCAGTAAAGCCCGTCAAGTACTGATTCCCGACGAGTACAGTCTGGAACATATACTCAAAACCGTCCAAGAACAATTTTAAAAATTTAGAATGAATACTATCTTGCTTCGGGAATCATACAATTTAAAATCTAAAATTTAAAATCCAAAATTAACACGTTATGTTTTTAGAGAAAGCGTACAGAGGAAACAACAAATGGTATTTTTACCTGCTCACGTTGATTATCGTTTTCGCGGCAGTGCAATTGGCATCCTTACCGCTCGCGTTGTATTACATTCTTAAAGACCCGCAAGCGGCCTTATCGGGAAATGCCAATAACCTGTTAGCCATCACGAACACGAACCTCGGGTTAGCTCTCATGCTGTTTACTTTCACGGCGGGAGTTATCGCTCTACTTCTCTGCGTGAAGTGGCTTCATCACAAACAACCCTTGGATATTCTCACGGGACGCAACCGCTTTGATATAAAACGTACTCTTTTCGGCGCCTTGATCTGGGGGATACTGTCGTTCGTGTTATTGGGAGCGCAATACGGTTTCGGTGATACCTCCAACTTGGTTTTCCAATTCGAACCGTTCAATTTCTTCATGATGTGCATCGTGATCCTGATATTCATACCCTTTCAAGTCGCCTTTGAAGAATTTATCTTCCGAGGGTACCTCATGCAAGGCAGCGTGCTACTTTTCAAATACAGGTGGGTAGCCTTACTGATCACGGGTTGCATATTCGGACTGCTTCATGCCAGCAATCCCGAAGTGGAACGTTTCGGGTTCTGGGTAGCCATGCCGCAATATATCCTCATGGGACTGATTCTGGGATTCGTGGCCATCATGGACGACGGTCTTGAACTCGCCTTGGGATTACATTTATCAAACAATGTCATTTCATCCATCGTCGTAACACACGAATCTTCCGCCCTGCAAACTCACGCCTTGTTCCGGGATATCAACCCACAAGCCTCGCACATGGATACCCTCGTGATGCTCGCGTGCGGAATCATTTTCATTTGGGTATGTAACCGGAAATATAAATTCCTCACGAAAATCAACCTGTGGGGAAAAGTGGAGCAACCGGATGAATCTTTCAACTCTTAAAATTTTCTTAATACTCGAGAGGGATTGATTACATTACCAATAAAATAGTATCTTTGGCAGCGTTCAAAAAATAGAAATAATTAATTAATCAAATAAATCGAAGCTTCAACAAAATGAGAAAAATTACATCATTCATGTTTGTTTTCGTCTTTGCATTATCTTTCTTGGGTAACGCGCAAAACACGAAACAAGACCAACCGAAAGGATATCAATTCACGGATATCAAAAGATTACCGACAACTTCAGTAAAAGATCAGGCTCGTGCAGGTACTTGCTGGTCATGGTCAGGAATTTCTTTCTTCGAATCTGAAATGATTCGCATGGGTAAAGAGCCTATCGATCTTTCTGCCATGTACATCGTAAGACACGCGTATAGCGACAAGGCCGACAAATTTGTTCGCTTGCATGGTAACATGAACTTTGCCGTGGGTGGAGCTTTTTGCGACGTGATGCACGTGATCAAAAATTACGGTATCGTTCCGATGGACGTGTACATGGGATTGAATTACGGCGAACCGAATCACGCTTTCGGTGAAATCGACGACGTTCTTGCCGGATATATCAATGCCGTGATCAAAAATTCAAACAAAAAATTGAGTACCGCATGGAAAAACGGATATGAAGGTATTTTGGACGCGTATCTCGGTCCGGAACCGGAGAAATTCGAATACAAAGGAAAAGAATATACCCCGAGAACCTTCGCTGACGAGGTAGTAGGTTTGAACATGGACGACTACGTGAGCTTGACTTCATTCACTCACCACCCGTTCTATACCCAATTCGCTATCGAAGTACCCGACAACTGGTTGTGGGGATTGTCATACAACTTACCGTTGGACGAACTAATCAAAGTTATGGACAACGCTATCGATAACGGGTACACTTTCGCGTGGGCTTCCGACGTGAGCGAGAAAGGATTCCAAACCGTTAACCCGGGAGTTGCCGTAGTACCGACCAACGACACGAAAGAGATGAGCGGTGCCGAGATTGCCAAATGGGAAGCTATGCCTAAAGGACAACAAACGGCAGACGCGTTCAAACAAGGACCTGCCCCGGAAAAAGAAATCACCCAAGAATTAAGACAAAAAGAGTTCGACAACTATCTGACGACGGATGACCACGGTATGCACGTGATCGGTAAGGCAAAAGATCAAAACGGTACAGTTTACTTTATCGTAAAGAACTCTTGGAACAAGTACAATAAATTCGGGGGATATTTCTACGCTTCTTATCCTTTCATGAAATACAAAACGATGAACATCATCGTGCATAAAAACTCTATTCCGAAGGATATTAAAAAGAAACTTGGAATTAAATAAATCCTTTCTATCACACGGTAGAGAAAACCTATAAAAAAAAGGCTGTCATCCCTAGTGATTGACAGCCTTTTTTCATATTTTCGCGAAAATCAAAGTAAATCACATAAATTAAAATATACTATGAATTTAGCAAGAGAGATCAAGAAAGACATTTATTGGATTGGAGTCAATGACCGTAGAACTCATATTTTCGAGAATTATTGGCCGCTTCCCAAAGGTGTCGCTTACAACTCCTATATTATCGTGGATGAAAAAGTGGTTGTTATCGACACGATCGAAAGAAGCAAAATGGACGATTACGTCGAGAATATCGAGCAACTCCTTAACGGGCGGAAAGTGGATTATCTGGTGATAAACCACATGGAACCTGACCACACGGGAGCTATCAAAGCCCTGTTATGCTGCTACCCGGACGTGAAAATCATCGGCAACGCGAAAACATTCCCCATGCTGAAAAACTTCTACGGCGTACACGAGAATCTTATAGAGGTAAAAGAAGGAGACTCTCTTGATTTGGGCAAACATAAACTGAACTTCTACATGGCGCCCATGCTCCATTGGCCGGAAACAATGGTAACTTTCGAATCCACGGAAGGTATCCTGTTCAGTGGCGATATTTTCGGGGCATTCGGAACTCTTGACGGCGGTATCTTTGACGATGAACTGGATTTGGATTACCTTGAAGAAGAAATTAGCCGTTATTACTCCAACATCGTCGGTAAATACGGTCAACCCGCGCAGACAGCCTTAAAGAAACTGGGCGGACTTCCTATCAACATGGTTTGTGCCACCCACGGTCCCATCCGCCGTTCGCATATTGCAGAAATTGTAGCCAAATACGACAAGTGGAGCAAATATGAAACAGACAAAGGTGTTGTTATCGTCTTTAGTTCCATGTACGGGAATACCGAAAAGATGGCGGATGTCATCGCCCGTTTCCTCGCGGAGAGAGGTATCAAGAAAATCCGTATCCATGACGCTTCCAAAACACACCCGTCATATATTATCAACGATATTTTCCGTTATCGCGGGGTAATCTTCGGAAGCTGCGCGTATAACGGCAACGCTTTCCCGACAATGGAAACCCTTTTGACGGAACTCGAACACATGGGCGTGAAAAACCATGTAACGGCATTCTTCGCCGGAAAAGCATGGGCAGGCGGTGCAATGCCCCGTTTCAACCAGTTCGCCGAAAAGATCAAATGGGAAGTAGTCGCTCCCGCTTGTGAAGCATGCGGCTCCCCGAAAGACGATGATCTCGAAACTTGCCGCAATATCGCTTACGCGATGGCTGATAAGTTGGACGAGCTTTATTAAAAGATGAGTAGCCCATGAGCTACTCCTTTTTGCTACCTTCTTCCACGTTTCCCTATACCAAGAACGTAGCATCTTCGAAGCATGAACGTAGCAAAGACGCTCGAAAGCGTTTTTGCTACGTTCATGCTTCGAAGATAAAAAGATTATGCTGGCGAGCAATCGTCACCAATCATTGGACAATCCCTATTGTATCCCTTTTCCCGTACATCGCTTCGAGAATCTTTCTTCCCAACAAGGGACGATAATGTCCTTTCTCGTAATAATTGTGAACATCTGAAGTAAATTCGTTCACCCCGGAGAAGTCAAACACGTTCGCTGCCCCGAATATGTCTTGCAGTTGTTTCAAATCGCTCGGGTTCAATCGGACTTGGTCATATTTCGGGTTGATTAATATCTTGCAATTCGTACCGTGTTTCACGAAAATATCCCTCATCTCCGAAAGCATATCAAATTGTTTTTTCATGATAATCGGCGGAGAAACTTTCCGTACCGTATCCCGCACGGGAAATTCTTTCTTGTGCCTTTCCCAGTACAACTCACCATAATCCGCGATCTCCTTTTCCCGCGGATTATACACATCATTCGACCTGCAATTCCGTTCCACCTCTTCCCTGTTGATCACTCCCCTCATGTAACGTTTATACCGTCCGGTAACACGATAATCCACGTAAGGCACCCAAAAATCGGGATTAAAAAACGTCTGCAAGAAACACATCTGAAACTCCCAGTTACTTTGCCCCGTCACTTCCGGGTGTAGGACATGGGTGGATATATTACCTATTTGTGTTTGTTTCAATGTCGCGTAATCCAACAGGATAATCATATTCGCGATAGAATCCTGCACCGCATCCAACGCCCGCACTTTTCTATATATATTCCCCAATCGCTCGGCACTACCGTAAAGACGGATAGCACGCCCTCCCGGTATATACTTCTCCCAATCCTTGGCTTGAAAAGCCATCGTGCAGGAGTTCCCTAAAAGGAAAGAATTATATTTCACGGAATCCCTTTGCATCCGGTAATATTGCCATCCCACGTATCCCTCGTTCACCGCCACCGGGGATTTATAATAATCTTTATACTCGTGCAAGACCTCGAAGGGATCGTCATAGAAATACAATCCCAATAAAGTAAGAAAGGGCAAAATCAGCAATACACATTTCAACAAAAATAAGGCAAACGTCTTCTTCATGGCTAAAATTGCAAATAGATAAAATCTTTACTCCCGAACTCGCCGAACACAAGGAAAAGGAATATAAATAAATAATATATTCCCCAGCGAACCACTGCCCGTTGCCGACTGACAGCTTTCAACAAATCCCGTTTCGACATAAAATACTCGTACACGAACAAAAGGACAATGGCGGCAACCAGCACGATAATATCATGATCCGGCATTCCCATGCGAAGTTCTTTTATCCCGTGCGGCAGGCTCAACGATAAATGACTGAACATGTACCATACTTCCGACAGCGTATCCAATCTGAAAAACACGAGCGAGATAGCGAACAACAGGTAAGTTCTCACCACGGAATATACCCCGAACACGCTCTTACCCGTGAATTTCTCCAACTTTCCCCGGAATCCGGCGGCAAGCATCTCGTAACTGATATATAGTCCCTGTATCAAACCGTAGATTACGAAATTCCATCCCCCGCCGTGCCACAATCCCAACAGTACGAAAGTGATAATCAATGCGTAGACAATCCCCCACTGCCCCCAATAGCGTTTACTGGCGGCAATCGGCTGATAGAGATAATCCCTCACCCAAAAGGATAAGGTCATGTGCCATCTCCGCCAAAAATCCGTGATCGTTTTCGCCGTGAAAGGTCGATTAAAGTTAGGCGACAGCTTGTAACCAAATACCATCGCACCCCCTATCGCTATATCCGTGTAACCGGAAAAGTCCGCGTAAAGTTCTATCGGGTAAAGCAATCCCGCCAACAGCAACTGCACACCGCTGGTACTCTCCACGGAACCCAATATATCGTTCAGGTAAGGAGCCAACCGATCGGCAATAATCATTTTCTTCATCAGACCGATACACATTAGCTTCACCCCGTAGGTCACGCCCTCGTAGTCAAAAGCCTTTCCCTCCTTCGACTGCGGCAGAAAATCCCCTGCCCTTTCGATTGGGCCCGACAGGAATTTCATGAAGAATAACATGTACAGCGTGAAATCCGGCAGGCTTCTCTCCGGATTCTCGTCACCCCAGTACACGTCTACCAAATAGGACAGTGCTTGAAAAGTGTAGAACGAGATTCCCAAGGGGAACAGGAAGCCTTTAGCAGAAAATTCAACCGAAATCCCGACCAATCCCAGCAACCATTGCAGGTTACTCTCGATAAATCCCAAATATTTGAACACCGCCAGAAAAAGAATCAGAAAGACCATACCCGCGCAGAATATCCGTTTCCGGGTGACGTCATTCTCCTGTCTGCCGATAAATTTTCCAAGGTAAAAGGTTACCCCGGTTATCGCCAAAGCGATAACCAAGAACATCAGGTTAAAGTAAGCGGCAAAACAAAAACTCGCCAGCAACAGCACGCTCTTCTGGAATTTCCGGGGCAGCGTGTAATACAACACGACACTACACACGAACAGGAGAACGAACTCCCATGAAGTAAACATCATACGCTACCCGACCTTATTTTGAATGACACGACACAGGTCACCCACGTTTTTAAACTTCAACACTTCCCGCAATGAAAACCGTATCCCGTAATGCTTCTCCACGGCCGTGATTAACCGCATATTCGTCAAAGAATCCCATCCCTGCACGTCCGACGCCACCGTTTCTTCTTTCAACACGATGTCATTGTTTTTCAGTATATCCCGAAAAATAACACTAATCTCGTCCAATATCTCCTGAATTTCCATAGCTTTATATTTATACAAGTGACAATAATTTTTTCCTATCAATCTTATTACTCGTCCCCAACGGGAAGACCTCCAGACAATGCACGCGAGCGGGCAACATGTACACGGGCAAATGCATTTTCATAAATTCGAGCAACGAGGGAGTGTCGCACTCTGCCGCCTCGATAAACAAGTGTAACTGACATCCCCCGTCATCGTCTTTTTTCGCCACGACAACAACATTCTTCTCCTCCCGATAGAATTTTCTCGCCGTGTACTCGATCTCGTTCAACTCCACCCGGAAGCCCTGCACTTTTACTTGGTAATCTTTTCTGCCGCAATAGATGATATCCCCGTCGGCATCCATGTAACACAAGTCGCCCGTTTTATAGAACACACGCCCGTTATGTCGCACCAGCACCTGTTCGGACTTTTCCCGGTCTTTCCAGTATCCCGCCATCACCTGCGGTCCGCTCACCCACAATTCTCCCTTCTCTCCGGTATTCAACGCCTGCCCGTCCGCATCGGCAATAACGACTTCCATTTCTTCAAAAGGTCTGCCGATCGCGATCATCCCGTGATAATGCTTGCATTCTTCACGAGGGATACGATAAGCCGTACAATATATCGTTGCTTCCGTGGGACCATACAGGTTCACAAATTCAGCATTCGGGGCACACGCCCGGAAACGAGCCAGCACGTCTGCCTGCGCTGCCTCTGCCGTGACGATCAGGTATTTTAAATCCGGTAAACGGATCTCGTCAAAATAAGGGGACAAAAACTGAAGTAACGAGGGAGCTATCGCCGCGAATGTCAATCGCTCATCCTCCAGCAACTCGTACACTTTCGTGTACTTCATCTCACCCGGTCCCACCGTGTAGATAGCCGCACCCACCGTCAACGGGAACAACGTCGAAACCACCGAAACGTCAAATGTCAACTCGAACATCTGCAACATCCGGTCATCCGCCCCAAGGTTCCATCCCAAAGCGGAATAAGCCGTATAGAACGCGTTGAGGTTGTCCCGGGTAATCGGCACGCCTTTCGGCTCTCCGGTACTGCCGGAAGTGAAAATAATATACGCTTTCGTGTCCCCGCTCCCGTAATTGTACTCGGCGTGTTCTTCACCCCGAAGTTCCCGGGTAGAAACAAAAGCCACACTTTCCGGCATCGCCTTCGCCATATCACATTCGTCGGCGTACAACACCACCCCTATATCTCCCGCTTCCCGAATCTTGTTATTCCGGTTGTCCGGGTAATGCGGGTGCAGTATGACATACGTTTTCCCGGACAGCAACACCGCAAGGATGGCTGCATACGTTTCTATCCGGTTTCCCGCCACAACCCCGATAACCTCTTCCTCCCGCCCGTCCAAAAAAGCGTGAATACCGTTGACACAAGCGAACAATTCCTTGTAAGAATACGCTATGCCGTCAATCACAAAAGCCGTTTTACCGGGATACATTCCGGCACTCCGGACTATATCCTTTAATATATTCATCCCATCCATAAAATTTCGCTATCTACTAACGCGGTGACAAATTTAAGTAAAACCTTTCGCAATACTCTATAAAATAGGCATTATTTTTTCACTCTCAACATCATGGCGTTTATTGCCACGATCACCGTACTCAATGACATCAGCACCGCTCCTACCGCCGGACTGAGGATAATCCCCACCGGGGCAAGCACTCCCGCCGCCAAAGGAATGGCAAGAATATTATATCCCGCGCCCCACCACAGATTCTGTACCATTTTACGGGTAGTACTCTTGGCAAGAGCAAGGAAAGTAACTATATCATAAGGATTACTGCGCACCAGTACCACGTCGGCTGAGTCTATCGCCACATCGGTACCCGCCCCGATAGCAACCCCTATATCCGCACGGGCAAGCGCCGGGGCATCATTCACCCCGTCACCGACCATCATGACTTTCTCTCCTTGTTGCTGGTACGCAATCACAACCTGATCTTTGTTTTCCGGCAAAAGCGAGGCATGCACATCCGTGATTCCCAAGCGGGCAGCTATTGCAGAGGCGGCAGCCTCGTTATCTCCCGTCAGCATCACCGGACGAACGTGTTCCTTCTGCAATTCCGCCACGACAGCTTCAGCCTCCGGTTTTATCCTGTCGCCCTGAGCGACAAGCCCGACAACAGTATCTTCCACCACGAGAAAACTCACCGAATTTCCCTCGCCTGCCAAACGAGCAAACAATTCCGTGTCATAGGGTATTTTCCGTCTGTCGAGGAATGCCGCCGTCACGATCTCCACGGTCACCCCGTCAACCACACCGATCAAGCCTGTACCGCTTATCAACGTCACGTTCTCGACACGCGGCACCGGAATCCCTCTCTCCTTCGCCTCGGCAATAATACTTGCCGCCAGAGGGTGATTCGAACCCGTTTCCAGCGCCGCCATAACCCGTAACACTCTCGCTTCATTCCAACCCTCCGTCAATGCCTGCACGGCGGATACCCGGAAGTTTCCCTCGGTCAGTGTCCCCGTCTTATCCATCGTCACCACGGTTATCCGCCGTGCCTTTTCCAGCGCATTACGATTCCGGATAAGCAACCCGCGTGCCGCACCCAACGAAGTAGAACGCGCTACCACCAACGGGATTGCCAACCCCAGAGCGTGAGGACAAGCAATAATAAAAACCGTCACCATACGTTCAAGAGCGATATTCAGACTACCATCCGCGATCAGCCACACGACGAAAGCGATAATACCTGCCGACAAGGCAACGTAGAACAATGCCTTTGCCACCTTGTCGGAAACGGATTCCGCCCGTGATTTTTCTTGTTGCGCTTCGCCGACAAGTTTCATCACTTGTGCCAGATAACCGGACTCACCCGTACCCGTGATTTTCACCACTATCGTTCCGTTGCCGTTGATCGAACCGCCTATCACCCGTGTCCCCGCCTTCTTCTCCACGTCCTTCGCCTCACCCGTTACCATGGCCTCGTTGACCGTCGTTTCTCCCGATACCACCGTCCCGTCAGCAGGCACTTTCTCTCCCGGCTTCACCATAACCTGCTGCCCGACTTCCACTTGTTGGAGAGGAACATCCTTTGTTTCACCATCCGCCCCCACGAGATGCGCACTGCCGGGTAACAACTCCGCCATCTTCTGCAAAGCGTTCCCCGCGTTCCCGACCGCCCGCATTTCAATCCAATGCCCCAGCAACATGATCACTATCAGCGTTGCCAGTTCCCAAAAGAAATCCATCTTGTGTCCAGAAGCATGTACGAGGTTATTGGCGATAAAAGCGTAAAGACTATACACGTATGACACTGCTATCCCCATAGCAATCAATGTCATCATTGCCGGCCTCTTCATCCGCAACTCCATCGCCGCACCGGACAGAAAAGGGCGTCCGCCATAAAAGAACAGAAAAGTCGCTAACGCCAGTACCACCCATTCCGAGCCGGGGAACGTGATCTGAAACGACGTGTGCATCCCCATCATCGGAGAAAGCAACAAGATCGGGATCGTTATCACCAACGATACCCAAAATTTCCGCCGCAAATTCCCCATGTGCATCATGTGCCCACCCGCCATATTCATTTGCTTGCTATGACCATCTTTCATATCCGTTTGTTGCATGTGTTCCATCGTCCCATGCCCGGCAGACATATCCATTCCCGGCATCTGTCCCCCGTGTTCCGTGTTTATATCTTGTTTTTCCATGACTTTCTACTTGATTGTTTCACTAATAATTTTAACGAATAAAGAGTCTATTTTGTTCGAATCGAAGACTCTTTAGTCCATAAGTTCCGTGAAGTTCATAAGGTCTATAAAGTCCATGCCCCTTACGGGGCGTTTTGTCCACAGTAGCGTTGCTGCCGGTGAACACGGTCTAAAGGACACCTGTAACCTTACGGTTCTTATCGGGATTACTGATCTTACGAACCACAAATACATCTTTTTTGAAAAAAGCCTTTTATTTCTTTTTGCAGATTCAAAATTTCCTCTATCTTTGCATCCGCATTTGGAGAGGTGGCAGAGTGGTCGATTGCGGCGGTCTTGAAAACCGTTGTACTGCGAGGTACCGGGGGTTCGAATCCCTCTCTCTCCGCAGTAAACGCTGAAAATCAGTAAATTGCAAAACAAACACCCAATTTTACACCCAAAAATGTAAAGTTGGGTGTTTTTGTATTATTTAAGATGAATCAAGCATCCCTTATTCACACCAGTTTACTACTGTAACACTTTTCCAAATACAAGAGAGGCAAATCCTTAGAAATATCAAGGTTGTGAGTTATAAGTTAAAAATAGTGGTAATTGAATTGAAGTCTGAATATTATCGCTATTTTTGTAATTGTTTTAATAGCTTATTAACTTGCGTATGATAAATGATGAAAAAGTATATTTTTCTATTCAGTATGTTCTTGTCAATGGTTTTGGCAAGCTGTACGGTTTCTAAATCGGTGATTTCACAAGATACCGATTTGACAAAATACAAATATGTTACAGTCATTGATAATGACACGTACAGGATGCCGCCCGAACTCGTGCAGTATCAAATTCAATTGTACGATGCAGTGGGACAATCGGGCCTGACTATGGTGAGCCAGTATCGTATGGGTGATTTGACGCAGGAGGAACAATCTGCTTTATTGATAGCCAAATTCGGGGTCTCTGCCCGGCAAGAAGAAACTGTGGTCACAGTCAATTTTATAGATTTCAATACAGACCGCCCTTTAGTTTCCTGTCAAGGTGCTTATACTACGCTTGGATTCAGCGCAAATGCTGATATTAAGGGAGCTCTCAGACGTGTGGGTGAACAGATTTCAAAGACTTTTAATAGATAAACGATGATGACTAAATGTATTAAAACGGTTTTATTGGCACTGACAAGCATCGTCTTTTTGGTGAGTTGCGATGAAGACGAACTTACAGACAGAGTGGAAACAATAAAAATGTATGTGTCTGCCGAAACAGGTACGTATATGCCATGGGGAAGTGAAGTTCCTGTAGAGTGTATGCTTGTGAAAGAAGATGGTGATTTGGAATATTCCCATCTTGCCTTTGGCGGCATTCAGGGATTTGATTATGTACGCGGACATGAATATGAGTTGGAAGTACGTAAAACGACATTTGCCAATCCACCGGCTGACGGCTCGAATATAGCTTATGAGCTTCTTAAAATCATAAATGACATTCCTCCTGTCACTCCCAAACCGGAAGAACTGCCTGAAGAGGCTAAGTTTAAGTTGAAGATGGTGCAACTTGTTCCATTTATGGATTTGGACACCCCGTTGGCTGCTCCTTTTGATTTTCTGACATTTAGAATACTCAATCATAGAGACGAATACTCATTCCCCGTCACACCAGACTTCTTGAAATACTATGACCTGATTGAAATGTCTTCTCCGCTTTTACCTGATACTTATTGCGTTTACAGATATAGTACAGATGGGAACAGGACGGAGGAAAGTTTTACTTCCCAGTGGGGTTCTTATTTTTACGAGAAAACAGATTTCCCGATTTGTCTTAAAGGCTATAAAGATGGAAAGCTGATATACGAGTGTTCAACGACTCAGGTCATGCGTGAACGTGACTTCCTTGGGGTGGACTGGAAGAATGGAAGTTTTGCACTTGCCAACCCTAAGACTAATGGTATATATAATGTCCTTGATACCCGTTATGAGTTTCTATTGACAGATACTCAAAAAGCCAATGAGACTTGTTTCATAAAAATACAAGTATCTAATTCTTCGCATCTTGCTGATGCAGAATACCTCAAAGCGCAAGAAGAGGGATTGAAATGGCTGTTGGGAAAGCATTTAGGCGAAAAGTCTTCACTAACCGCGTCTGATTTCAAGACACTTCCCGAAGGTGCAGATGTGGTGGAAACTTATGAAAATAAGACTACGCGTGTGGCAATTGTTCACCAAAATGCGGATGACTTGCATGAAGAACGCTACTATGCCATAGCCGAATCCAAGTAAACTATTTGTTGACTTCATAAAATTAGTAAAAAGTACCATTCCCGTTGTCGGAAATGGTACTTTCATTTCTCAAAACAAAAGTATTTTACATTCTAAATCCTTTACTTTTTCTTGGTTCTTCTGCAGTGTTGCGTAAACCTTGCCGTAATTTCTCCACTTGTTCCTTGAACCATTCGCTTATTGGTTGTCTATTTATAGTCAGTACCAGTTTGCTATCATCGGTTGGATGTTTCTCTACCTTGAAGATGTCGTTTTTGATTTCAAATCTTCGTCTATGCTCTTCGGAATAGATTTTTCCATTACATCTGATGGCTTCTTTCTTTGTCAAAAGACAATCAATCATATCTTTAGTAAACCCAATGACAGCACATAGTTGTTCCATTCTCAACATTTCTCTAAGCATCGGAAACCACTTGAATGCCTTTTCAAGTAGGGTGTTCAATCGTGATATTTCCCTGTCTTTGGCTTCAAGTTCTTGGTTATGTATTCCTTGAAGATTGCGTATCTGTTTGTCATGTCGTTCTTGCATTTCCTGCATTTGGATTTTGAGGGTGTCAATACCTTTGTTTCGTTCGGCAATCTCTTGGTGCAAATTTTCGTTAGTTCGCTCCAGTTCTTTCAGCTTTCCACTTCCGAAAAGAGAACCAACTCCGCTTGCTATGGCGGTGGCAGCATCGGTGGCTACGCTTTTTAGTTTGTCCGTGCGTATTTCTGATTTTACCTGTCTGAGTTCCTGTTCGGCAAGACTTACCTGTTGTTCCTTGTGTCGTTTGGTTTCATCTATACGTTGCAGTTCGGCTTTCTGTTTCTCAATGATGAAATCGTTCCTTTCCAAATGTTCCTTGCCTGTCTCGGCTTTGGATTGCCCACGTTGCATGGAGAGGATGTCAGAAGCCAAAGTCTGCATTTCCATCATATCGTCATCGTTGAGCTTTTGGCTCTTGCCCGTGTCGTGGTTCATCCAGTCGAATACGATATGTGCATGGTAATTCGGCTTGAACCATCTTTCACCGACTTGGAAACTCTCTTTGTCCTCTGCATCAGGCTTTCCGTTCAGCCAATGCCCCTCGTCCTTGTGCAGGAAGATTTGAAGCGGAGTGATGCCCCAGCGTCTTTGACATTCCTCGCCAAATTTCTTCACGTCTGCCAGTGTGGTGTCCGGTTTGATAAGCAGCACACCCTCACGGATGGGTGAACACCCTGCCACTTTTATGATTTTTCCGTTCTTCCCTTTGCGCTCACGTTCTTTCTCCTGCATGGCACGACCAGTCTTTTCCTTTACCATTTGTTTGATGTGGTCGTAGTGCGTTTGCAGGTCGGGGCTGCCGAAGTCCGGGTTTATCCATCGTTCGTTGTCGGTGGATAGTTCGGGTACAATGTAGATTCTGGACTCTCCGATATTACGCATGTATTCGGCAGTCCTTCGGTTATGAGCCTCGCTTGATTTAGCGTTGCAAGGCTTGATATGTATGCTTGATTTTGTTGCCATGACTATTCTGATTTATTGTTTACGATAGATTGTTTTGCTCACTTTCACAGAGGGGTTCTTAGGGGTGCCACCCATAAGCGGAGTTTCCAAAGAGAGGGTCACTCTTTGGTCGGGTTGTATAGGGCTGACAGCCCTTGCCGGGTTCTTAGGGCAGAACCATAAGCCCCTCGGGAGAGCCCACAACTACGAAAGCGAAGCGTGTAGTTATAGTGGGCTATAACCAAAAGCCGTTTTTCTTTTTTGGTGGTTGGCTGCGCGTCCCTTTTGCTGATTGAACTTGCCTGTTTCTTTCAGCCTGTTTCTGTAAGTATTCGTTCAAGTCCTTGCATCCGCTGTATGTCTGCGAAGCGTCACGGATGTATAAGTCCCTGCCGTATTCCATACGGATTTGTTGGAGTGCTTCCATCCCTGCACGGTCATTGTCAAAGAAACAATGGATGCGCTCGTAGCTCCCCAAAGGATAGAGGGCTTTGGAAACATTGGCTACGGAATTCAGCACCATATAATCTTGCCTATCCAGTTCGGGATATTTCGGGCAATTCTCCAATCTCAAAGTGAGAAATGAAAGGTAGTCCATAAATCCCTCAAACACATAACACGTTTCCCTTGCTGTTCCTGATTGTCTGATGTGGGATATTTCCTTTGGGGAAATGCAGCCTTTGAAATATCTGTTGCGGATTTCATACCCACCCGACATGTTGGGAAAGGCGATGGCGAAATACCGTTTGCCTTTATGGGTGAAGTGCGCTTCCTTACATTCTCTTTTTGCCAGTGCAATGTTTATTCCCCTTTCCTGCAAATAGGTGAATAGGGCAGGAGAAGAAAGTGGTACAATCTCCAACTGCTGAAAACTCGGCTCGGAAGATGATTGCTTGCCAAAAGAAAAAGATACGGGACGAATGCCGGGTGCCAGCTCTCCGATTCTTTGCAGGAGGTATGGCACATGGTCTGAACTGTAAAGTTCCTGCGCAAGTGCGATGATGTTCCCACCCTTGCCGAGTGCAAAATCATACCATTGGTTACGTTCTGTATTCACCTTGAACGAGGCTTCCGTTTCTTCCCTTAGCGGTGACTTATACCACAGGTTTATTCCCTGCTGTTTAACCGGAGAAAAGCCCAAACTGTACAGATAATCTGCTATCTTGATTTGTTTCGCTGTCTGTATATCCATAAAACGATTGGTTTAATGATAATTGAATTGGTTTATTTCTCTTTTCGCCCGTACCTCTTTATGAAGTACGGTCTATAATCACTTCACTTTATTTTCGTATATATAGGGTACGGTAATAAAGTGAAGCGGTTTTGTCACATTCCGCAACCACTTCGCTTTATCCCTAATATATAGACCCTCGGAATAAAGTGAAGCGATTACATGGTGTGGGCTAATAGTGGAAGTCGGGCATGAACGTGTACTTTCTGCCGTTCTCCTGTACTATCATCCGTTTGTTCCTAAGCATGGTGATGAGCGATACCGCCTTTTTATGGTTTAGCTTTACACCCACCGACACATAGGTCTTGATTAAGGTGTCTTCCAGTTCCTTGTAGCCGTATTCTTCTTTCAGTCCGAAAACGGCTTCCAGTGCGATTCGGTGTTGCTGTTCGGTGATATGCCTGTAAGGGTCGAACTTTTCTTCTTCGGGTCTTCCCGGTTTCTTGGCTTCCGGCTTGTAACCCTCCATCAGTTCAGGCAGGGCATTGTCATTGATACGGAATGAAAAAGGCTCGAAGTCCATTGCCCGTATGTGCATGGCTGAAACATTGCTTATATCCCCGTTGCCCTTGTCCTTTTCCACAAGGAGGACGGTTTCCGCCTTGTTGTTCAGTTCCGTGCCGATATGTCCCCTCGCGTTCTCATCGCCCTTGTTCTGGTGGAGTATCGTGTGGATATGTATCTGCCTGTCGTCCGTCCACTGCATCAGCTTGGATATGATGCGTGTCGATTCACCGGGACTGTTGATGTCATATACCATGTCACGGATGCCGTCTATGATTACAAGGGCTATGTCAGGCGTATTGTAGATAGCCTGTTCGACAATCCTGATACGCTGTTCTGGTGTGTATTTCCTCAAAGCGAGAAATTCAAGATTCTCATTGTCCCTGTCATCGGGAAGTCCTGCCATCCGCAAAATACGTTTCATGACTTTCAGGCAATGGTATGGGCTTTGCTCCGTGTCCACATAAAGGATTTTCCGTTTGTCTTCCGGAAGTTCCGCCACATATCGCAATGTCGTGCCGTTCTTCAATGCGGCAGCTACGATAGCCGACACATTGAAGGTCTTTTTACTCTTGGCTTTGCCGATGGATGCGCTGAAATTTCCCAATGTCCCTATGACGGAACCATGCACTTTAAGAATCTCAGGTGCTTTCTCGTAACTTTTCGACAGGCTCAAACGTGAGGCTTGCCAAAGGATTACGGCTTCTTCTGCCGATATATCCTTAATCTCTTTCATATAATCCATAAGTCTCCCTCCCGTTATTTTCGTCCTCCGGTTTTCTTTCCAGCCAGTTCAAGGGCAAGTTCCGCATCAACGATAATCTTGCGCCCTATTTGCGTAATGGCTTTGTCTATCTTTCCGCTTTTCTTTATACGGTTGGCGGTGGGCAGACTGCACCCGAACAATTTGGCAATGCCAAGTATTCCGTACACATATTTTCTTTCTGTGTCCGTGACGGGCTGCGGCTGCGCTTCCGTTTGGTTGGAAGCGTGCTTGCTTAGAAATATGAACTCTTCGCCTGTCATCTGCCAGACGGGTTTTAATAATAACTCTTGAAGATTTGTCATCGTCCAATCTATTTAGTCGTTAAACAATCAGCCCTGCGCACTGGCTGTTATTTCTGTTCTCGAACGATGCAAAATTAGGTATGGTTGTGAGTGGTAAGGATGTGGATGATATAATTTGGTGTTGTTGTATATCACTGAATATCAGATAATAAAAATACCACTCAAAAATTAATTTGAGTGGTAAAAGTGGTAATTTCGTAGAATGTCAGGTTATATCACGAATTATCAGAATATGCTTTCCATTTCTTTGGCGAATCTTTGGTTGCTGTCACTCGGAAAATCGGAAACAGGTTCTTTGTATTTCGACCTGTAATAGCTCTCGTCAATATCCAACAATTTTAATATTTGGCTTCTCCATTCATCCCTGTATTGCTTGGATAGTTTCTCGCTCATCAGGAACATCAGGTAACACACCCGTATCTTTTCCCTTGCCTTGATTTTTAGTTTGTTTTTGCAGGGGTACAGGTTTATATTGGCATAGAAGTCCGCTATGGTAATGGCTTCGAACTGTTCCCCGACACAAGTTTCATGAATGGGTGAAAGCGACTTCATGTCAAAATATTCATGTTGTCCCTCCGGTGTATTCTGTACTTCTTCTTGCTCGTTTTGCTTGACTGGTTCATCCTGCTGTTTTTCTTCCCCATCATCAGGAAGGTACTTTTTCAGAACTTCCATAAAAAGAAGGCTTAGGCGGTAAACATTACCGGAAAGGTTCTCTATATATTGAAAAGCCTCTTTCCTGTCTTGCTTTTGCAGTTCATATAGTTTATCCAGTTCCTTCTTTTCCTTGTCGTATTCAGCCTTGCAGCGTTCATATTCCTTTTCTGCCTGTATTTCTTCTTCGTCTGTATGCTCCCGAAAACCAATGAAATCATATCTGTGGTATGCGTCATTCAAAGGCTCGTGCAACTTGGTGGTAATCTCCAACTGGTCCTTGATTGCAGAATTATGCCTGTCTGCGTAGTGAAAACACACACGCTTTATGACGTCATCATTCAGCGGTTTTGTTTCATAAGCCCGTATATTCTTTTCTATTTCGATTTTCAGACTATTGAGAATCAATGTGTATTGTTCTTTTTGCTTGTCAAGTACCAACTCAAGGATGGCGGCTTCAAAAGCCTTTGTATCATTATGCTGCCGATAAAAGTCGGTAATGAATTTCTGCTTGTCAAAAGAAAAAGCATAATTGATTACCCAATCATTATATATTCTGTTGAGTTCTCCATATTGGGGAATCAGTTTGTTTATTTCTCCTGCCATAGACTTCAATTTTGGGGATTATTGTCCTTGTCAAGGAAAGATGCCAGTTCTTCTTCCACCTCTTCCACACTTGGCAAAGCTGATTTCAAGTTTTCGGGTATAGCCTTGCTCAACTGGTAATCACTGATACCTATTGGCTGGTCGTAGCCTGTCAAAGCGTATTGTGCCACAATCTCGTCTTTTCCCTTACACAGCAATAGCCCGATAGTCTTGTTGTCATTTTCTCCCCTCAGTTTGTCATCCACCACATTGATGTAGAAATTCAGTTGTCCTGCATACTCCGGTTTGAACGGGGTAGCTTTCAGTTCTACAACAATGTATGCGTGTAGCGGAATGGAATATAGAATCAGGTCGGCAAAGAAATCACTGTTACCAATTTGAAAATGCTTCTGCCGTGCAACGAAAGCAAAACCATTGCCCATTTCCAACAAGTAACGGGTGACGTGCTTTACCAGTTGCTCTTCAATGTCCCTTTCGTCTGCCTTTTCTTTCGCTCCAGCCAAATCGAAGATATATGGGTCTTTCAACAGGTAATTGGCAAGGTCGCTTTGTGGTGCCGGAAGTGTGGCTGTGAAATTGTTTACCTTGTTGCTGCTGATTTGTCTGTTATATAGATTGGTTTCAATTTGCATTTTAAGGACATTGCTGCTCCAGCCCATTTCTACAGACTGCTTCATGTACCAATACCCTATGCCTAACGGTAACGAACCGTCAAGTATGACCATTTGGCTTGCCCAGTTTATTTTGGCAACAGGGGATTTCAGGAAAACTTTTTCTATTTCCCTAATTTCCATCCTGTAAATGGCAGAAACTGTTTTCTCCACATCCTGAATTTGCGCAGGAACTTCCTGCGTAATTTCTAAAGATTGACAATCAGCGGATTGTATTTGCGCAGTAAGTTCCTGCGTAAATTGTCCGTTGTTCAGTTTCAATACTTCATCTGTAACATTCTGTATGCTTGGAACAGACAGCCTTGTATCTGTATCAATGAAACTTCGTAGCACGTTCAACGGATATGACCGTGCAAATTGGCACATATAAGTAAGGTTACGCTCCGAATAACCTTTCTTTTCGGGGTAATTGAACCGGATAGCCTTTGCCAGTTGCTTGATGATTTTGCTTCCCCAACCTTTCAAGTTCTGATGATACAGGATATAGTTGCCCATTTTCCAGTAATGGAACAGCATTTGCGCATTGGCAGCGGTAATCAGCCGGACTTGCGCTTGTTCTATTTCCGAACCAACGGCATGAACAAATGCGTCAAAGTCCGTTTTTCCTATATGATGTTCTCTGTTATTTTCCATTCTAATGTTTATTGTTGTCGCAAATATAATTCAAATAGCGGATAATCTATGAAACTGATTGATACTTTTATAGTTGGTTAAACTTGTTCATGGCGTTTGCCTTAATATCATCCGCAATATCAATGTAGGGTTTCATAGCTTTATAGTCGCTATGCCCCGTCCATTTCATTACCACCTGTGCCGGAATTCCGAGAGCCAGCGCATTACAGATGAATGTTCTTCTTCCTGCGTGGGTGCTTAGTAATGCGTATTTTGGGGTGACTTCATCTATACGCTCATTCCCTTTATAATATGTTTCCCGTACAGGTTCGTTGATTTCAGCCAGTTCCCCCAGTTCTTTCAGATAATCATTCATCTTCTGATTGCTGATAACGGGCAGTGCCATGTGGTCTTCAAAATGGACTTCCTTGTATTTTTCAAGTATGGCTTTGCTATGGTCGTTCAGTTCAATAATCAGACTGTCTGCCGTTTTGACTGTTGTAACTTCGATATGGTCGGGTTTCACATCACTTCTTTTCAGGTTACGAACATCTGAATATCGCAGGCTTGTGAAGCAACAGAACAGAAAAACGTCCCTGACACGCTCCAGATATTGTTTGTCTTTTGGTATCTGATAATCTTTCAGCCTGTTCAATTCGTCCCAAGTCAGGAATATCACCTTTTTAGAGGTGGTTTTCAATTTGGGTTTGAAAGTGTCGTATGCCATGTTTTGATGATGCCCTTTCTTGAAGCTCCAACGCAGGAACCATTTGAGGAATCCCATCTGCTTACCGATGGTGCTGTTCCTCATATCCTTTTTGTCACGCAGGAAATTCACATATTCGTTCAATCCGAACTCGTTGAAATATTCAAAGGTTGCATCTTCTTTGAACTCATTGAGGTGATTTCTTACCGCTGCAAATTTCTCATAGGTAGATGCCGTCCAATTATTTTGATTGCCACACTCGGTTACAAACTCATCGAATACCTCCCAAAAACTTATCTGTGTTTCTTCCTGCTGCTCTTCGTTGGCATCTTTCATCCGCAGGTTGAACGCATCTTTTAGCTGTTGGGTGGTCGGCATGGTTTCCTGTACCTCAAACTCCTTGAACACGTTTTGAATCTCGGCATAGTATTTCAGCAAGTCCGCATTGATTTCGGATGCGCTTTGTTTTAGTTTGTTGGTGCATCCGTTCTTTACCCGTTGTTTGTCGGCATCCCATTTGGCTACGTCAATCCGGTAGCCTGTTGTAAACTCGATGCGTTGGCTTGCATATATGACACGCATACGGATAGGCACGTTCTCCACGATTGGCACTCCGTTCTTCTTTCGGCTTTCCAATGCAAAAATGATGTTTCGTTTGATATTCATAATTGGGTGCGTTTGAAAATTACACCCAAATTTACACCCAATATTTGAGATAACAAAACATATTCAGAAAGATTTAGATTTACTCCATACATTTGATTATATATGATTATCAATGATTTGCAATTTTATGATATTTTCTGAAAGCATAGGTTCGAGAGCCTCTCTCTCCGCCAAAGCAAGTCACTGAAAGAGAGTTAGCACACGGAAGCTGACTCTCTTTTTGCATCTAAAGGGATTCGAACCGAAGCGTCGGCAGGGAGTCGTAACGCATTCTCGAAGGGAGTGAAAGTCCCGAGTCATCCCTCCCGTGCGCAGGCAATCTCCCCCAACTCCTCTTTTTTCGTAAGTTTCAATCATCGAAACCAATCTGTTTTGTTTCACTATATAACACGAAATCAGAACCCGTTGATGCTCGTTTTTACCATTCCGAACACTTTTTCTAATCCGTTGCGTTTTTAGTCTCACCTACTCCACACCATTATCGACATTAGAAACAATAATAATTCTTTATTTTCTCTAGTTTAAGGATATTTACATTCCCAAAGCACGACTTGAAAACACAAAAAATCAAGTCAATGATTGGATGGGACTTTTATTTTTACATAGAGAAGGAGTGAGCGAACCTCGTACATACCGGGTCGACCACAGTGGAATATAATTTTAGGGAGAATATATGCATATTAATAGAATAAAAAGTTACTTAAATCTACTGCTATTCGCGGTACTTTTATTACCGGCTTCTTGTATCGATGAAAAAATACACCACGAAACAAAAGAAGGTTATATAGAAATTTCCGGTATCAATTCCCGCAGTTACACGGGAAGTTACGCGGGTGACGAAGCTGACAACAAAGTCGAGACGCTCCGCATTCTTGCATTCAACAAAACGAGCCGTGCCTGTGAAAACAATGTGCTGTACTACGGTTCCGCATTAGCCGAAAACACACTACGTCACCCGATCGAGCAAGGCGAATACGATTTTATCTTTCTGGCGAACGAACCCGCAGAGAACAGTATCAAAACAATACTCGACAATATCAGCGAATACGATGATCTGAAATCAATCGCATATCCCGCAACACATTTCACCTCCGAGCGTTCTATCCCCATGATCGCGGAAAACAACGGCGTGAAAATATTACCCGAGGGGAAGATTGAGGTAAATAACAACACAAATTCCGAATTAAAAATAGGACTCCGCCGACTGGCGGCACGCTTTGACGTCGTTCTGAAATCGACTATTGACTGGGGAACCACTAACACCGGGGAATTCAAGGGTATCACGTTATCGAACCTCCCGGACAGAGTGCCGCTTGTATATGGCTTACCCAGTACCCCGCAATCAAACTCATATACATACGACGAACCAACTCTGCCTTATACCGGGACAAACATCACAAGGGACGTGATCCGCCAGTTCACACTAGCGGACAACGCCGGATATTTTGAAGTAGACCCGAGCCTGTTGACAGTCGTAGATCAGGCAAAAGGCCTTGTATGGGCAGCCAAAGTAAAGAGAATCATTCTCCCTTCCAGCTATTTCAACGTGAAGACAGCCGAGGCAAACGCGATCATGTTCACGGTCAACTTGATTGACAAATACAGTCCCTCGTGCAAGTTGAAAATCCTATCCGACCCGGATTACAGACTACCCGCCAACGCAAGACTGGAACTGATCGGTACGATCAAGGAACCTTTAGAAATGAATATACAGCCTGCTCCATGGACCCGAGATGAAACCGGTTGGGAAATATCCGGTATCCGCAAACTGAACGTGTCGCAAACAGAAGTTAAGATGACCGACCAAAACGGCGTTCGAATCTCTTTCTGGTCTAATATGCCGGTTGTGAAAGTACTCGACGTGGTAGAAAAAGAAGGAGCGGGCGACCGACCGACAAACGAAGTATTCAACTGCCTAACGGTAGATGCCAACAACACCTCCCCTTACCGTTTCCATTTCGACCCGACCACAGGTAGCGGGTACATGGACTTACTGATCGACGGTACCAACCGGATTTCCGGCACCCCTCACGACAGGACTGAAAACATGAGCGGTAAATACACGTTGACTTTATCGGCAGAGGATGAAAACGGCAAAAATCAATTACAAAGAACAATTACTGTCACGGTAACACAAACGGGGCTACGATTTGTACACAACCCCACGGCAAACGCCCACGGATTATTTAACGGCGTGTTTTTCAAACACGACCAAAAAGGCGAACGCATCATTACCGGACAACACGCCATAGACCGCCCGTGGTCTGTAACGGTACCCGATGATTTTCAAGATTGGCTCGTGGTAAGTGCCACGCCCAGTTTCGACCCGGGTGTCGGCACCGAATACCCCGGGGATGCCGAACACTATCAAGTGTTTCCCAACCCGTATAGGGCAGAGAAAGAGGGCAAGAAAATCGAAGGTATTAACGGGCGAATCTATTTCCGTATCGGCATCAAGGAGAGTTCCAATCACGTGCCGAGCAAGACTTCTGCTCCAAAATTCGGGTATGTCACTTTAACCTACTACCCGGGAGGCTGGCAAACCACCATGAGAATCTACGTTCGGCAAGGCGAAGCCCCGGCATACATATACAGCCCGAGCGATCCAATCCCGGATGTCGTTCATAACGGCTGGAACGGCAACACCGACATCACGGCACAAGTCCGGGCAGATATGCGCCTAACCTCAACGAACACACGCCGGGGAGCGGTAAAATTCTCGCCTTATAACCTGACTACCCCCAAACTGGCAGGGTATACCGATCCCGACTACGAGAATGTTAATGCCAGAGGTGCCCAATTTGTCGACTTTCCTTCACAAGCGGGGGCATTCTTCCAGTGGGCGGTCGATTTACAAGGCAATACTGCAGGCATAAACTACACGGATTATTACCGGAGAGGCTTCAACCCGAGCAGGTCATCTCTAATCTCAGGTTTCCCGTGGGATTATCCCGAATTTCCCATCATGTGGGCAGGGGCTAGCGGCATACCTGCATATAAAAACACGTTTGAGATTTGCCCCACGGGCTATCGTCGTCCCACGGACGGGTACACGAATAAAGTATCATACAACGGATACTACGATTATTTGCCCGCCACGAATACACCCGCCATGAATCATTTGGAAGACGTGGAACAGTCCGAGTTAAGAGTTTCTTTATTTAACGTGCCCTTCGCAGGGAATGCAGCTTCAAGCGCGGACTATATTACCGTGTTCGACAACGTCGTGGGAACGAATACCGGTCCCGGCACGTATCCTTACGGGACAAGCGGCATCGCCCGCAAGCAGTTGAAGAATACAACCTTCACCTTTTACTCGGACGGATTCTTCGACAGGCGACCGATTAAGGAACCCTCGAACGGCAATTACGGCGTATCGATAGACAACAGCCATGCCGCTTATCAAGGGGTATTGTATTTCAACCCCACAACCTACGCGTCCGTTTTCTTCCCTTCCGCCGGTCGTCTGAATAACACAAACGGAAAGCTGGAGGGTGCAGGTAGTACCGGTTATTACTGGTCAGCCAGCGTAAGCCCGCAATACACGAGAAACGAATTAATAACGGAAACCAATAACAGAACGGTTCGTTACGGGGGATGGTCATTCGAATCCGCGTATAATTCCATAAACTTCAGGGTCGCGTACCAAGGTTTTGCTCAAACGATACGCTGCGTGGAAGAAGTGATTATTAACGTGAGATAGAAGATTACAATTGAGTTACTCACCGTCTTCGGTTATCTTTCCAATCACGGAATAATTCAATCATAAATCGAGAAATCATAAATCCCAAATTAAGACAGTGACTTGATAAACAAACTGATCCCGTCGAATATCATCTGCAAACCGATCGTGGCAACAATCAGCCCGATAATACGAATTAAAGGATTCATGAAATTGTACTTGATCAGGAAATTCCCGATACGACGGGCCTGTAACATACAGAATAGGTTCACGGCCAGAGCGATTAATATGGAAATAATCGTGATCTCGCGACCGTACTGAACGGGAAAAGTCACTGCCGCCGTGATCGTCGCGGGTCCCGCAATCATAGGAATAGCAATAGGCACCGTGGTAAGGTCTGCCAGCTTGATATGCTCATCCACTTTCAAAAAGAAACCTTTCAACAACCCGGACAAACCGTTATACATCAACACGGCACCGCAAGTGATTTGAAAAGAATACAACTCGACATGAAAAACATAACTGAACGTGAGCTCGCCAAGAAAAAGGAAAAACACCAGAATCAGCGCCGCCGTGATTGTTGACTTGATAGAAATATAGCGCAATTCCTTCAAACTAAATCTCTCTTGCAGAGAGGTTACGATCAACACTTTCTGTACCGGGTTCACCAACGCCAAAAGAGCCACGATACATCCTAATATCATTTTTACTGTCATGACCTGTGTATTTCAATTACATCGCGAAGATAGAGGATAAAAGATAAAAACTGAAAGATAAAAACTAAAAGTTAGTTTAGAGTTCACATTCTAAACTTTAAACTGGCAAGACTCTTTATAGTATTAATAAATTATATTACTTTTGAGCCTGTAAATTACATCATAATGAAAAGGCTGTTTTTACTAGATATACCTATATTTCTATTTTCTTTAGTATTCATTGTCAACGGGCTGCAAAAGACAATGACCGAGAGAGAGAGTATAGTGTACGTCCAAGAAGAACAGCTGTCTATCCCGGAAACCCAAGCGAATTTTCATTCTCATGACGGATTTTTCCACCACCTTCTGGCGGACGAGGGTATCACGATGCCTCACGGACGACGTTTCGGGTTGAACAAACCGCCAAAGACTAACGTGTATTTCCGAAACACGGTTAACGGTTTGAAAAACAAACCGCTCAAGTTAGCCATCGCGGAAAACACGAGGCATTTCATGCAATATCTTACTACCCGCCACA
The DNA here is from genome assembly GCF_022132345.1 of Butyricimonas sp. DFI.6.44. Taxonomy (NCBI): domain Bacteria; kingdom Pseudomonadati; phylum Bacteroidota; class Bacteroidia; order Bacteroidales; family Odoribacteraceae; genus Butyricimonas; species Butyricimonas sp. DFI.6.44. The sequence goes on along the minus strand of NZ_JAKNJD010000005.1, from coordinate 93,572 downwards.
GTCAGGGATTTTATATTTATTCGCTAAAAGAGTTAATTTTATGACACAAAATATCCTTTACGGCGTACAAGGTGAATAAATATAGAATATTGTAAACTGAATTATATAATATGATCGATTGGCTTCAATCAATTCTCGATTGGTATATGTATAACGTGAACTACTGGAGTGTTCTCGTCTGTATGGCTATCGAGAGTACCATCATACCTTTTCCGTCAGAACTAATCGTGCCTCCGGCTGCGTGGAAAGCCGCAAACGGGGAACTCAACTTCGTGCTCGTTATCGTGTTCAGCACCATCGGGGCGGTTATCGGGGCATTGGCAAACTACGTGCTTGCCTGCACGCTGGGACGGAAATTCATTTACTCCTTCGCGGAATCACGCTGGGGAAAGGTATGCGGCATGACAAAAGAAAAAATAGAAAAATCCGAACAATACTTTTTGAAATACGGCAAAAGTTCCACGTTAATCGGGCGACTGACTCCCGGCGTGAGAAGCCTTATCTCGCTCCCGGCAGGACTCGTGAGAATGCCGTTGAAAAGTTTTATATTATACACGGCAGTGGGAAGCGGCATTTGGAATCTGATTCTCGCCACCACCGGATATTTTCTGTATTCCCGAAAAGAACTGCTGGAAATGTATTTCACGGAAATAACCATCGCGATGCTGGTCGTGGGATGCTGCTTTTTCGGGTACCTAATTATAAAGAACATTCGTAAAAAAAACAAATTAAATACAAAATCATAACATGGAATCACGCAAACACTACATGGGACTCACGGACAAACAAGTCGAGGAAAGTCGTGAAAAACACGGTTCAAACGTGTTGACGCCCCCGAAAAGGGACTCCCTGTGGCAAGTATTTATCGGGAATTTCGAGGATCCCGTCATTCGTATATTAATGGTAGCCGTTTTCCTTTCCGGGGGAATAGCCATTGCCATGTATTTCTCGGAAGGCATTATCGAGATAGCCGAAACCATCGGTATTGCCGTCGCCATTCTGCTGGCAACAGGCGTAGCCACGTGGTTCGTCTGGGATGCCAACAAGAAATTCGATGTGCTGAATCAAGTGAACGACGACACATTGGTAAAGGTCATCCGTAACGGCAACGTACACGAGGTGGCAAAAAAAGACATCGTGGTCGATGACATCGTGATACTGGAACAAGGAGAGGAGATCCCCGCCGACGGGGTATTGTTGGAAGCCCTCTCTTTGCAGGTCAACGAATCGAGCCTCACGGGAGAACCCGTTGCCAACAAGACGACGATCGAGAGCGAATTTAACATAGAGGCTACCTATCCCTCCAATCACGTGATGCGGGGAACCACCGTCGTGGACGGTCACGGAGTGATGCAAGTACTCGCCGTGGGCGACTCTACCGAGTTCGGACGAGTGGCTGAAAAATCATCGGAGAAAAGCGAAGAACCAACCCCACTGGACACGCAACTCGAATCACTCGCCAAATTCATCGGAGTGATCGGGTTCTGCGGTGCGGCCGTGATGTTCACGATACTGTTTATTAAAGGGTTGTTTTTCAACCCGACCTATCCCACTCCCGAACTGGGACAACTGGGATTGATCGGTGCGGTGATTATCGCTGCCGTTATCATGCTGGCAAAAGTCTGGGTACCCGTTGTTTACGACGTGTATTCTTTACAAGGCAAGGACAAACCGCTTCCGAAGAGTATTGCTGCGGGAGGTTGGGGACGCTGGATACTTTACGGTCTGGGAGCATTGGTCGTGATGCTCGCTATCGGTCTGGCATTCGGTGTGAAACCGTGGGACCCGCACGCATGGATTCCGCTGGGACTCGGCAAAAAGATTCTTTCCGCTTTCATGGCTTCCGTTACCCTAATCGTGGTGACCGTGCCGGAAGGATTGCCGATGAGCGTTACCCTCAGCCTCGCGTTGAGCATGCGCAAGATGTTGAAATCCCACAATCTCGTGCGGAAAATGCATGCTTGTGAAACCATGGGCGCAACGACCGTGATCTGCACGGATAAAACGGGTACGCTGACGCAAAACCAGATGACGGTGTACAAGACAAACTTCTACGGGTTGGATGGCGAACGTCTGTCTGATAACGAATACTCGAAACTACTTGCGGAGGGGATCGCCATGAACACGACAGCTTTTCTGGATTTCAGCGACCCGGAGAAGGTAAAAACACTGGGCAACCCTACCGAGGCGGCGTTGTTACTCTGGCTGAACGACCAAGGTATCAATTACGCGGAATCGCGGGAAAGTGTCACGGTAATTGAACAGTTGACATTCTCCACCGAACGGAAATACATGGCAACCCTCGTGCAATCACCTACTTTCGGGAAGAAAATCCTGTACGTGAAAGGTGCCTCGGAAATCCTTTTCGGATACTGCAAAAACGCTATTGTCGGCGACAAAACAGTACCTATCGCCGAGCAACAACCCACAATCGAGGAACAATTGCTCGAGTACCAAAATCAAGCAATGCGAACGCTCGGGTTCGCTTACCAGATCATTGAAGACGACGAACCGCATTTTAAAGACGGACGATTGTATAACACGGAATTGACATTCCTCGGCATCGTTGCCATATCCGACCCCATTCGCCCGGATGTGCCGGATGCCGTACAACGCTGCTTCGACGCCGGAATCCAAGTTAAGATGGTAACAGGGGACACCCCGGGTACCGCGAAGGAGATCGGGCGGCAAATCGGGTTATGGACAGAAAAAGATACAGACCAAAACCTGATTACCGGGGTTGAATTTGCCAAACTGACGGACGAGGAAGCCCTCGACCGGGTACTCGACATGAAGATCATGTCGCGGGCGCGACCATTGGACAAACAACGGTTGGTACAACTGTTACAGCAAAAGAAACAAGTCGTGGCAGTAACGGGTGACGGAACAAACGACGCTCCCGCATTGAATCACGCTCACGTCGGACTATCCATGGGTAGCGGAACATCGGTAGCCAAGGAGGCCAGTGATATTACCCTGCTCGACGACTCGTTCAGCAGTATCACCTCCGCCGTGATGTGGGGACGTTCCGTGTACCAGAACATACAACGCTTCGTGCTGTTCCAGTTGACGATCAACGTGGCAGCCTTGATTATCGTGCTATTGGGGTCGTTGTTCGGTTCCGAACTGCCGATCACGGTAACGCAAATGCTGTGGGTAAACTTAATCATGGATACATTCGCGGCAGGAGCACTCGCCTCTCTCCCACCCAGTCCGGACGTGATGAAACGGAAACCGAGGGACTCGAATGCCTTTATTATCGTACCGCGGATGCGCACACTTATCCTAACCACGGGTATCGCTTTTGTGGTAATCTTGATGAGCTTACTCTATATACTATCCCACTACGCGGGAGGAATAGACGCCGCCACACCGCAAGGCTTGGACAACCTGACGATTTTCTTTACCGTGTTCGTGATGTTGCAATTCTGGAATATGTTCAATGCCAAAACCTTCGGCACGAACGAATCCGCATTCAAGAACCTTTCCAAGAGCGAAGGATTCCTTACTGTCGGGTTGGCCATTGTCGTGGGACAAATCCTCGTGGTAAACTTCGGGGGAAGCGTATTCAGAACAGTACCCCTCTCGTGGACGGAATGGATATGGATCACGGCTGCAACCTCGCTGGTGTTGTGGGTAGGCGAAATATTCCGGGCAATAAAGAGAAGAAAAGAAAAATAAGTCCGTAAGGTCCATAAGCTCACGGGTGTCCTTCGGACAGTGTTTATCGGCAGCATATAGCTACCGTAGACAAAGCGCCCCGCAGGGGACCATGGACCTTATAGACCTTATGGACTTTACAGACTTTATAGACCCAAATTGATTAAATTATGAAAAGAAACAGCTCAAATTACTGGATATATCTGGGAATGATTAGTGTATTCGGGGTGTTGATCTACCTTGCCCTGTGTTCGGGCGAGCGTTTTGACCATCACCCGGGAACAGGTATAATGCCCACAAGTGCCGGGGCATTCGAACTGTTCACGAACATTATTTCCGATAATATGACAAATTCATTGACGATACTGTTATTACAGATCATCGTGATTTTGCTTACCGTCCGGGTGTTCTCTTATCTTTTCAAATATATCGGGCAACCGGGTGTGATGGGAGAAATCGTGGCAGGTATCGTCCTCGGTCCCTCTCTACTAGGATATTTCTTCCCGGAATTTTCCGCTAACCTGTTCCCTCCCGAATCACTGGACAACCTCAACCTGCTTAGCCAAATCGGGCTAGTATTGTTTATGTTCGTTATCGGGTTGGAACTGGATTTCAGCGTATTGAAAAACAAGCTGAATGAAACGCTCGTCATCAGTCATGCGGGGATAGTGGTACCTTTCTTCCTTGGCGTGGTGGCAGCAATCTGGGTATACGAGGATTATGCTTCGGGACAAACGGCGTTTCTGCCTTTTGCTCTCTTTATCGGGATATGCATGAGTATCACGGCATTTCCCGTGTTGGCACGCATCGTGCAGGAACGGAACATGACGAAAACATCCGTGGGGATGCTTTCTATTGCCTCGGCTGCCAATGACGACGTGACAGCGTGGTGTCTGCTGGCAATCGTTATAGCACTCGCCAAGGCGGGAACTTTTGTCAGTGCCCTGTACACGATCGGACTAACACTGATTTATATTGTTTTCATGTTTCTCGTGATGCGTCCCTTCCTGCGGAAGATCGGTGAAACTTACGCCTATTCGGAAGTGATTAACAAAACATTCGTGGGGTTTATATTCCTTATACTTGTCTTGTCATCGGCAATAACGGAAATCATCGGGATTCATGCCCTGTTCGGTGCGTTTATCGCCGGAGTGGTAATGCCCACGAATATAGGATTCCGCAAAGTGATGATGGAAAAAGTGGAAGATGTTTCACTCGTGTTCTTTCTTCCGTTGTTTTTTGCCTTCTCGGGTTTACACACCGAAATAGGTTTGATTAACACACCTGAATTGTGGGGCGTTTGCTTGCTGTTTATCGTGGTAGCCATCGCCGGAAAATTCGGGGGCTGCACCCTTGCCGCCCGTGCCGTCGGGGAGAATTGGAAAGACAGTCTTATCGTGGGAACATTGATGAATACACGGGGACTGATGCAACTCGTGGCACTGAATATCGGCTTCGAAATGGGCATTCTCACCTCGGAGATGTTCGTGGTATTACTGCTAATATCGCTACTGACAACGTTCATGGCAACACCAATGCTTTCGCTTGTCGAACGGATATTCTCGAAACAAAAAGAAAGCAAGGGACACCGGGAGAAGGTGCTACTCTCGTTCGGTAGACCGGAAACAGGAAAAACACTATTGAATATTGCCGATTTGATGTTGGGACATCGTTTGCAATCGAGCCTGATCACCGGGATACACTTCACGTTAGGGACCGACCTCAACCCAGCCAAGGCAGATGAATACGAGCAAGAAAGCTTTATCCCCTTACGGGAAGAAGCAGAACATTTGCAATTACACGTTCAAGAGCGTTACCAAGTGACAGACAGGCTTATTCCCGAAATGGTAAAAATAGCGCGACAGGAACAGGTAGACCACCTTTTCCTCGGCGCCGGACAACAGTTCATGATGGGGAATGACGTTCCCGCGGGCACATTCGGCAAGAAGTTCACCACGGTTTCCCGTTGGCTGAAACAACTCAAGAATCACCCGTTGCATCTGCCGGGAACGTTGTTAAGGCAGAAACTGGAATCTATCATGGAACACGTGGATTGCTCCGTGGGCATCTTTGTCAACCGGGGTTTCACGCACGCATCTTACATCCTGCTACTCGTGGATAATGAAACTGACCTTTTCCTGTTCAATTATGCGCAAACCCGTCTGGGAGAACAAAGTATGACGATACGCATCTGCTTTACAGACGAACACCCGAACGAAACCGTGCTTGCCCGAGTCACGTCCGACTTCGTGCAACGCGATACCGCAAAGTTTATTCTGGATACACCTCTGGTTACCAATCCTCTCGCGGAGGACAAAGAAAGCTTGTTGGTTTTAAGTTACGCGACTTGTCAGAAACTGTCGAAAGACCAGAATCTGTTTGCCAAGTTACCTTCACTTCTAATCATACGGCCTCAAATAAATACGGAAAATACAAATAAATAGATATGGAATTTTTTATCATTATAGGACTTATTCTTTTAAATGGAGTGCTCGCCATGTCGGAGATAGCGATGGTGTCGGCACGTAAATCGCGTCTTGAGACGGAAGCCAGAACAGGGAACAAATCTGCTCGGCGGGCTTTGAAACTCGCCAACGAGCCGGATCGTTTCCTGTCGACCGTCCAAATCGGGATCACCCTTATCGGTATCCTTACCGGTCTTTATTCGGGACAGGCTTTAGCCGGGGATCTCGCCGTATGGGTGGAGAAAATAGAGCCATTGCAACCTCACGCCCTGCTAATTTCTAAAACAATCATCGTGATCGTGGTGACTTACCTGACTCTAATCTTCGGGGAATTGGTTCCGAAACGTATCGGGATGGTTGCTGCCGAACGGATGGCCAAGATCATTGCCGCCCCGATGGACATACTCTCCCGTATAGCATCCCCGTTCGTATGGCTGCTCTCTGCCAGCACCTCATTTATGATGCGGGTACTCGGTCTTAATAAAACAGGCAGCAATAAAATCACGGAAGAAGAGATCAAGGCTATCATACAGGAAAGTACCGCGGAAGGCGAGATTCAAGAAGTGGAACAGGACATCGTGGAGCGTGTATTCAATCTCGGCGACAGGGATATTGCCTCCATCATGACGCATCGCAGTGATCTGGTATGGCTTAATATCACGGACTCCAACGACCGGATTCGTGAAATAGTCAAAACAAACCTGCACACGATTTACCCCGTGTCGGATACCAAACTGGATAATATTGTAGGTGTCGTGTTCCTAAAAGACCTCTTCGGAAAGATCGACGCACCGGACTTTAATCTGAAAGCCCTCGTCCGTCCCCCGCAATATTTTCCGCAAAACCAAAGCGTGTACAACGCGCTGGAACATTTGAAACAAGGACATCTCAAATACGGGCTGGTCACAGATGAATTCGGGAGCATCGAGGGTATCGTAACCTTGAAAGATATCGTGAAAGCCCTCATCGGCGACGTTCCCGAAATAGGTGAAGAACCGGATATCGTGCAACGGGATAACGGGACATTCCTCGTGGACGGTCAATGTCCCTTCTATGATTTTCTCGCCTATTTCGACATGGAATTCCTATACACGAACCACTATTATAACACGTTGAGCGGTCTGATCCTAAAAATATTGGAACACATCCCTCGCACCGGGGAAAAACTGGTATGGTATAACTTCGAATTTGAAATCGTGGATATGGACGGGGCACGTATAGACAAGGTACTTGTCAAAATAAATAAAGAGTAAGGACTTATTAAAGTTCCTTACTCTCACACCATCAACACCTTGCAACATTATTTGGTCTTTATGGTATCTTGTGTATATCACTTATGATCCCCGCACTCGTGGTTACAAGCAATGCCCGAATCCAACAGAAAACCCTTGAGGTAACCTTCCGTGACTTTCCGCACATCACCCTTGCAGCCGCGAAGTACTTTTATTCCCTGCTCGCTTAATTTATTCAAAGCACCATCCCCCATACTTCCGGCAAGCATGACGGTAACACCTTTCTCCCGTAACACGGCTGCAATATCCGATTTACAACCGCATCCTTGCGGAGAAGGAAGCGTTTCAACACTTGTAATGTTTTTCATGTCGTCGACGGTAAACAAGGTATAATACTCACAATGCCCGAAGTGGTCGTCCACCGCGTTGTCTTTGGTTGGTACAGCAATTCTCATGATTAAATTCCTTTCTTTATAGTTTCTATTGAAAAATCACTCTTTATAGATAGAGGAACAAATGTACTGTTTTTTTTATTGAATAGTACCCCTAGGCAGAAATGAATATTTATTCATTACGAATAATGATAAACATCTTTTCATAAAAACTCGCTAACCGAAACTATTACAAGGCCATTTTTCTCATTCCATACAACTTATTGTAATATTCATTATTATTTCTAACTTTGTAATGGAAAGAAAATTACCCACACAAGCATGACGAAAACACAGCTTAGAAGGGTAGAGTTAGAAGATGAAAAAAAGAGTGTTGGCATTTATAATTTTACTTTGAAAGGAAGGAGAAAAGTGAAAGTAAAATATATAATTCGATATTTATATGCAATACAAATAAATTTATATATAGACACAATACTTGTTGAAAAAGGATTTATTGTACACGATATAAAAAGCTAAAACGGGCAATAATTAACAGGTTTAAAAACCTCTTAAGATTTATGCTTGAACAATGAAAAAAAGAATGTTCGATGCACGGGGATAGGTATGTCAAAATTTTAACGGGAATTAAAGTCTGACATGAATCGAGGGAAAAGATAGAACCCGGAGAATCGAAGAATTAACAACCAGCTAAACCAATATGAACAACAAGATTATAGAACATCCGAGTTGTCATAGTGTTGACAATTTGAATAAACCACAAATAGAAACTGTTAGTATTCCGAAAGGTACAACGGGATGCTTGGAACTTAATCATAACGAGGTTGCTTTTTTCTTGGAAGGGCGCTTGAAGTTTATCTTCGGTAACTTCCATGAACACGAAAGCAAGAAAGGGCAAATTCTATTTCTCCCTGTTGGAGAACGATATTTTTATCGCGCACCGACTAATGCTATCGTCATGGTCTTCAGGTTGCATGGTCCGTTAAAACTGTGCGACAACTACCCCGTGGAGAAACTATACGGAGCGAAAGCCTTTGTTACGGGAAATAATTGCAAACCCCGGAAAGAAAAACTAAACATGTTACAAATTAATTCACACCTATGGCATTTCCTTGACGGGATAAATAATTGCCTCACGGACGGGATCAATTGTAATTACTATTTTGAATTGAAAATCAAAGAGTTTTTCTTATTATTGAGGACATATTACACGAAGGAAGAAATTCACGACTTTTTCCAACAGATACTGACAAAGGACACCATATTCTCTGAATTTGTGAGACTTAACAGTAAACGTTTCCGAACGGTTACAGAAATTGCAGATGCGATGAATCTATCGCCGAAGCAATTCGCTAAAAAATTCGTGGAGATATTCAAGGAAACTCCTTACCAGTGGATGAAAGCAAACAAAGCAAAGGTTATTCAAGATGAAATCACCTCGACCAATAAGCCTTTCAAACAGATAGCTTACGAAAACGAATTCAGCACAATTGCCCAATTCACGAAGTTTTGCAAGAAAGAAATAGGTAAAACACCCAGTAGTATAAGGGCCAGTGTAGAGTAAACAAATCTGTGTCCCAAATAATTTGCAAAAATTCACGGGGACATTTAACAAGACTTCTAGCAACAGAAAGAAGGCAGGATAATTCCAAGAGGATCACCTATATTAATAAGTTATTCAAGCAGATAGCATACAGAAACAAGTTTAGTTCGATGACTTGATTCACGGTATTTTATACCATGAAAATAGGCTCAACACCCACTTGTATAAGGGTTGGTGTGAAATTGCAGGCTGAAATTGCAAACAAAAAGGGAGAAATTGATAAATACAATTTAATACTCATAGCGTATTTTTGACAAACCATTTAGGGTTAAAGGTCTTTCCGGAAATCACCCGAAGCCGGAAGTAAAATAGTTGAAGTCCGCAATATGTATTAATGATTCAACAAATTCGGGTAGGATTGATGTTACGATATGGAGGGAATTTTTAAGAAGATTAAAAAGAATAGATTCAGAGGTATGCTTATACTGCTCTTGGCCATTTGTGTGGCTTGTATCGACGAGATACAAACACCGGTCAACGAAGAAGCATACATATCTATTGATGGAATCATCAGCCGGGCACACAACGGTGTGCATGATGGTGATTCGGAAGATTACATCGTGAATACACTTCGTGTCATGGCATTTGACGCACAAGGTGACATTAAAAGTAACAGACTATATAATATAGGTGTTAGTACAACGGTTAAACATCCGATTGAAACGGGGATATATAATTTAATGTTCATAGCCAATGAACCCCATAATGTTTCTGTCGTTAACGCGTTGGATGGTGTGACATCGCGAAATGACTTTGACACGATTTCTTTTCCTGCCTCGGCTTTTACAGCCAAGGAAATCATTCCCATGATACAAAGAGTAGATAACGTGGAAATCCTGAGCGGTGGTAAAATCAAGGTTGACGGTGGAAGTGAAACCTCTCTTTTAAAATTAACATTAAACAGGCTTGGAGTCCGTCTTGACATTATTTTAAAGGCAAAGGAAAACCTGAGTCAGGCATTTGCGGGGCTTACTTTCAGTAATATCCCCGACCGTGTACCCCTCTCCGCGAACTACAATGTTGCACAAATCAATCGTAACGAGACTCGCACGCTTACCCCGATAGATGACGGAAGTCATTTCTCGGACGAAACACCTTCGGAAACCGATATCGTGTGGCAAAAGAAAGTGACTAGGATTATTGTACCCTCTAATTACTTTACTCCTACATCCGCCCAGAGTAACGCGATGAAAATGACAGTAAACTTGGAAGATAAATATAACCCGGATGCCAATCTGAGAATCGAAAATAATAATTACACGCTCCCGGCAAACACGAAATTGGACGTGATCGCCACGATTAAGATGCCGTTGGAAGTCAACATCAAAGCATCCGAATGGAATCCGCACTGGAATAACTGGATCATTGATGGCGAACGCATGTTAAACGTGTCCCAAATAGAGGCAACAATAACGCCGCTGAACGGAGTACGAATTTCGTTCTCGTCGAATATGCCTCACGTGTGGGTTGCCGAAAACTGTTACGATCAGCATAATCAACCGCAACTCACGGCAGCTTTATTCAATGAATTAGTCGGGGGGTGGTGGAACAACGAAAATCCCACTCGTTTTACTTACAATTACGATCCGACCACAGGTATCGGAGAAGGATACATGGATATTATCATCCAAGGTAGTCAAAGCGGATTTACCGTGGGACAAATCAATCAACACAAACTCGTATTATGTGCCGGATTGGAAAAAAATGATAACGGAAACCTGCAACGTGAGATCACGATCAACACGAATATGCTTTTCGATCATGGTTACTACAACGAAATGGTGAGTAGAACCGATTACGTGAGTACATTCCACAAGCACAGCGAACGCGGGGAACGAGTAATTTCCAATTTCCGTAATTTTACCACGTGGAATGGCACGGAGTGGAATGATGTCAGGGAATTCGATCCCAATGGAGTTGAAACAACAGACCATGGTTGGTTCGATTATCAATTACAATGGAAAGCAAAGATTATTTCAGGAGATGATTTCTTTGTTATCAGCCCGACACCGAGTTTTGACCCGAATTTAGGAACCGATACACCCGACAATCCGGAAAGATACCCGGTAACCGACGGGAAAACCGAAATCACGGGATACGGGAGAACTTATTTCCGCGTGGGAATGAAAAACCAATACGCGACAGGAAGCACGAACAAATATGGAGCTATCGAAGTCACCGTATACGACTACAGTATACAAGCCGTCGCCACTTACACGATTTACGTGCGTCAAGGTGAAACGGACGATTATCTGATGCGTCCCGGCGATGCCATTTTGGACGGTCCCATGCAAGGCGCACCACGGAGTAAAGCCCGAAAAGTCCCGGTTTACAATTTAACCGCACCGGAATTTAAAACAAACCCGTGGACAACAACGGAATACGTGAAATTAACCCCGTCACAATACACGGGAGGCCCCGGTTACGCGAACTACTTTACAAACTATCCTTCGCAAGCAGGAACCCATTTCCTCGGAATGATTCCCTCGTACAAGGATGCGGCATACACGGCTTACCAACGAAGAGCTTATACCCCGTTCAAAGATATCATATCCGATTGGATAGATAAAGACAACGGTGTTATAAATGATTGGGAAGAAGAAAACTACGGTACAATTTACTGGGGAACCGGGACAAATCGTGCTGATAATGAAGTCTGTCCCCCGGGGTATCACCGTCCTATAGACTGGTCGGAAACCAGTCGTTCGGGCGAAATGGATACACAAGCAGCTCTTGCATGGTCAGAAATACGCCAAAGCTTGTTCCAGAACCCGTCTTCCGGTGTCGTGAACTATTCTCAGTCCGGGAAACTAAACGCAGTATGGGGCAAGGTAGCCGATGGATTCTATGATCGTCACAGAACCGAACTATGGGGTAGCTTAGCAGTTTCCAACACAAACGCCAACGCGGCGTACGCGGGTACTCTATTCTACAACCCGAATAATTACGCTTCCGTGTTTTTTCCCGGTGCGGGACGTAGAGACGCAGGGTACGAGTACGACATAATAGAAGAATCGGGTAAATTAATGTACACGGGAGGGGCCGGATATTATTGGACAACAGCTATGGCCCCGATAGCCGGCGTAGTCGAGCATGGTAGCTCAATATTATTCGTCAGTGGTCCGCTTTGGGACAAATCCGTGGCTTTCATGGGTTTGAGCGCAAACACTTACGGTCTTTCGGTTAGATGTTTCGTAACAGAATACATTTCAGTACGATAAATTAAAATAAAGCATATGATGAGTTGGCAAAAATATAACATACAGTTTCTCTTAACCGCGATAATGGCGCTGGTATTCTTCTCCTCGTGTATCGACGAGACGACAGCTCCGGAAGAGGAGCCTGTTGTGTCCGACGACAAGGTACAACTCGAATTGTTTACCAGAATTGACCCGTACAATATCCCGAACGCGCGTTCCATGGCCAATGAATATTACGTGGACACGAAACCATGGATACTTGTATTCAAAGGGAATGATGCCAAATTCGCGGAAGCCGTTCAGGTTATAGAAGTCAGCGGAATCAACAAGAGATACGCCGTCCTCACGAAACAATCGGAACCGTGTTGGTTATTGATTCTGGCTAACCCGCAAGACTATTTCTACACGAGTGCCACACAAAGTTATACTTATTCCGTGGGTACATTGGGAACTGCCTTGCAGGATAAATCATTGAGCGAGGCATGCCGGATGCTGCGCACCCAACCGTTGAATAACCCGCAAACCACGATACCGTTCGTGAACGCGACAAACAGCATACCGCTCCCGATGAGCCATGTGGAATACTTATCGGACGGGATAAACGAGAGCACGAAAATAGGAAGTTCCACTCAACAGATTGAACTTACCCGTGCCGTTGCAAGAGTGGAAATAATAGACAAAACAGCCAACTCCCGTTTTGATTTCAAAGGTATAACAATGGTTGCAAACACCTCAAAACAAGGACTATTACATAATTTCACCGGCACACTGGAGAATATCCCCGCCGATCAAACAGAATACAAGCACGATGCTTCGTATTCGGCAGACATCGTTCAAGCCGTTCTGGAAGGAACAGAAAAGAACACGACGGCAAGTCCCGTTTATCTTTACGAGGCAAAAGATCAAAGTGACATATACTTGATTATACGTGCTACTTACGACGGAGAAGAATGTTTCTACAAATTGGCCATTGTCGATGGAGAAGGAACACGCATGGACATAAAAAGAAACCAACGATACATATTCAATATCACTCACGTCAGAGGTATCGGTTACTATTCGGTAGCTGACGCGAAAGAATCTTTGGCATCAAATACAAACTTGGATTACACGATCACCGTACGCGACGAATCTTCCTATGAAATAAGTTCGAACAACGATTATTACATGGGAGTCAGTAACTCACATTACATCGTGTACGGCGATGTCGGTACAACCAGAGAATTTCACGCTTTCACGTTATCGACAGACTGTATACGCCCGTTCCCCGATAAAAGAACGATCACGGTTTCTCCCGGATTGACATTGACGAACCCGGGTACAAATGAACTCCCCATCGTCACGAATACTAGCCCGGAAAAGACGGAGATTAAGCTAAGACTCGATGCCGCATTCAGCACGGGTACCGTCAAGCTGGAACTGGGAAATCTGGATAAGACAATAAATATCGAACGTCGGGATAGATTATCCCGGCTCGAGAACACGCTGACTTTCCCCGAATTCTACTGCCTATCCGGTTACGTGGAAGAAGATGATGCCAAGAACTGGATTCAATTGCATTCCTCCTCCGGTGCACGGGACGTGACAGACCAGATTATCGTGGAAGACGGAGTCATAAAAATATACGTGACAAGAAATAGTTCAGGGAAAAGATACGGCACAGTCTATCTGACGACCATACAGAATCCCGGAACGTCGGCAAGTCACATCGTGCGCATCAAGATATATATAACGCAACAAGAAGTAATCAACGTGTAATTAAATAAAGAAAAGATGACGATATTAAAAAAGGTACTGATAGCAGCATTGTTCATGGTCGGGTGGATACTACCCGAGGCGAACGCGCAAAAAGTTGCCGTGAAAAGTAACTTATTGTACGATGCCACCACGACAATCAACCTGGGAGTGGAAGTCGGCTTGGCACGCAAGTGGACATTGGATGTACCCTTCAATTACAACCCGTGGAAACCGGCCAACGGCAGACGACTGGCACACTTCGGCGTGCAACCGGAAGTGCGTTATTGGTTCTGCGAACGTTTCACCCGTATGTTCGTCGGGGTACATGCGCATTACGCCGATTTCAACGTGGGCGGCTGGCCTAATTGGTCGTTTATCAGCAAGAACATGCAAAACCACCGCTATCAGGGTGAACTGTATGGTGCGGGATTCAGCTTCGGGCGCTCGTGGATACTAAAGAAACGTTGGAGTATAGAGGCTACCGTCGGGGTCGGGTACGCTCATATCAAATATGACAAATACCCTTGCGCGGATTGCGGACTAAAAGTGAAAAGCGGGCACAAGAACTATTTCGGTCCCACGAAAGTAGGAATCTCATTGGTGTATCTCATAAAATAAGGAAAGTGATGAACAGGATAATAAAATACATAACGGCAATACTTGTGATATTCCAAGTGGGTATGTCCCATTCCGCGGCACAAACCCGTTCTTATACAGGAAATGTCCTCGTGAAAGCCGTACGGATGGAACAAGCGGGCAACTTACTTCACGTGGATATAGATTTCATTTTCGACGACTTGAAAGTCAAGTCGGCACATGGAATGGACTTGATCCCGCAACTGGTTACCCCGGAACGGACGTACAATCTACCGAAAGTATCCTTCAAGGGACGGGACGAATACCTGTCGCACGAACGGAAACTGGCTCTTATCGGTTACAACCCGCGGGTAGACACGGACAAAGCATACGTGATCGAGAAAGTTAGCAAGAAGAAAAACGGGACTCTGAACTACCGTTACACCTTGCCCTACGAATCATGGATGGCATACGCCGCCCTCGATATGCAATACGACGAATGCGGGTGCGGTGACACGGAATTGATGCGAGTGGAACGTCTTCTCGATCCGACACCGCCTGTTGAAGAGTATATCGTTACCCCTTATCTCGTGTACATCCAACCGCCGAGAGAAGAGATCAAACGTCGGGAGATTCACGCCGAATGTTTCCTCGATTTCGAGGTCAATCAAACCGTGATCCGCCCGTACTATATGAACAATCCCCAAGAATTGACAAAGATACGTAACATGATCAATGACATAAAAGACGATCCGAATATCACGATAAATCGTCTGGACATCACGGGATTCGCTTCGCCGGAAGGAACACTGGCAGGAAATCAACGCTTGTCGGAAGGACGTTCCAAGGCTTTGGCAAATTACCTCGCCACACAGTACGACTTCCCGCGTAACATATACCATATCTCTTTCGGGGGAGAAAACTGGGCAGGTCTTGTAAAGGCTGTTGAAGCAGGACACATGGAATACAGGAACCAGATACTCGACATTATCGAGTACACGCCATCCTCGGCAGAGAGAAAAGACAAGCTGAAAAAACTGGCAGGAGGTGTCCCCTACCGTCACATGTTGCGCACTATCTACCCGAGTCTGCGTGTAGCTATCTGCAAGGTAGACTACAACGTGAAGAACTTCGATGTGGAAGAAGCGAAAGTAGTTATACTGACAAGACCGCAAGACTTGAGCTTGAACGAGATGTTCTTGGTGGCAAATACCTACCAGTACGGCTCACAAGAATTTGTCGATGTGTTCGAAACAGCCGTCAGACTCTTCCCGAAAGACGAGATTGCCAACTTGAATGCCGCTATCTCCGCGCTCACGCGTAATGATATGGTATTGGCAGAGCGCTACTTGAATAGAATAACCCCGGAGAATTATCCGGCAGAATATAACAACGCCATGGGCGTACTCGCCCTATTGCAAGGAAATTACGAAAGAGCGGAAACCTATCTGCAAACAGCTGCCGCCAACGGGCTGGAAGTTGCCAAGCAGAATTTGGAAGAGTTGGCAAGAAAAAAAGCCAATGCTATTGAAATAGAAAAAAGGAATAAATAATCAATTATTAATCACATCTTAAATCAATTTGTAAAATGAAAAGAATGAACAAATTTTTTACTTTGGTATTTGCAGCGTTAGCTTTCACTGCATTTACAGCATGTAGCGACGACAAAAGCGGACCCGAAGGCGACGACATCGCCCCCGAGGGAGAAGCATGGACTACACTTAGAATAAGCAGTTCCAGCAATCTGGGACGTGCGATAACCAACCCCATGCCGGGTGACACCTATCCTTCCACGAGTCCCGAGGAAACGGAAGCTCAAGAAGTTTTAGCTATTTTCTTTAATGGATATGATGCGACAAGCGTGGTAACAGATGTAAAGAAAATCACGCTCAAACCTACTAATATCAGTGATGCTTTCTTGGTTTCGGACAAATCAAAATCGATATTGGTTATCGTGAACCCGCCCAGCAATTTCCCGAATTTCACCAAAGGACAACCTTTTGCCACGGTAAATGCTGCTCTCGCGGTACATACGGACATCTACACGGACAACAAATTTATGATGACTAACGCCAAGGGTGGTTTGGAACCTTCATTAAATGACGGTTCTCCCGCTGCCGGTTTACCGTTGTTCACGAACAAAGCTGATGCAGAAACGGCTGGTAATGCCATGAAAATCAACGTAGACCGTGTTGTATCAAAAGTACGCGTATTCGTGAGCTACACCTCCGCGGAAGCTTTTGATGTTAGAGACGCAAGCTGGGTTATAAACCTCACGAATAAATGGTACTATCCGGTATCCGAGAGAGTTAAAACTTTCCTTGACACACCCACGACGCTTGATGAATACAGCTTAGGTACCTATCGTATTGATCCGAACTTCGATCACACGAACATTCCTTACCCGTCAGCAGACTTTAACACCCAATACAGTTTCTTCACGCAAACAGACGTGGATAATAACGCTATTACTTGGATCGCCCCGTGTGATGCGGTAGATCCCAATCAAGGTGGAAAACCCCAGTACTGCGCGGAGAATACCCAACGCAAAGAGGACAATACCTATGCTTACACGACCCAAGTATTGCTGAAAGCAACTTACTTGCCCAAGTATAAGACATTTGACGGTCAAACAACCGATGTGCAAGAAGGAAACAATGACTGGCTGGACATCAATGGCGGTTTCTATACCTACACCGTGATGTTGGGATGGATCGAGGACGAATTAACCAAAAAGTACCAAGACAAAAACCCGGCAGGATACGTTACAAACGTGACTACCGCTTTCAACAAATACCTGAAATATCTCGTGGGCAAGGGAGTTGCTAACGTACAGGAAGTAGTTATCCCGGATGCAACCGGTGTTAGAACAGTTGCAGAAATTGTACAAGATTTTGAAAACCAAAAAGCAGGTGTTGTTGCTAACGGTGCAGATGTGGATACGGACGAGATTGTAAAATACTACAAATCCGGTATCAGTTACTACCCGATCGCTATCAAACATGATAACGACACAGACGGTTCCAACAATGAATTCGGAGAATTCGGCGTGGTTCGTAACTCTATGTACGACATCAAAGTTAACTCCTTCAACAACCCGGGTTACCCGATCATTCCGGAGCCGGATCCAGACAAGAAGGATGAGTTTGAATATTGGTTAGCTATCGAAATCGGTGTTAACCCGTGGACGTGGTATACTCAAGAAGAAAACCTATAAGCGTTCTACGCGTAAAATTAAGTATGGGATTCGTCCCATACTTAATTCACCCAAAACGTGCGTTTCCTTTAATAACAATAGAAAGACAGAAAAATGAAATTCAAAAATCTCTTACGTCAAATAGCATTAGGTATTCTGGTAATCATCCCGGGAATATTCCATTCCTGTGACAGTATTCGGGAAGACCTTAAAGAATGTCGCCTACTTGTTCGGTTCAAGTACGACTATAACATGCTCTCCACCGACGCATTCCACACGCAGGTCGATAAAGTAGACCTATACGTGTTTGACGAAGAGGGCAAGTTTCTATTCATGCAATCCGAGGAAGGCACTCCCTTGACAACCGGCGACTACCGCATGGAATTGTTTCTCCCTATCGGACAATACAAACTCCTAGCGTGGGCGGGAGTACATGACTCGTACGAGGTAACCAACCTCGAACCCGGTGTATCGACCTTCACCGAGATAGAACTCAAGTTGAAACGCGAGGCATCACTCGTCGTGAACAAACAAGTTGAACCCCTCTGGTACGGGGAATTAGCCGACGTGGACTTTACCGGGATAGAGAACACCTCGACAACCATCAACCTGATCAAGAATACGAATACAATCCGTTTCGTGTTCGAGAATCTGGGCACGAGCAATTTCGACGTGAATGACTACACGTACGAACTCTCCGAATCGAACGGATACATGGGGCATGACAATGCTCTGAAGCCCGACGATGTACTGAGTTATCAACCTTATCATATAAACCAGTCCTCTGCCACCACGGGCGTAATCGAACTCAACACCATGCGGCTGATGACCGACCGCCTGAATAATTTTGCTGTGAAAGACAAAACCACAGGCGCTACCCTATTCAACGTAGACCTGACCGATTTTTTCCTTCTGCTCCGTCACGAAGAACATAAAAACAAATGGGGTGACCAAGAATATTTGGATCGCAAAGACGCCTATGACGTGGTATTTTACCTTTCCGGCTCCACCAACGCATGGTTAAGTATAAGCGTCATCATCAACGGCTGGACGTGGTACTTGCAGGAAGAAAATCATTAAATCTAAAATCAGTCGAATCTTTTCGTGTACCCATGGCAATACGGCAGCGTTCCTTTTCGCCCGTAATAATTCTGATGATAATCCTCGGCAACCCAGAAAACAGATGCCGGAGTGAGTTTTGTCACTACATCATATCCTTTCTCCTTCAATTGTCGGATCAACTTCTCGGCAATAGCCTTTTGTTCCGGACTGTTATAAAATATCTCCGAACGATACTGTTCCCCGTAATCCGGTCCTTGCCGGTTCAACTGCGTCGGATCGTGCAACTCAAAAAAGAGTTTTGCCAACGTCTCGTAATCCGTTTTCGACTTATCGAACAACACCCGTACAGCTTCCACGTGTCCCGTTCCCCCTTCGCATACCTCCTCGTATGAAGGATCTTCCACGGTACCTCCCGTGTAACCGGACTCCACGGCAAGCACCCCGGGAGCTTTTTTCATGTAATACTCCACTCCCCAGAAACATCCGCCCGCAAACACAGCAGTATCCACCTTCAACTCGTCGGCAGGTACAAATTCCATTGAAATAGAGTTCACGCAATGCCGGGTATTCTTGGAAGTAAATCCCTCACCCGTGAACACGTGCCCGAGATGAGCCCCACAACGGGCACACACGATCTCCGTACGTCTTCCGTCCGCGTCCGGTACCCGTTTCACCGCTCCCTTTATCTCGTCGTCAAAACTCGGCCAACCGCAACGGGAATCGAATTTATCTTCCGAACGATACAGCGGAGCCCCGCATTGTTTGCAAACATACGTACCCTTTGCCTTGAAATCATAATATTTACCCGTGAACGGACGTTCCGTCGCCTTGTGAAGTATCACTTGTTTCTCGTCTGCCGTCAACTCTTTCTTCTGTGCCATAATCGTGTAATTTACCAAAAACAACATCAATATCAATAATCCTCTTTTCATAACCTCGTTTTAAATCGTGAAACGTATCCCCGTCCATAAAGTTATGCATTTTTCAAGGCAATATAACAACTTTTCCGAAGCTTTTCACATATAAAGGATATGAACTAAACTAAAAATTAAGAGATATGACAACAAGAACTGCAACTACAACAGCCGGACCTAAAGGATTCAGATGGTTATACCTAATCTTGGGCATCGTGCTGTTCGTTTTCGGGGTAGGTATCGTTCGCCACCCTGCCGTGTCTTACTTCGGACTGGCAATGTACTTTAGTATTATGATCATCGTACTCGGTATCAGCGAGGTGCTGAACGCCTTCGTGGGCGGAAGCTCTCGCAACTGGGGATGGGGCCTGTTTATCGGGCTACTCGACCTCGTGATCGGTTTTGTTTTACTGCTCCATCCCGCGATAGCCGAAGACATACTCCCCTACATCGTTGGATTTATCCTCATGTTCAAGAGTATAGATTTCATCTCCGAGTCCATAGAGATGTCCTCCTTAAGAGTCAGGGGATGGGGATGGATACTCACTGCGGGCATCATCACCCTCATATTCTCGTTCATGATCGTTTTTTTCCCCGTATTCGGGATATTCAACATTATTATCTGGACAGGACTCAGTTTCATGTTCGCGGGAATATCTTCGTTCATTTACGCTTTCGTGAAATAGAAACGGAACGAGGTTCCTTTAGTTTATAAAGTTCGTAAAGTTTATAAGGTTTATAAAGTAGCGGGTGTCCTTCGGACAATGTTTAACGACAACTTATGCTACCGTCGATAAAGCACCCGCAGGAGGCAATCAACTTTATAAACTTTACAAACTTTATGAACCTTATAAACCCTTTTTCTCCTGCCACACGAAACATCCCGGGAACTCTTTTTCGATGTCAACGGGATTATCAAACAGCGCGTACACTGCCGATCCGCTCCCGGTCATAGAAACGTAAAGAGCCCCCAAGGACTTCAAACGGTCTTTTATTTCCCCGATCTCCGGGACTTTAGGAATAACCGAACCTTCAAAATCATTCCGGATCATCTCGCTCCATTCTCTCACGGGCAACTTCCCGATCTCCCGCAAATCAAACATAGCGGCACGCGGTACAATCCCCCGGTAGGCTTCCGGCGTGGATACTCCCCGGTCCGGTTTCACTAGCACCATCGAGTAAGCAGCCAACGACAAATCCACGGCTTCCATCAACTCTCCCTTCCCGAAAGCAAACACCGGTCGGTTCCTCACGAAAAAGGCGCAATCACTTCCCAACCGCTCCGCGTACGCCATCAATTGTCCCTCGCTCAACCCCAAAGAGAACAATCTATTCAACCCCACCAGCGTAAAAGCGGCATCGGCAGACCCACCTCCCAAACCGGCACCGTAAGGAATAACTTTATGCAGGTGTACATCGACAGAAGGTAACCCGTGTTCTTCCGCCAACAGGTAATACGCCCGCGTGACCAGATTTTTCTCCGGGGCACAGTCAATCGGGATGCCCGTCGAAGTGAACGAGCATACTCCCTTGCTTCCCTTCACCTCGTGAATCTCAAGAATATCACGCAAGTCTATCGGGTAAAACACGGTTTCTATATTGTGAAAACCATCCGGTCTTCTCTCTGTGACATAAAGTCCTATATTAATCTTCGCGTTCGGGAACAATATCATGTGTAAACTTTATAAACTCTCTTCTGGCAAATGTAGCATTTTTCAGTATATTTGCCAAAGTAAGCTATCATATAAATATTTCGTGCCATGTTAGAATCCCTGCAATCACTAGACCAAACTATATTCTTGGCGCTCAACGCCCTGCACACACCCTATCTCGACTCGTTCATGTATATATTCACCGGAAAACTGGTATGGATACCCCTGTACGCGTCAATCCTGTACGTGTTATGCCGCAATTTCAACCCGCGCATGGCTATTTTCACCGCGCTCATGTTCGCACTACTGATCTTGATCGCCGACCAGACTTGCAGTTCCATATTGCGACCGATATTCGAGCGTCCCCGCCCTTCCCGTAACCCGGAGATCGCGGACATAGTACACCTCGTCAACGGTCGTCGGGGCGGAAAATTCGGATTCCCCTCTTGTCACGCCGCCAACACGTTCGCTTTAGCGTGTTTCACGATGCTACTGTTCAAAAACAGGGCTGTCACCACCTTCTTCATGCTTTGGGCTATCGTCACCTGTTACACGCGCATCTACGTGGGAGTACACTATCCCGGCGACCTGCTTTTCGGCACCACGGTAGGATTCGCGGCAGGTTTCATCACTTACGGCATCTATCGTTTCAGCCTCCGCGTAAACGGAATCGCCTCCGTTCTGCATTACCAAGAAAACAGGGCTTTAGTAAAACGCCCGCGTAATATGACTCACACGTCAGTCATCATTTACACGGGCTTGCTCACTATCGCCTGCTTCGCCATCTACTGCATCTGGTGGAGAACGAATTGATTTTAGATTTATGATTTACGATTTTAGATCGAAATCGACAATCACTGAATCATTCTTCTCCCTTTGAATATGACTTTCGGTTCTATCACGAAAGGGATGATCGTCAATGTCGCACTCAACTCCAGTTCCTCGTCTTTCATTTTTCCCTTGTGGGAATAGGAGAACTTCTGTCCGCCATAGTCCACTTTTCCATCCCCCGCGAGCCGAAAAGCCCCGTCAAGCAGGGTCACGCTACACGGTATCGCTTTCATCTCCACTCCCTCCACGGGCATTTTGAACCCTACCAACTCGAGCCCGACTTTTCCTTCCCCGTCCGTCCCGATCGCCACCTTGCAAGGAATAGGACCGTCGGGAATCAAAGAATTGCCATTGGAATCTTTCGCCATAGACCTGATCTTCTCCGGTATATCTAACGTCGCTTCCCCCTCGTAAACTCCCACCAAGGTAGTCGTATCACAAACGACCTCACCTTTTTCACCTTTTCCAAAATACAAGATTGCGATAACGAAAGCGATAACTATCGTCACACCCGTTAAAATAAAAATTCTTTTCTTCATCCTTCTATTTTTTCTCTTTACACAATTTTTCTGCCAATTTCACCGATCCGAGGGCGTTCAATATTCCCCCGGAAGCACACAAATCCTCGAAATACACCTTGTCTTTTCCCAGAGCCTTAATCCCCGCGGGACGGGTTACCTCCACCCCTCTCCGGGATGTAACCCCATCAAGCAACACCTGTTTCAACTCCTTCACGCTCAATTCCGGGAAGTAATTCCAAATCAGGGCTGCCACCCCCGCCACCACGGGAGCCGCCATGCTTGTTCCGGTAAACTCCTTGTACTGATTCCCCACGATCGTGGAATAAACAGCTCCCCCCTGCGCGAACAAATCGACCTCATCCTTACCGAAATTGGAACTGTTCACGGGCATCCCGTCCGCGTAAGAGTTACCCACGTTAATCAAATTCGCCACCGTCTTCCCGTTACTCAAATACCTTGTCGGATAATCATAAGCATCATTCGTGCAACGACCGTTATTCCCTGCCGCGTGCACAACCAACACCCCTTTCTTTTCCGCGAACCGAAGAGCCGCGTCCAGCCATTCCCTGTGCATGGAAACAGAACGTCCCAAGCTGATATTGATAATATTAGCCCCGTTCTCCACCGCGTACCGGATAGCCGTGGCAACATCCTTGTCATACTCGTCGCCGCCGTCCGTACACACGCGCAGGCTCATCAACCGCACGTCGGCAACCCCATCAATACCCACCCCGTTATTCCGTGTCGCACCGATGATTCCCGCCACGTGAGATCCATGCTCGTGAGGCGTCATCGCGGCATTGCCGTAGAAACGATCTTTGATATTATTCAGGTCATCCCCCACGCTCTTCCGCCCGTCCGCCTCGTAAGCCCGGAGTTTACTATTATAGCGTCCCTCGAAAGTCGTCAAAAGCGTGTGCCGCAAATTCAACATCTGCTCCCAGTTATACTTGGGAGAATATTTCCAACGATCAAGATAATATTCAAACGCTTTCTTATCCACCGCATTCTCCAACTTCTCGCCCAAGGCGACAAAATGCTCCTTGCCCAACTCCACGCCGGGATACATTTCCTTCAACTGCCGATCGAACCCGTCCATACGTTCCGAATAAGTCTTCACGTTTATATAAGTGTTATAAGCATCGGCCAATTCAGATATTTTGGGCAATTCATTCACGTAATAACAATAAAGAGCCCTATCTTTCTTCGACAAGCGATTCGTGTCCACCCCCTCGAAACGCTTTTTCAGATACATATAATACCGGTCCGCTTCCGCCGATATCGTCTTTACCGTACCCCCATCAGGAGTTCCCAGAAAATTCCATCCATGCACGTCATCCACGTACCCGTTCCCGTCATCATCAATCCCGTTACCCGGAATTTCACCCTCGTTTACCCACAAACTCCCCCGCAAATCCTCGTGCGCGATATCCGCCCCACCGTCTATCACTGCCACCACAACCCGCCGCTTCGGCTCACGTCCTTTCAGATAATCGTAAGCATCATACACAGCTGCCCCGTGTATTCCATCCTTCTCGACAGACCTCAAATGCCAATCATGAGGCAAATTCTTCTTCGTCCATACCGTTTCCTGCCCTTGCACCATTCCACACAAGCACATACAACAGGACAACATTACATACCAATTTTTCATACAAACATTCTTTTATTCATTATACAAATCATCCATGTATTCCTCCCTCTTGCAACCTCCCGAAAGCATAACGAACAACCGACAAAAACGGGGTACACTTACAATTGAAAATGGAGAATTGAAAATTGAAAATTAGCTTCACGAGTTTAAAATTGCCATAATTTTTAATTAGTGGCATGACAAACTCTCAACCCTTGCTACACTTAACCTACTCTTTACCTGCCCTTGAATTGGTCTTAACCCGATGGGTCGGTATACATGTTTGCCGGAATACTTCTCGCTTGTTCTTCTTAATTTCAAACTCGCAAAGCTAATTTTCAATTCTCAATTTTCAATTTTCAATTATATCGGCATACTTCTTGCATGACAACCTAAAGGTTTATCCGCCGTAAAAGATATTCGAACAATAGAAAACAAAATAAAATGAAGAAATTGGTATACAGTAAAGCGATAAAGACTTTATGTCTGGGTATCATCTTGGGAACGAGTATGAACGGTATAGCCCAAACAGCCCCACCGGTCACGGAGAAACTGATTCCTTACGGGGATTTCAACAGTTGGATGGTCCGAATCATCGACGAATCATTCGTTATCGGCGGAAACACGAAAATCCTTTACGAGGTTGCCCCCGTAGATACCATTCGGGGTGCCGTTCCGTACAACAGTTCCCCCGTATCCCCTTGGCGTACATCCAACGTGATGGCAAAAGTCAGCGGTGTCACGAAATGCAGTATCTCCGTGTTCCCGGAGAAAAGAGGCGACGGACAATGCGTGCGCCTCGAAACACTCATGGAAAACTGCAAAGTGCTGGGACTCGTGAATATCACCGTGCTCGTGCCGGGTACTATTTACCTCGGGGAAATGCTGGAACCCATCAAGGATACCAAAAACCCGCAAAGCAAACTGAACGCCGGAATCCCTTTCACGGAAACCCCGAAAGCTGTCGTACTCGATTATAAAATGTACATTCCGGAAACCGACCACCGGATCAAAGCCACGGGATTCAGTAAAATAGTGGACGTCCCCGGGCGTGACTCCGCCGAGATATACGTGATATTGCAAAAACGCTGGGAAGATGCCAACGGCAACGTGTTCGCCAAACGCGTCGGCACCGTGGTAGAACGTATTTCGGAAACAAACCCCGACTGGGTAAACAACCACAGGCTGGAAATCCTGTACGGCGACGCCACCGGACAACCGGGATACAAACCTTTCATGCAACTAATCCCCAAAGAGCAATCCCTCTATTGCATCAACAGCAAAGGCAAATCCGTACCTATCGAGGAAGTAGGCTGGGGGAACGCTGACGACCAACCGACTCATCTCGTTTTCCGTATCTCCTCCAGCTACGGGGAAGCGTACATCGGCTCCGTCGGTAACAAATTCTGGGTAGACAACGTGCGATTGGCATACTAACCCCTACCCTTTCCCTACCCCTTCCTGCCCTCATGAACGTAGCATAAACGTATCATGAACGTAGCATAGTCGTAAATCTGCGTTCATGATGTGTTCATGCTATATTCATAATGCCCTCTTGAGGTAGCAAATCCATAGCCCCAAGAGCGGGAAAAGAATAACTAACCGTTTCCACGACTTACCCGCCAAGCGAATAACAAAAACAGCATCCCCGCAAAAATAAAAGGAATACTCAACACCTGTCCCAAATCCAGTGACATCTGTTCCTCGAAAGACACTTGACGCTCTTTCAAAAATTCCAACAGGAAACGGGCACAGAATACCACCACGAGCATCCCTCCCCACAACATCCCCGGGTAACGCCTCAACCCCACCCGTCGGTAAAGCAACATGTTTCCCCCGAAAATAGCCAAATACACCATCGCCTCGTACAACTGTGCCGGATGCCGGGGTACACCATCCACCCGTTCGAAAACAAAAGCCCAAGGCACACTCGTCCCGCTCCCGACAATCTCCGAGTTGACCAGATTTCCCAACCGTATAAAACAAGCCGCCAACGGCAACACCAAAGCAATCGCATCCAACGTTCGAATAATCTTCTCCCCCGTTACCCGGGAATAAATCACCAACGCCACAATCCACCCCAGCGCTCCCCCGTGGCTCGCCATCCCCTCGTAGCCCGAAAACACGTAGCCTCCTCCCGGCAATTCCCTGACAGGCAAAAAGATCTCCAACGGATGTTTCCAGTAATAATCATACTCGTAAATCAAACAATGTCCTATCCTCGCCCCGAGAAACAAACCCACCAAACTCAACACCACCAACACCTGCAAATGTTCCCACGGCATCCCGTTCCTCTCGTACACCCGCTTCAATATCCACACGGACAACACTGTCCCCGCGATAAACAGCAGGCTGTAGTACATAATCGGCACCCCCAACACCTTAAAAGCCACCGGCTCGACATTCCAACGGATAAACATCATAACAAAATTCATTCTCTATTTCTTTGGAACTTATCCCGTTCAGTCACTTCATGCCAATATATTTTATCCCAATCCCTCCCCAAACGTTTATTAATCCTTGCTACGGCTTCTCGATTCATACGTCTTTCGTCCTCAACATTTCCCATGCACCCGATATTAATATAAAGTAAACCATACCTTAACCCGACCAAACGTAAAAAACTGTCTTGATAAGCCGGACAACCCACATAATATAATGTATCACAGCGCCCCTTCTCCCCTTCCAAAGAACATACTATATCATCGAACGTAATATTCACGCATATGGAATCCACATTCCCACTCCGGTATATCTTATATTTAATATCAGGAATACAATTATTCACGCAATAAACCTCCACTTCATACTCTCGGGTAGGTGCAGGAAACCAAAACCGAAAACTACCTGTACTATCGACATTTATAGATTGGTAAACCGTATCTGCGACAATCATTTTAATCAAGCAGCCTTTCCAAAACCTCTTATCTGTCAATGTCCCATGTACCAGTGGAGTTGCTTGCCCAACAGCACATAATGTCGAATAAATCCAAATAAACCCGATAAAAATAATTTTCCACGACATAACTTTTTTGAATTAAAATACTTATCCACAATAATTCCACACTATAAATAATCAATTTGAATCAAAGGTACAAAAAATTCACAAATATAGACACGACAGTACCAAATCCGTGAAACGAATTTCTCCAAAATCACTAAATATCTCCAGAGTTCCCACGGTAATCCTAAAGTGATACTGCCTCATCCCAGTCACAGCACGGATATTCCCCCGTTACAGCCCCCTTCCCCAAGGGCGCAACAAGCGCGAGCGAAGCGACTTGCAAGTAACGTGAGGTATTATTACCCTAGGAATACGGTATAT
This sequence comes from Butyricimonas sp. DFI.6.44, assembly GCF_022132345.1. Taxonomy (NCBI): domain Bacteria; kingdom Pseudomonadati; phylum Bacteroidota; class Bacteroidia; order Bacteroidales; family Odoribacteraceae; genus Butyricimonas; species Butyricimonas sp. DFI.6.44. Next base: position 65,573 of record NZ_JAKNJD010000005.1, on the reverse strand, counting down.
TTTCCGTGAAATCAAGACACGATAAAAAATAACCTTACACACTCTGATTATTCGGCGGATTTTACTATCTTTGCCCAATTTTTAATCAATTCGTATAAAGATAAACTCTATGGCAATCTATTTGGACGATGTATCAAGAACTTTCGGAGAATATCTGCTTATTCCCGGTTTAACCACGAAACAGTGTATTCCTACCAATGTTTCATTGAAAACACCTTTGGTGAAGTATAAAAAAGGCGAAAAATCGGCTATCGAGCTGAATATTCCTTTTGTTTCCGCGATTATGCAGTCGGTTTCCGACTCGGGACTGGCGATAGCGCTTGCCCGTAACGGCGGATTGTCATTCATTTTCGGCTCGCAACCCATCGAATCGCAAGCCGAAATGGTTCGCAAGGTAAAGAAATTCAAAGCCGGATTCGTTACCAGCGACTCGAACATCACCCCGGAAGCCACCTTGGCTGACGTGCTGGCTCTCGTGAAACGGACGGGACACACCACCATGGGAGTGACTGACGACGGTACCCCGAACGGCAAATTGCTGGGATTGGTAACCAGCCGGGATTACCGCGGGGAGAAAGACCCGAAAGACCGGAAAGTAAAAGAGTTTATGACCCCGTTCTCCAAACTAACCGTGGGAGAAGTAGGTATGACTCTCAGCGAAGCGAACCAAATCATCTGGGATCACAAGCTGAATACATTGCCCATCATAGACAAAGACCAGAAGCTGGCTTACTTCGTGTTCCGCAAAGACTACGATAGCCACAAGGATAACCCGAACGAACTGTTGAACATGACGGACAAGAAATTACTTGTCGGTGCGGGTATCAATTCACGGGATTACAAAGAGCGGGTTCCCGCTCTCGTGGAAGCAGGAGTAGACGTGTTGTGTATCGACTCGTCCGACGGATTCTCCGAGTGGCAAAAAGAAACTTTGCAATGGATTAAGGAAGAATACAACGGCAAAGTACTCGTGGGAGCCGGAAACGTGGTAGATCAAGCCGGATTCCGTTATCTGGTTGAAGCCGGAGCGGACTTTATCAAAGTAGGTATCGGCGGCGGTTCCATCTGTATCACCCGCGAGCAAAAAGGTATCGGACGCGGACAAGCGACTGCCGTTATCGACGTGGCAAAAGCCCGTGACAAGTATTTCGAAGATACCGGTATTTACGTGCCTATTTGCAGTGACGGTGGTTTGGTACACGATTACCACATGGTATTGGCTCTTGCCATGGGTGCAGACTTCTTGATGATGGGACGTTACTTTGCCCGTTTCGACGAGTCCCCCACCAAAAAATTAATGGTGGGAAACAACTACGTAAAAGAATACTGGGGCGAAGGTTCCAACCGCGCGCACAACTGGCAACGTTACGACATGGGCGGCAGCGAATCCTTGAAATTCGAGGAAGGAGTGGATAGCTACGTTCCCTACGCGGGAAAATTGAAAGATAATCTGGACGTAACCATCGGAAAGATTAAATCTACCATGTGCAGTTGTGGGGCAACCACTATCCCCGAATTGCAGAAAAACGCCAAGATCACGCTGGTTTCATCTACCAGTATCGTGGAAGGCGGCGCTCACGATGTAATCTTGAAAGATCACAATAGATAAAAAAACACGAGTTTATCAGGCAACATACTATAAACTCACACAAAAATACCCGTTGGAAAGATAAACTGGTCTTCTCCAACGGGTATTCCTTTGAACAGGAAAATACAGCAAAGATTCTCCGTTAATTATTCAAATAATTTTGTAGGATTAATACTTAAAAAATCCTCGGCTTTCATTCCTCCATCTCCCACAACCATAGTCATATAAGGATTATACATTTTCCGAATTTCCTCAAGTCCGGCATTATACTTTTCTCTGTTACTCTTCACTTCTATAGCAACTATACGACTTTTTTTCTGAAGAATATAATCAACTTCCTTATCACGTTCCCGCCAATAAAAAACTTTATATCCACCAATAAAAGCGTTACTAATAATATGAGCTCCAATTGCCGATTCAAAAATACGTCCCCATTCTTTACTATTTATAACAGCTTCCTTAAAAGTCAGATCTCCGTAAATATTTTTCAAAGCATTATTATAGACTTGAAATTTCGGAGCACTTGCCCGCTGACGAGAATGGTCAATCGTGAATTTTTGTAATCCGCCAAGTAGTCCACTATCCCCGAGCAAATTCAGATAACTGGCTAAAGTTGTTGTATTACCAGCATCTTGTAACGCTCCGACCATCTTCGTCAATGAAACTATTTCCCCGGAATAAGATGAACCTAATTCAAAAGCCTGTCGTAACAGAGCGGGTTTTCCTACCGGAGAATCATACAAAATATCCTTATTAATTGTAGCGTCAATAATTGCACTATTTATGTACTGACTCCAACGTTCTTCATCATCAATCAAAAATGCTGCACCCGGGTAACCTCCAAAAAAGATATACTGCTCTAACGTCATACCAAAAGCATCCCGCATCTCGGGATAAGACCAATGAGTCATTCTAATTTCCTCAAAACGTCCCATCATTGAATCCGATAATCCTTTTTCCAGAAGCACCCGCGAAGAACCAAGAAGAAGAACTTTAATATTTATATCATTAAATGTATCCTCATCCCACTCCTTCTTTACAACCTCACTCCAATTCTTTATTTTCTGAATTTCATCAATCACTAAAACAAATTCAACATATTTTTCTACACGCATTTGAGCTCGAGCCGTGTTCCAACAATCGGATATCCAAGACACTTGAGTGGCCGGAACATTATCTGCAGAATAGATTTGGAACGGAATATCCAAATCCTTTAGAACTTGTTTGACAACAGTTGTCTTTCCAACTTGCCGAGGCCCCAATACAACTTGCAAGAAATGCCTTGACTCCTCTATTCGCTGTTTTATAATCTGATACTGCTCTCTTTTATACATACATAACAATTTACTCAATGGAGTGAGTATTTTTACTCAATAATATATGCAAATATATGAAATATCCTCTACTCTACAAACACCACTTAATATAATATCACCTATTTATTCTCCATCATATTCCAAGTATTTTACCATCTTGTAATTCTTCAGGAATAAACGGTTGGCAGGGTAACTCTGTTCTTCCTCCACCACGAACCCCAATTTCCGGAAAAAAGGATAAGCCGTGAGGCTCACGTCGGCAGTGATTGCCGATACTTTCAAGGCACGGGCTCTTCTCTCCATAAAACCGTACAGGGTTGAAGCGATACCTTGCCCTTGAAAATCTTTATGCACGAACATGGAATTCAAATATCCTTTTGCCGACAGCGCGGCAAATCCCAACACATGACCGTCCTCATCTTCTACCAGCAAAGTGTAATAAAAATACACGATCCTCTCCCAACGTTCGTCATTTTCCCCGCAGGAAGCCCAGTCGGCCACTTCTTCTGCCGTGTAATCCTGTCGGTTCACAGACAAGACGGTTTCCCGGAATAACTGTTTCAAGGCAGGAATATCCCGGATAGTAGCTTTTCGTACACACTCTATCGCTCTCATATCGAACGAATTTAAGTATCAGTATTTCTGACAGGTGTTACAATAATAGATACTTCCTCCCATGTAATTTTCTTTCAATATCGTATCGCCGCAACGAAGACAATGAGTCCCGACCGTATCTTTGGATAAATAAGAAATATATCCTCCCTTCCGGTCAAACAAATCTTTCTCCGAGCTACGACCACCTTTCTCAAGCATTTCACGCGTGGTATCTTTCACGTGATGATACAATTCTTCCCGCTGCCGCACGGATAGAGTAGCGATCTTCGTTTTCGGATGAACACGGGCATTGTACAGGATATCCTGTAACACCCCGTTTCCCAAACCGGGAATCATCTGATCCGTCGCCAGAAATGCTTTGGCGCTCTTGTTTTGCACGTCCCCGGCGTTAATCAATCCCAAGAAATACTCCTTGGTAAAAGCATCCGACATCACTTGCGGCTTTGTTCTGGCGCAACTATAATAGGCGTTCAACCCGCCATCGAACGAGTCGCCCGCGAAACAAAGTATTCCCCCGTACATGCGTACGGAAACGATGATACAACTTTCATCTTCGAACCCCACGAGCAACTGGTGTTTGTCCGGCAATTTCGCCCCCGGTGCATAATAACGTAAATTCGCCCCATCCGTGAACACAAGTTTTACATCCCCCGCGTTTACCTGTACCATTCCCCCGTAAGCACATGACTCTCCCACGATTTTATCTTGCAACATTTCGGGATACTCGTCCGGGTTTCCACAAGAAAAAGTGAATTTATGCGGCGTGTGACGCACCAATACATAAGTAACACGCTTCCCTTTGATCGTTTCATTCAATTGCCTTGCCAAACAAACTGCTTCCGGTGCTTCTATCATATCATTCTGTTTTATTGTTTTATTTTCAAATATAGAATAAAAAAATGAACCATAACATTCTTTTTATTACTTTCGTACACGATAAAAAAGAACTTATGAATTACAAAATCACTCACTACCCCAACAAACAGCGGTTTGAAATCGAAATCGGAGGCATGACAGCCTACGCGGAATATTATTTACACGACGGTAGTCTGGATATCATCCACACGTTTGTACCCCCGGCATTAGAGGGACAAGGCATAGCCGGGGCATTGACCGAAGCCGCCTATGAATACGCGAAAGCCAACGAGTTGAAACCCAAAGCGACTTGCTCTTACGCTGTCGTCTGGTTAAAAAGACACCCGGAATATCTTTGATTTTCATTTCGCCATGTACTGGCAGTATATATTAAACAACTCCTTCGGCATCTTCAATAAATGGGTGAATTTTATACGGCTATCGCCTTTCTCCACCCACGTGTCGAGAGGTACCTCGTGAATGATTTTGTCGTAGTCGGCATGCTCCTTCCGTACCCGCAAAATCAGTTCCACGTCAAAGAGCCATTTGGAATTAAAACTATCTTTAAAAATCACGGGTACCAACTCGCTTTTAAATAATTTCGCCCCGCATTGGCTGTCATACACGGGAAGCTGATACAGCACGGAAACCAACGTGGCGAATCCCCGCCCCAAGTAATGACGATACGCTTTACGCTGCACGTTTGCCCCCAACCGTTTCAACCGGACTCCCATCACCATCTGTACCCCCTGCTTATACTCCATCTCTTCCGACAGCAAATGCAAATCTTCTAACGGGGTAGCCAAATCGGCATCCAAAAAGCCTATCGCCTTGTACCGTCCCAACGAAGCCGCGTACAGCATGCCACTCCGCACGGCTTCCGCCTTTCCCCGGTTGTCGGCGTTATCCACCAGCAGGAACCGTTCCGGTTCCGAGGCCACAGCCCGGCGCAAAACCTCGGAAGTGTTATCCTTACTCCCGTCATTCACGAAACAGAAATCAAATCTCTCGTCGTGCCTCACGAAATCACGGAATTTGGATACTTCCAAACGTTGGGATTCGTTATAACAAGGTATTATAATACATATTTTTTTCATCGCGTCTCTTTTTATAATCGGATGTCGCCCCCTTTGGACAGTACATTCTGCAATTCCGAGGCTTCCCAATCGTGAGGATCAAGTTCCGTGGCTCTCTTCGCGTATTCCAACGCCGAAGCACGCCGCCCCTCTGTCAATTCGTACAATCCCCACAGCAACATCAACTCGCTATCCTCTTTCACGTCCTTCATTTGCAGTAACAATTCACGTGCTTCCGCCGACTTTTTCTGTTGCAAGAAAGCCCGTATCTCAATCTTCCGCAAAGTAACCTTATCCCGTCCCTGCTCGTGCAGCAAGGTTGTAACCTGTTCCAGCATTTTGTAGTTCTTCACCCGGCAATAACACTCTGCCAGTGAAAGTAATACCTTCTCGTCCGCTTTCTTTGCCCGTACCACCTTTTCGTACGTTTCGATAGCTTTCGCGTAACTCCGGTTACGTTTCAGAATATCACCGCCTAACGCCAGAGCCTGATCGTTACGCCCGTTATAACGCAACGCTTTATTCACTTGCTCGAGGGCTTCTTTATCCTTCCCTTCAGTGTAATAAATCAATCCTTTCAAATAATAGGACGAAGAAGCCACGTCATTCTGAGCCAACATACCATCGACAGCCTGATGCGCCGTGGCATAACGTCCCACCTCCAACGCACTGAGAGCCTTTATATTCAACGCGTCCATCAGTTGAGGCTGCCATTTCAACGCCTCCCCAGCACAACGTAAGGCATCCTCGTGTTTGTGCGCGCTGTAATACATTCTCGCCAACCGCATCCACATCTCCTCGTTCCACGGGTGGGCTTTCAAATAATCCTCCAGTTCCGCCTCGGCTTCCGCGTATTTCTTTTCCTTTTCCAACAATATCGCCCCGTAATCTTTTTTGGAAGTACGTTCCCCGATCACGCACATGGGCAAACCATCCACATCCACGGAATGAAGGAATCCCTCTTTCACGGGGAAAAGCCCGTTCTTCAACTGGTAACTATTGATATACACGTTACCGAATATCATATAATCCCAATCTTTACTATACTTGTCGTAATATCGGCTGTAAATCACCGTCACGTTCGTATCCTTCCGGAAATAGTGTTGCAAATTGGCACTGTGATTCGTGACGATCGTGACCGGACGTCCCTTGTAATCCACGTTCGCCTTAAACCAATCCACTCCTTTTTTCAAAGAATTATAATAGTAATCTGTTTCGTAATCACCATAAGCACCCTTCACCCCTCCTACCAGTTCGTTAAAATAGACGTAATCATTCGGGTGGTTCACTGCCATATGCCGTGCCGGCAGGAAAAGCAAACCGATAAACCCGAACGCCGACACGAGTTTCAGGTATTTGGGAGCCACGGACAGCAACAATGTCCAGAAACGGGCAGCCAGCAACACCATGAACGGCATAACGAACAACAAATGCCGGATTCCGCCATATAAATTCGATTTCTGGTAAATCACCCAGAACACGGGAAACACCAGTGAAAACAGGATAAAGAAAGAGAGTAATGAAAACTCTTTCTTCCTCGAAACCATAAAAATAAAGTACCCGAAGAAACCGATCACCACCACCAGCGGCGACGCGATCATCAAGTATTTCGGGGCATAATGCACGGGCAACATATTGGACATCATCTGTTGTCCCTCGAATATGGTACGCAACCCGATATTATAATTCGTGAACTCCTTCAAAGAAAAGACCACGTTCGTGAAAGGACGAGCCATGGCAAAAGGCCACGTGACAATAGACAAGAAATAGCCGACAAACAACACGATCACGATAAGAAACAGGATATTCTCCACCTCTTTCCGGTATTTCAAGAACTTGTAAAATTCCTTGAAACCTACCCAAAGGATATAGAATAAACCTCCGTACATCACCAGATAAGGAAACAGGAGCAAACCTCCCGAACGAGTCCCCAATGCCAAAGCGATACCCAACACGGCACCAATGACGTGACGCAGTTTTATCACGGGATAACGATCGAACAACCGGACAAAATAAAATATAGCAACCAAATATCCCACGGCAAAAGGTATATCCTTCAAATTATTCATGCTATGCCCGAAAAAACGCGGCGAGAAGAAAAGCATCAGCATGGACAGCAAACCGCATAATCCACCCCCGAAACGCAATCCCATCAGTCCGACAACGATAACCCCCAGTACCCCGACAAAGGCACATACCACGTGCCGCACGGCGTACACGTCATCCGCACCGATCACGTTTGCCACGACAGCCGCCACGACCTGCATCGAGTTCCCGTAAAGATGTAATGCCGTTTTCGGTTGATTCAGTGCCGCCTTATCCCCTTTCGTGAAATAATCCAACACGTAACCGGAATGACGGTGGTCTACAAATTCATCGCCACTAATCCCGTAATCTTTGCTCACGTAAGGCATATAGAAAAACACGAATACCCCGAAAAGCAACATCAGCATACGATAGACCATATCCCGTCGGGCACGATTACCGGAATCGAACAACGTGGTAAAAAAACGACCGGATACCAGAAATTGAAACGGTACCCGCCACAAATAGTTGACAGCCGGATTAGAAGTCGCGGTTGTTTCCTTCCAAGTGACCGTTGTCTCCAAACGACTGAATTTCACGTATGCTTTCTGCAAACTATAACTTACCGCCCGCAACAGGTTATCGTCCAAATCCTGCCCGGCGTATGATCGCATGAACAAAGACTTCTGCCCGATCAATACCGGAGAATCCGTGATTACCCGATCCCCTCTCCACAATGCCACATCCATAAAACCGAACCATAATTTCCGTTTTTGTCCCGACACGTAATACAAGTGATCTTTCCGGCATAACTTACGATATGCCTGCACAAAAGTTGACAAAGTATTTACCGCCACCCGGTCAAGATCGACCAACATGACCTCGTCAGCATCCACGTTCTGAAGTGTCTTCAAGAACTCTTCATGACTACATCCCGACCTCAACAAAACAAAGTTACTCCGAAAGTCATTACCCGAATCCAAGGGGGATTCAAGAAAATCTGTATTTCCGCTAAAACCAATCACTTGGATAGCTTTGTTCACGTTCTCTTCCACTATAATTTCTTTTACACAACAAGTTATATTATCTTCTAGCCTGATTGAATCTCTTCTAAGGGGATAAATATAATAAAAAACTTTATAGCAAACATCATTCTTAAAAAGTATTTAATATGCATATTTTTATCACCTTCCAAAAACATGACAAGCATCTAATACCTAGGCATTTCCGATATACTGCCCATGTATAAGTATCTCTATTTCAATGCATCTTCAGATTAAAGACGTTTCAAAGACGTTCGTGAACGTCTTTGAAACGTCTTTGTATCGAAGGTGTAACGTCTTTGATCCCTTATTACATCGGAACTACATCGAATATTGTATTGGGATTCAACACAATAACATTTTAAGGGAATGACAAAAAACCGAGAAAGTTTACTTTCCGGTAAGAAAACAGCTTCCCGCAAGCCTCAGATTGCATCGTCATAAAGATAACATGACAAACCGGACAGAACGTTACAAGGATCAATTCTATATCCAAGCCTCATCTATGACAAATCGTGACGTTCTGTCAGTAATCATGTCATTAAATATTCCAATTTTCCGGCTGGCACACCGTTTGATAAAAGATTAATGTTCTTGAAACTATTCGAGGACAAAGAACGAAAAACAAGTATTGAAAATAATAACATTATAATATTAAACAATATGGGAAAGATAATTGGTATAGATTTGGGAACCACGAACTCTTGCGTTGCCGTAATGGAAGGTAACGAACCCGTGGTGATCCCTAACAGTGAGGGAAGGAGAACGACACCGTCTATCGTCGCTTTCGTTGACAATGGCGAAAGAAAAGTAGGTGACCCCGCGAAACGTCAGGCGATCACGAACCCGACGAGAACAATATATTCTATCAAACGGTTCATGGGTGAAACCTATGATCAAGTAGCAAAAGAAATTAACCGGGTAGCTTACAAAGTGGTACGCGGTGACAATAACACCCCGCGTGTCGAAATCGGTGACCGGAAATATTCTCCGCAAGAGATTTCCGCGATGATTCTTCAGAAAATGAAGAAAACCGCCGAGGACTATTTGGGGCAGGAAGTTACGGAAGCGGTAATCACCGTACCCGCGTATTTCAATGACGCTCAACGTCAAGCCACAAAAGAAGCCGGAGAGATTGCCGGATTAACGGTTAAGCGTATTATCAACGAGCCGACGGCTGCCGCTTTGGCCTACGGGTTGGATAAACAAGACAAAGACATGAAAATCGCTGTCTTCGACTTGGGTGGTGGTACTTTCGATATTTCTATCCTTGAATTGGGTGACGGAGTATTTGAAGTAAAATCAACCGACGGTGATACTCACTTGGGTGGTGATGACTTCGACGACGTAATCATCAACTGGCTTGCCGACGAATTCAAGAAAGACGAAGGCGTGGATATCCGGAAAGACCCGATGGCTCACCAACGCCTGAAAGAAGCGGCAGAAAAAGCGAAAATAGAGTTGTCAAGTTCCACGTCAACGGAAATCAACTTGCCGTATATTTTCCCGGTAGACGGAATGCCCAAACACTTGGTAAGAACATTGACAAGAGCTCAATTCGAGCAACTGACCGACCAACTGGTGCAAAACACGATCGAACCATGTCGCCGTGCCTTGAAAAACGCTAACATCAGCGCTTCCGAGATTAGCGAAGTGATTCTGGTAGGTGGTTCTACCCGTATCCCGGCTGTCCAGAAAAAGGTACAGGAGTTCTTCGGCAAAGCCCCGTCAAAGGGTGTAAACCCGGACGAAGTGGTGGCAGTAGGTGCCGCTATCCAAGGTGGTGTATTGACCGGAGAGGTAAAAGACGTGCTGTTACTTGACGTAACCCCGCTTTCTTTGGGTATCGAAACGTTAGGTGGCGTGATGACCAAATTGATCGAGTCCAACACGACCATTCCGACCAAGAAATCAGAGGTATTCTCAACGGCTGCCGATAACCAACCGTCAGTAGAGATCCACGTATTGCAGGGAGAGCGTCCCATGGCAAAAGACAACAAGACAATCGGACGTTTCCACTTGGACGGTCTACCACCAGCCCCGCGCGGTGTACCACAGATCGAGGTAAGTTTCGATATCGACGCCAACGGTATATTGAAAGTATCTGCCAAGGATAAAGCTACCGGAAAAGAACAATCTATCCGTATCGAAGCATCATCCGGTCTTTCGGACGCTGATATCAAGAGAATGAAAGACGAGGCTTCCGCTAATGCCGAAGCTGACCGGATTGAAAAGGAACGTATCGACACGATCAATAAAGCCGACAGTATGATCTTCCAAACCGAAAAGCAATTGAAAGAGTTTGGAGATAAATTGCCCGCGGACAAGAAACAACCGATTGAAGCCGCTTTGCAGAAACTGAAAGACGCTCACAAGGCTCAAGACGTTGCCGCAATCAACTCGTCAATCGATGAATTGAACAACGTGTTCCAAGCTGCATCACAAGAGATGTATAACGCCCAACAACAAGCCGGCGGACAACAACAAGGTGCACCTCACGCGGAACAACAACCGAACAATGGTGGTAAAGATCAAGAAGTAACCGACGTTGATTTCGAGGAAGTGAAATAAGAAAAAAGGGGCTGAAAAACAGTCCCTTTTTTAGTCCATAAAATTCGTAAGATTTATAAAGTCTATAAGGTAATAATGCCACTTTATAAACCTTACGAATTTTATGGACTATTTATTTAAGATATTTCGCTATCGTTTCTTTTAACAAGTTAGCTGATAATGGTTTTGTCAGATAATCATTACATCCGGCTTCCAATGCTTTCACCCGGTCGTCATCAAAAGCGAAAGCGGTTAAGGCTATGATTGGTACCTCTTTAGATTCCGCCCGAATCACACGGGTTGCAGCCAAACCATCCAGTACCGGCATTTTTATATCCATGAGGATAAGGTCGGGGTTTGATTGTTTGAATAAATCTATTGCTTCTTGCCCATCCCACGCGTGAACCAATGTGTAAATTTTTCCGATAATAGCTTTCAATAAAAGGTAATTACTCTCAACATCTTCCGCGACCAGAATTGTTCTACCGGCACTTACGCTTTCTTTTGTTTCATTATTTTCCATATCGTTCATTCCTGTTTCGATTGCAATTTCTTGATAAGGAATTGTAAATTTAAAAATAGAACCTTTATCCTCTTCGGATTCGACAGATATATCTCCGCCCATTTTTTCAACCAGCATCTTACATATCGCCAATCCTAATCCCGAACCTTGGACAAAGGTATTCAATTTTGTGAAACGATCAAAGATTGTGGTTACTTTTATCTTTCTACCGTTCAAGTGTAAAAACTTTATAAGAATATAGCAAAAAACTTTTGCAGAACATTCAATTTTTATACTTTTGCGCCATATTTAGCATGTGTGCTAAACGTGGAATAATATTCATTCAAACTATAAATGTTTAATTAAAAATTCAAAATTATGGTCGGATTAATTTATCTGCTTATTGTCGTTTTGATGTTGGTTTCCATGTGGAAAATCTTCGAAAAAGCCGGCAGACAAGGTTGGGAAGGTATTATCCCTATTTACAACATTTACGTGATGCTTCAAATTATCAACAGACCGTAGTGGTGGCTTTTGATCATCATTTTCGTGCCGATTGCAAACCTCGTGTTTTCTATCATCATGTTACACGAGTTCCTTGCCAAATTCGGTAAAGGCGTCGGATTCACGATTGCAACCATTTTCTTCGGTTTCATCACGTTACCGATGTTGGCGTTCGGAGATGCCACTTTCAAAAACGAATAAACGAATTTATAAAGTTCATAAGGTGCATGCATCTTATGAACTTTACTAACTGTTTGCCAGTTCTCGCAAAAAATCCCGTATAGTTTCTTGAATTTTCACCGAGTCTCCCGTGTAGTTATTCACGAATATGGTGAATGCCAATGTTTCTCCATTCCGTGTTGACAAATATCCGGCCAAGGCACGCACTCCAAACATAGAACCCGTTTTCGCTCTTAAATTACCGCCTAATACCGGATCGGCTGAATATACACGCAGCCCCCTGTCAATACCGCCTCGGGGTAAGGAAGCAAAAAAAGAATCTCCCAAATGACTTTTCGCCCATAATAGCAAATCCGTGATTACCTCTGCAGGCAAGGCATTGGACGGAGAAAGCCCGCAAGCATCCTTTATCGTGATTCCCGTTGAATCAATGCCGATAACACTTAATTCTTGTTTCACCGTAGTTTCAAAATCCGAAGGGTTTACCAGCGCACCCAATGCTTCGGCAAAGAGATTCACGCTATTTTTATTCGTGTAGAAAACGATTTCTTTTAGTAACGGAGATTCAACAGTAAACCATTCGCGACATTCGGTAGAAACACCTTTTTTCTTTTCCACGATAATGTTTTTCGCTTTCAATTCTTTCTCTATCTCTGCCCGAAAAACCGATGCCGGTTTATGCATAGCTCCTTTCACGGCAAAAGAAGAACGGTTGGCAGGTATAGTTCCTCGCACCAACAGCACGGAAGCCTCCGGACCACCATATATCCACGCGTCATCCTGTTGCTTCACGGAGGCTAAAACCTCATTTTGTAATTTCACTCCCGGTACTGACGGGATGACAGATACGACACGGGTACGTGTTCCCGGTTTCCCGGATGCCAAAGTGACCGTGTACGTGTTATCCCGATAATTGAACGGGTGATACAAAGCCCCGTAGTAATTGGCAATATCCTCCCAAGGCCACGAACCCGGAATATAGGGTTGTTCCCCCTCGCCCTGAATAATAACGGCTCCTTCGATACGTCTTATACCCAGTCCGACGATCGAATCCACCAAACGTTTCGTAAAGACAGCATCTTTGAAATACTTCGAATCAAGACAGGGATCACCCCCGGCTTCTATAACGATATTTCCTTGAAGGAGCCCTTCTTTTATCTCTCCCGTGTAAAATACTTTAGTTTGATAGGTCAACGAGTCACCTTTCAACTTCAAAGCCAACGAGGTGGGCAATAGCTTCAACACGGAAGCCGGACGCAAAGCCATTCCGGGGTTATGTTCATACACGACTTCGCCGCCAGCGACATTCTTCACGCTCACGCCGATCGCCGCATGTTTCAGTCCCTCCTGCTGCCACAAGGCTTGCAATTTATCGGGATTCTGCGCTATTCCTTGACCAAGTGTCAACAAGAGAACAATAACGGTTCCCCAGAAGTTCATCATTCGGCAATGGATTTCAACACCTTGTTTACTTCTTCCTCCGTACTGTGTAATTTCTCTTTACAAAATTCGACAAGCACGGCTATCCGCTTTACTTTTTCTCGTAACTCGTCTACATCCAACTTATTTTCTTCCAAGAGTTTTACCAAGTTCTCAATCTCCTCCATCGCTGATTTATAGGTCAAATTCTCTTCCATAATAATTCCTTTATTTATCTATATCTTTAACTTCACTTCGTATCACACCCTTAAACAATTCCGTTTCCAGAATATCTCCATCCCGCACGAGAACACTGTCCCGCACGGCTTTCCCGTTTACACGGGTAATAGAGAATCCCTTCTCCAGTATATTTTTCGGATCGGCGTATTTCATCTTGGTTTCCGCCAGTTCCAGAAAATAACGGTTTGCTGTCAGTATCTCCGCGACTTTCACCCCGAATTGTGTTTTCAATCGTTCCAAATAATTCATTTGATTCCCCAGAAACAATTCCGAGGCATGATTGGCACGTCGGGAGCCCAGAATCAAACGGTTTTCCTGTCCCTCCAAAAATAAACGGGTGAACTGTTTTAATTCGGTAATCTTTACCACTTGCCGAGTTTTCTCGTCCTGCAACAATCGTTTAGCTCCCCGCATCAAACTCTCTTTGGCTATTTCCAAGCGTCCCTCCGCTTCATTGAATCGTTCGATCAGGAATGCTGCTGCCGCCGTGGGAGTCTTTACACTACGGTACGCCACCCGATCGACAATAGTTTCATCCCGTTCATGCCCGATGCCCGCAAGTACAGGAATCGGGAATTGTGCTACATTTGCCGCCAAGTCATACGAATCAAAACTTCCCAAATCCGTTTGAGAACCACCACCGCGAATAATAACCACCACGTCGAAAAGCGACTCGTACTCATATATCCTTTCCAGAGCGGCAATCACCGATTCCGTTGTTTTCTCCCCTTGCATAACGGCAGGGAATAACTTGGTATGAAAGGCGTAACCGTACACGTTCCGATGCAATTGATCCGTGAAATCCCCGTACCCCGCCGCTGTCGGAGAGGATATCACTGCTATCGTTTTCGGAAGCATGGGTAACTCCAACTCCCGATTCATGTCAATCACACCCTCTTGTGTCAAGCGGTCGATAATTTCTTTTCGCTTACGCTCCAAATCACCTACCGTGAAAGTAGGATCAATATTTTTTATATTCAGTGAATAGCCGTACAGCTCGTGAAAAACGATCTCCACGCTGACAAGGACTTTTATCCCTCTTTGCAGGGATTTGCCTGTCGTTGTTTCGAAATACGGTTTCAACATCCGATAGGTGAAAGCCCATATCGTTGCTCTTGCCGTGGCAATAACGGCATCATCCCCCTCCCGCTTCTCCACGAGTTCTAGGTAACAATGCCCCGAACGATTCTCTTTCACGTCCGCGATCTCGGCAATCACCAAGAAAGTATCCGGGAAACGGTTTTTCAACTCTTGTTTCACCAGACTGTTTAATTGATATAAACCGATAGGAGTCATTGAAATTTTAGAGTTTAGATTGTCGATTTTAGATTTCTACCCGCTTATTTACGCTTCTTTTCTTCTAAATTAAATCTCACTCCATTGGTTCCAGCTCCAACTGATTCAGCTCATCAATATAAGATAACAATTCTACCCGTCCCAACTTGGTTTCGGCAGAAGTCATAAAGGTTATAGGCATACTCTCCCACGTGTCCTTCATCCCCTCGTGATATTTGGCGATGCAATTCATACGTTCCGTGGTGGATAATTTGTCTGCTTTCGTGAATACCATCACGAAAGGTACTCCGTTTTCCCCCAACCATTCCATAAATTCCAAATCGATTTTTAACGGTTCATGGCGGCTGTCTATCAACACGAATAGACAAACCATATTTTCCCGTTTCAAAATATAATTCTTGATCATGGCACTAAATTGCGACCTTTGTGTTTTTGATGTACGGGCATACCCGTATCCCGGTAAATCGACCAAATACCATTTGTCATCAATCAAAAAATGGTTTATTAACTGTGTCTTTCCGGGACTGGCGGATGTTTTGGCCAGTTTACTGTGGTTCGTCAGCATATTAATCAACGAGGATTTTCCCACGTTTGATCGCCCGATAAACGCGTACTCGTGTCTGTCAGGTTCCGGACATTTACTCACATCCGTGTTACTTGTCACAAATTTTGCACTGTAAACTTCCATAATGTCTTATTTAAAAATGAAGAAAATTGAAGATGTAGTTTATGTCTCTACATCTTCAAATTTACAAATTATTTAGCTCCGAGAAGAAGATCTGTTGAAATTTCTAGGCTTTTTCGGGTCACTTCCCGGTCTGCCTCTACGTTTTCCGCCGTTACCGCTTCCGCCGCGGTCTTCACGGCGTCCGCCACGGTCACGAGAATCACCGCCACGGTCATTGGAACGCCGATCTCTTCTACCGGAGAAATTACCTCTACCCCGATCATCCCGACGACGTCCGCGGTCACGGGTAGGAATAGCCTTGATTTCCAATGGTATTCCGTTGAAAAGCACCTTACTGAAATCAACTTCAAAATCAGATGCACTTTCCTCATCAATCTCGAACTTCGTGTCCGTATCGAAAATGCGGATTCCTCCGACACCGATACCCCGACGACGGGAATATTTGTTAATCAAGGACATCAGATCTTTCGGCGTCAAACCGTCTTCCCGACCGACATTCAACGTGAAAGTGCTGTACACGGTATCCCCGTCACGTCCTCTACGATCACGGCGATCTCCTCTTTCCGAACGTCCTCCGCGATCATCATCCTCGATATTCAGATCATTGGTATTCTTGTATTTCTGCAACAACCGTCCGAACTCGTAAGACACCAGATGGCGGAGTAATTCTTCTTTCGTAAATTCGGCAAATTTATCATATACATCCTGTGCATACACATCCATATCCTCGTATTCCTCTGAAGTAAGGATCTTATCGGCATAGAACGCCAACTGTGCCCGACAAATCTCTTCTCCACCCGGCACGGACATGTATTTAAATTCTTTTTTAAGCATATTCTCTACCCGACGCAATTTTCCTTTCTCTTTCGAGTGGATGATCGCTATCGAAATTCCCTCTTTTCCGGCACGCCCGGTTCTACCGCTACGATGTGTATAACTCTCTACATCTTCCGGCAAATTATAGTTGATCACATGTGTCAATGTATCCACGTCCAATCCGCGTGCCGCCACATCCGTGGCTACCAGCACTTTCAAACGTTTTGCCCGGAAAGCATTCATCACGCTGTCGCGTTGTGCCTGACTCAAATCACCATGCAATGCATCGCAATCAATCCCGTCCCGTTGCAAGTGCTTGGCAATTTCTTGCGCGTCATTTTTCGTGCGGGTAAAGATAATGGCATACATACTCGGCGCACAGTCTATGATACGACGCAATGTTTCGTAACAATCCTTGGCACGCACCATATAATACTGATGTGATACGGTGTCGGCTCCCTGATTCTTTTTACCGACAGATATCTCCTGTTGGTTTACCAGATAATTGCGGGCAATCCGTTCCACCTCTTTTGGCATGGTTGCCGAGAAAAGATACGTGTTCTTTTCCTTGGGCGTATTACTCAAGATAAAATCCAAATCTTCTTGGAATCCCATGTTCAGCATCTCGTCTGCCTCGTCCAGCACGACGGCAAACACGCTCTCGATGTTAATAGCCTTACGATTCAGCAAATCGACCAAACGCCCCGGTGTAGCCACGACCACGTGTACACCTCTCTGCAAATCTTTGATTTGTCTTTTAATATCCGTACCTCCATACACACACGTCACACGGATATCTTTACGATACTTGGAGTAGTTTTTCAAGTCATTCCCAATCTGCACGCACAATTCACGCGTGGGGCTTAAAATCAAGACTTGAACATTATTCCACTCCGGCTCAATTTTCTGTAACAGCGGCAACCCGAATGCGGCCGTTTTTCCCGTCCCGGTCTGAGCCAATACTACTAAATCGTTCTCTTCTCCTAAAATAACGGGGATTGCTTTTTCCTGTACCGGACTCGGTGTTTCAAACCCTAAATCCGCGATTCCTTTAAGCATCTCCTCGCTTACTCCTAATTCTCTAAATTTTTCCATTAAACTGTTTTAATTTACCCTCTCGATTCTCGATTTTCGATTACAATTAAAAGTTGACGGGCAACTTTTCCAAAGCTTCTTCAATTTTCACTGAAACCATCGTGTGGTTTCCAATCTAAAATCTAAAATCTAAAATCGTAAAATCCGAAATCGCTAGGTTCTGTCTATTTTAATATGTCTCCGCGTATAGGCCGGAGTTTCCTCTAATTCTTTTATCTGTTCCCGCGACAAATCAGCCCGAAGCACCACGTCTGTTTCTTTTAGCAGTTCCTCCACGTAATTGATCGCTCCTTTCTCCAATTCTTTTTTCCTGCCGGGTTCCGTCACTTCCTCTGTCGCCACCGCATTCTTCGGACCGGGAATCGGTATCGTATCCACGTCGTCCATGGGGAATCCCGTGGCTATAATCGTCACGGATATGGCATCACCCAACGATTCGTCGGTTCCCACACCCCATATTATAGCAGCATTATCCCCGACCTCCCGTATGACATACGAGGTGATCTCGTTCATCTCGTCCATCGTGATCTCGTCCGTACCCGACGTGATGTTCAACAATATATCCTTTGCTCCTGCCAAATCATTCTTGTTCAACAAGGGGCTATTCAAAGCATCCGCTATAACCCGGTGCGCCCGTTCTTCTCCGGCTGCCTGCGCCGCCCCCATGATAGCGATACCGCTATCGGTCATCACGGTACGCACATCCGCGAAGTCCACGTTAATGTATCCCGGCAAAGTAATAATCTCGGCAATACCTTTTGCCGCAATATTCAATACATCGTTCGCCTTGCCAAAAGCACAGGACAAAGGTTGCGGTCCGTATATTCTCTGTATTTTCTCGTTATCGATAATGATAAGAGAATCCACGTAATCTTTCATTTTACTCACCCCGACACGGGCTTGTTCCAACCGTTTCGGTCCCTCGAAACGTGCCGGTATCGTCACGATCCCTACCGTCAGGATACCCATTTCCTTGGCAAGTTTGGCTATCACGGGAGCCGCTCCCGTTCCGGTTCCGCCTCCCATGGCTGCCGTGATGAATACCATTTTCGTGTTCACGCTCAACAACCCCCGAATTTCATCCACACTTTCGAGAGCTGCCGCTTCACCGACTTCCGCACGGTTGCCCGCACCCAGTCCGGTTCCCAATTGAATGCGAGTTTTTATCGGGCTCTGGTTCAATGCCTGCGAATCCGTGTTACAAAGCACGAAGTCCACATCACATATTCCTTGCCGGTACATGTATTCGACAGCATTACCGCCACCTCCCCCGACACCGATCACTTTAATAATTGGTGTCGTTATCTCGTACTGATTAAAATTGATCAATCCATCTACCATGACAATACATTTTACATTTCAGAATCCCTGCTCATATCTTCATTGAACATATTTCCTAACTTACGCTTGAACCAGCTATCCACGTCGGGCACCTCGTTCAATCCTCTCTTACGTCCTCTCTCCCGCTCGAACTCCCGGTCATATTCCTCGTTATGCTCACGTATATTCCGTTTCCGTTTGAACAACGGTTCATCATCCGAATCTTCAAATTCCCTCATCTCTTCATCATCCCGCCACGTCTTTCGCTCCCGTTCCTCTCGCTCTCGTGCGGCACGACGTTGTTGGTCTTCCTGTTCCCGACGCATGCGACGATTTTCTTCTACCTGTTGTTTCCGGCGACGTTGTTCTTCCTCGACCTCTTTCGCACTCTCCAATTTCATCTCCAGATCATCTACCCGTTCCACCTTGAATGTAGGCGCCTTCCGTCTAGTGTCCACCGGAGAATTATTAAACCCGGTAGCGATAACCGCCACGTGCAGCTCCTCGTTCAACGACTCGTCTTTTCCGGCTCCCCAGATGACATCTACATCCCGTCCGACCAGTTCTTTCACGTAATCGGTGATTAACGTGATCTCGTCCATCGTGATTTCTTTCGAGCCGTACAACATATTCAGCAATATATTGGAAGCTCCCCGGATATCGTTACTATTCAGCAGAGGGGATTCCAAAGCCATCTGCACGGCTTCCATGGCACGATTCTCTCCTGCCGATTCCCCGGCTCCCATCAGCGCCACCCCGCTATTCCGCATCACGACTTCCACGTCTGCAAAGTCGACGTTCACGAACCCTTTCAAGGTAATGATCTCCGCGATACTCTTTGCCGCTATGGTCAACACGTTATCCGCCATCTCGAAAGCCTTTGACAGCTTCAAGTTACCGTACATATCCCGTAATTTCTCGTTACAGATGATTAACAAGGCATCCACGTATTCCGACAGTTCGTCAACTCCTTCCATGGCTTGTTCCACACGCCTGCGTCCCTCGAAACTAAAAGGAATGGTCACGATACCTATCGTCAGTATCCCCAACTCTCTAGCCTGTTTGGCTATCACCGGGGCTGCCCCCGTTCCGGTTCCTCCCCCCATACCTGCCGTGATGAATACCATTTTCGTGTTCCGTTCGAGTATGGTCTTGATATAATCCAGACTCTCTATCGCCGACTGTTTACCGCGTTCCGGCAAACTGCCCGCTCCACGTCCCTCAGTAAGTTCCTTTCCGATCTGTATTCTATTCTTCACGGGACTGATCCGCAGAGCTTGTATATCCGTGTTGCACACGACGAACTCCACCCCCCGGATACCCTGTCGGCACATGTGATTGACGGCATTGCTTCCGCCTCCCCCGACACCGATTACTTTGATAATCGACTCATCCTGCTCCGGAATCCTCAAATCCAATAACGCATCTTCATTCCACATAGCTGAAACGTGTTATATCATTATTCTTTAAAAAAACTATCAAACCAACCTCTTTTCTTCGTTTCCTTGCGTTCGCAACGCAACAACCCCAGAACTGTCAGATTCTCCGGTGCTTTCAAGGGTGTTTCTTTGGCAGATTTTACCGTCACCACGCTTGCCATACTTATCGGATGTTTTGACAAACGATTCAACAGAGTATCAATTCCTTGCACCCGACTACCTCCTCCTGTCAACAATATACCGTCTTCCAATTCCTTGTAGTAACCGCTTTTCAATATCTGCCAGATCGCCCCTTCCAACAACTCCTCCAAACGGCATTGCTCCACGTGTACCATATCCTGCAAATCAATACAATATTTTGTATCCGGTATCATTATCTTACGACTTTTACACTCGGCTTGTAATGCCATTCCGTATTCGTGTTTCAATTTCTTGGCACTCGCCATGCTCTCGATTGAAAAAGCCGTATTTATATCCCGCTCCACGGTATTGCACCCCAATGGCAATACTTCGTCGTACGCGATCATTCCATCCCGGAACACGTGTATTTTCACGCTTTCAGCACCCAGATCGATCAAGGCGAAATCTCTCGCGCCTTTCCGCCCCCGTACTACCAGTGCTTTCTGGGCTGCAGTCGCCGCCGAGTAAAAATTAATTTTCTCTATCCCGGACTCGTTCAATGCTTGGCGTAATCCTTCCAGCATACGCTTTCTCGCCACGTAAACATGAAAATCTATCTCCAACCGCCGCGCTTCGCAACCGATCGGGTCGCTCTCCGCCTCCCCGTCCAACCAATAACCGAAGGGTACCACGTCCACGATCTCTTCCATATCCAAATTGACATTACCGCGGCATTTCTTTTCCAGCTCCAGTAAATCACTCTCTTCTATTCTTCTCATCCGAGAGAATTTCGACACTTCCCGCTCCTCTACCTGTTGCACCCATTCCCCCGCCAAGGCGATATTCAACGCATCGATATGCATCTCGTGTTCCTGCTTGAATTTATCAAGTAAACGTTGTACACAAGACTTCACCCGAAGCCTATCGACCACCATTCCCCGGTGGATACCTTGAGAAGCAACACTCTCTATTCCGACCAAACGGCATTCTCCCCCGGATGTTTCCCCGAGAGCCATTACCATTTTTTCAGAGCCCATATCTAAAGAAGCTACAAATCCCATAATATCTATTTTTTATTTTCTAACACAAACTACTTGGTTATCAAATTTTAAATTGACTTCCTTGTAATGATTCCAACCTTTTTTAGCGATACCGTTCTTCAAGAACAATATCAGTTTATCCAAGCGCTCCCGGCTATTTTCGACCTTACCGAGTATGATTCTGAAATCACCTACTTTGGGAATCA
Organism: Butyricimonas sp. DFI.6.44; assembly: GCF_022132345.1. Classification (NCBI taxonomy): domain Bacteria; kingdom Pseudomonadati; phylum Bacteroidota; class Bacteroidia; order Bacteroidales; family Odoribacteraceae; genus Butyricimonas; species Butyricimonas sp. DFI.6.44. The sequence goes on along the minus strand of NZ_JAKNJD010000005.1, from coordinate 43,640 downwards.
TCACAATATCCTCGTTCGATCTCACGATCAATTGCTCGATGTAGGCATCCAAAAACGAATCGTCCCTCAAGGACATCACGAACGGAGCTAACTTCTCGCACGCGTATTTCTTACTAATATCACCGGTTGCAACAACAACCCTGGAAGTAAACTTAGAAGACAACGGCATTACTTTCCCGTCACTATCAACGTAGTAACCCTCACCCGTCATTACTCTCAAAACAGGTTCACGTTGCTTGATACTCACATGGATATAGCCGTCTAAACTGTAGTAAACCTGAGCCGATTTTATCATCGGATTTTTGACAAGTATCCTTTCCAAACTATCTTTATTTACTGCCATAATACTTTTGTTCATTATGTCCCCATACCCCTTCTTTATCGCTTTCATGATATCCTCCTCGTCCACGAACATATTAACATCCGTATTCTTGACAGCAATCCGCACCCCTCTACATGTTACCTCCCCCAATTTTGTCGCCACAAAGGTAAGCACAATTATCAGGTAAACAAGCAAAATGCAAGATAATATGTATGGTAGTACGCGTTTCATTCAATAATTTCAGTTACAAGTTACAGGTTACAAGTTACAAGTTATTATTCTCATTCCGCAAATCAAACCTGTAACCTGCAACTTGCAGAGCCACAGGCTCAACTTGCAACAGCAAATCAATGATTTGCTGTATTAAACATATCAGTAAATACCGGAATAAAGCGGTCTATATCCCCGGCTCCCATGGTCACGAAGAGTCCGTCCGTCACGTGTTCTCTCACGTATGCCGGAAAGTCTTCTTTCGTCACCCGAACACAAGGCACGGACAAACGATCGGCTATCAGAGCCGAAGTTACCCCCGGTATAGGTTGTTCCCGTGCCGGATATATATCCAACAATATCACTAAATCCGCCAGACTCAAACTCTTCGCGAAATCCGGATAGAAATCGTTCGTCCGCGAATACAGGTGAGGCTGAAAAGCAACAATCAACTTCTTCTCCGGCCACATCTCCCGTACAGACGAAAGCGATGCCTCAATCTCCCGCGGGTGATGGGCATAATCATCCATGTACAGAACTCGATTCGTTTTCGCGTGTATATCAAATCGTCTTGACACTCCTTTGAACAAAGGTAAAGCATCCCGAATTTCCTCGGCAGTCACCCCCGCGTGCAAAGCCACCGTGATTGCCGCCGTAGCGTTCTCCACGTTCACACGTCCCGGGAAACACAATCGCAAATCCCGAATTTCGATATCTTTCCCGATATAATCAAATAAAAAACTACCGTTATCTACCCGTAAACGGTCGGCATAATAATCCGTTTTCTCTCCTGCCGCGTAGTGTCCGGTAATTTCCCGCCTTTTCAATTCCAAACCTTTTCTCAAGAAAAGTTGCCCCCGAGTTTGTAAGGCAAACTCCTCGAAGGCTTTCAACAATTCCTCGTGAGTCCCGTATATATCCAGATGATCGGCATCCATGGCTGTAATCACCGCTATTTCCGGATGCAGATGCAAAAACGACCGATCATACTCGTCCGCCTCGATCACCACGTAATCCGATTCCTTGTCAATCAACAAGTTCGTTCCATAATTAGAAGATATTCCCCCTAAAAAAGCACTACATCCGACATGTGAATTTTTCAGCAAAAACGCCAACATCGTCGTCGTCGTCGTTTTCCCGTGCGTCCCCGCTATACAAAGAGCTTTTTTGCTTCGGGAAAGAAACCCCAACACCTCCGCACGTTTGTGCAAAGCGTAGCCATTATCCCGGAAGAAACTCAATATTCGGTTCTCTTTCGGCACGGCAGGCGTGTACACCACAAGCGTGTGCGTCTTATCCCGAAATACCTCCTCGATTCTTGCCTCATCATCCTCGTACGTGATATCAAATTCCTCCTCATCGGTCATCTTTCTCGTCAGAGGCGATTCTGTCTTATCGTACCCGGCCACGTGATATCCCATAATCTTGAAATAACGCGCCAAAGCACTCATACCTATCCCCCCGATTCCCACGAAATATATTGCTTTTACATTATCAATATCCATAATTTTAGATTTTAGCTTGCCCACTATTTATAATCTTCAAGATTTCGTTCGCGATAATCTCATCCGAATCTTTCATTGCTAACGCCGAGATATGATCGGACAAAGCCTTGCGTTCGGTATCGTTCTTTAATAAATCTTCCATCACATCACCCAGACGTTCGACGACCTCGTTATCTTTTACCATAACGGCAGCTTGTTTATGTACCAGAGCCATCGCATTCTTGGTTTGGTGATCTTCCGCCACGTTCGGCGAAGGCACCAGAACAACAGCTTTTCCCAGCAAACACAATTCTGAAATCGTTCCGGCTCCCGCCCTTGCCACCACAAGATCAGCGCAAGCATACGCCAAATCCATACGTTTCAAGAAAGGCATAAACTTCACGTTCTCCGGCAAACGCTCTTTTAACTCCGCTTCCAGTTGCTTGTGGTAATAACTACCGCACTGCCAGATTACCTGCACGTCTTCCCATCCGGCAATACGTTCCAACCATCGCACCATAGCCTTATTAATCGATCCGGCACCAAGGCTACCCCCGGTTACAAGCACAGTCTTTTTCTTCGGGTTCAAACCGTAAAAAACAATACCTTCTTCCCGTTCTCCCAAGGCATTCAACAAATCCTTCCGCACGGGATTACCCGTGAATATAATTTTCTCTTTCGGGAAAAAACGTTCCATCCCCTCGTAAGCCACACAAATCTTCTCGGCTTTCTTCGCCAATAGTTTATTGGTCACCCCGGCATAAGAGTTTTGTTCCTGCAATACCAAAGGCACTCCCGCATTCGCCGCCACCCGACCGATAGGCCCACTGGCATATCCCCCGACTCCTACCACGACATCCGGCTTGAATTCTTTCACGATTCGTTTGGCTTTCCGCAGACTTCGCCAAAGGTTCCACGCCACTTTCAAGTTATTCAACGTCAATTTCCGTTGCAACCCGCGAACAGGCAAACCCACAATTCGGTATCCCGCCTCAGGTACTTTCTCCATCTCCATCTTACCCTCTGCCCCCACGAACAGAATATCAATATCTTTATCCAAACGCCTTAAAGCATTTGCTATCGAGAGTGCCGGGAATATATGCCCTCCTGTTCCTCCTCCGCTGATAATCACCTTTTTCATAATATTCTATTTCTTTATATTTCTTCTTCCGTCGTTGCCACTTTCAGCTTCTCTTTCGCTTCCCGCTCCCCCTCTTCAGAGAAGGTATGACTGACACTCAATATCATCCCGAATGCCGCACTCGTGAATAACAGGGAAGTTCCCCCCATACTTACCAGCGGCAAAGGCTGTCCGGTCACGGGGAACAAGCCCACGCAAACCCCCATGTTTATTAAGGCCTGCAACACAATACACAAACCCAACCCGGTCACCAGCATTGCCGGGAACATTCTCGTGCATCGTCGCACGATCACCCCCACACGATAGAGTATGATCAAGTATAATAGCATAACCACCCCGGCACCCCCCAATCCGTATTCTTCTACAATTATCGCGAAAATAAAATCAGAATAGGGATGCGGCAGAAAATTACGCTGTACACTGGTTCCCGGAGCCACCTTGAACAATCCGCCTCGTGCCACGGCTATTTTCGCTTGATCCGATTGGTAAGAATCATCTTTATTCGCTTTCGAGGGAACAAAAAATGCCTCCAATCGGCTTTTCACCGTCAACAGACGCCCGACCTTGCCCAATTGTTTCTCCGGCACAATAAAAAGTGCCGCCACAAGCAATACGACAAGCAATACAAGTCCCCCGATAATCTTACTGAATGTCTTCAAACTCAACCGTCCCACGAATAGCATAAACAAACAGACTCCTCCCAACAATGCCGAAGTAGAAAAGTTCTCCATAAAAATCAAGAAAAGTATCGGGACTACCCACAACATCCGCAATAACACATTGTCATCGCATCCTTTTTCGGTCTGTTCAAACGCGATTGCACGGGCACAAAATATGATTACCGCCAATTTCGCGAACTCCGACGGCTGGAATGAAATTCCGAATATCTTTATCCACCGCTCCGTGTCGTTCAACGTGGCTCCCATTACTTTTGCCAATACCAAAAAACCAAAAGAAGCCAATAGAATAAACGTGGCAAAAGACAATAAATATTTATAATGGCAAGATTGCGTGAGCAAGATAACCCCATAACAGCCCACCAACAAGAAAAGCTGTTTTAACAGGTAAAAGCTGGTATCTCCCCCGCGCACACGGAAAGCAAGACTTCCCGTGGAAGAATACACGACCAATAACGAGATCAGCATTAAAGCTATAACCACGATTCCCAATATCCTGTCGCCCTTCAAACTCAGCTTGTTAATTATCCTGCCCATTACAATTTACGATTTATGATTCACAACTTCTTCAATCACAGAACTCCTTGAGTTCTCTCACTTTTTCTTTAAACAGTTCCCCCCGGTTCTCGTAATTCTTGAATAAATCAAAACTAGCACAACAAGGAGAAAGTAACACGACATCGCCACTCACGGCACGGGTTGATGCTACTTTCATGGTATCCTCCAAGCTATGCGTATCCACCACCTCACAAATCGGAGAAAAGGAGTCTATCAATTTCTTATTATCTACCCCCATGCAGATTAATAATTTTACTTTTTCCCGTACAAGGTCAAACAACACGCTATAATCATTTCCTTTATCCGTTCCCCCGGCAATCCATACCACGGGGGCATGCATACTATCCAACGCGTACCACGTCGAATCCACGTTTGTTGCCTTCGAATCATTTATATAAGTCACCCCCTCGATGACTTCAACCGTTTCCAAACGGTGTTCCACCTGCGGGAATGTCGTCAATCCCTTTCTCAAATTCGCATCACAGACACCCGCCTTCAAGGCTGCCAATATAGCAGCCATCGCATTATACACGTTATGCCGTCCCTGTATCGTAATTTCTTTCTTGTCAATGCAGAAAGTCCGTTCCCCCCATCGGGCAATCACGGTATCCCCGTCCATATACGCGTTCAATCGATTATCTGCCGAATAAGTAAACCCAGCTGCCTCCGGTACGATGTTTTCCTGTTCGACACATTCCCGTACCACGTCACAGTCATACCCGTAGATAAACAAATCTTCCGCCCTCATGTTATTCAAGATACGGAATTTAGAACGAGCATAGTTCTCGAACTTATAATCATAACGGTCTAAATGATCGGGAGTAATATTCGTCAATATCGCTGTATCACACCGGAAGCGGAACATCCCGTCCAACTGGAAACTGGACAACTCCACCACGTACACGCGATGCAGATTATCCGCCACCTGTGCCGCCAGACTATTCCCGACATTCCCTGCCAACCCCACGTCATACCCGGCTTCTTTCAATATATGATACAACAACAACGTGGTCGTCGTCTTTCCGTTGCTTCCCGTGATGCAATACATTTTTGCATCCGTGTGCCGTCCGGCAAACTCGATTTCCGAGATCACCTCGATCCCCCGTTCCCGCAAACCGACTATCATCGGTAATTTATCCGGTATCCCCGGACTCTTTACCACGATATCGGCAGTAAATATCTTTGTTTCGGTATGTTGCCCCTCCTCGTACTCTACACCCAACTCTTCCAACACTTTCTTGTACTTGTCAGCCAATTTCCCTTTATCTGATAAGAAAACCTCGTATCCCAACTTTTTCCCTAACCGGGCAGCCCCCGCTCCGCTTTCTCCTCCCCCTAAAATAACCAAGCGTTTCATATATTTATGATTTACGATTTATGATTTACGATTCTTCAATCTAAAATCATAAATCCGAAATTATTAAACTTACCGAATCTTTAATGTCACTATTGTTATCACAGCCAACGCTATTCCCACTATCCAGAAACGAGTCACGATCTTCGGCTCCGGAATACCCTTCTTCTGGAAATGATGATGCAGAGGCGACATCAGAAATATTCTCCGTCCCTCTCCGAACTTTCTCTTCGTGTACTTGAAATAACTTACCTGCATGGCTACCGACAAATTCTCCACGAGGAATATACCACAAAGGATCGGAATCAATAATTCTTTATGAATCATGATAGCGAATACCGCGATAATACCTCCCAATGACAAACTTCCCGTGTCGCCCATAAAGACTTGTGCCGGATACGAATTGTACCACAAGAATCCGATCGTGGCACCGATAAAGGCAGCAATAAATACCACCAGTTCCCCGGAATGTGGGATATACATGATATTCAGGTAATCGGCATACACCATGTTACCCGAAACATACGCCAGTATCCCCAACGTGGCTCCGACTATCGCGGACGTTCCCGTCGCAAGCCCGTCAAGCCCGTCCGTCAAGTTTGCCCCGTTCGATACGGCTGTCACGATAAATATCGTGATCAAGATAAACACGATCCATCCGATCGGTTCGGCATATTTCCCGAAAAGAGCCCCGAACCAAGCGTAATCGAACTCGTTATTCTTGAAGAATGGAATAGTTGTTCTGGTCGATTTCACGTCTTTCGTCAACAAGGTTTTACTATTCTCCTCGGAGAATCCCTCATCTACCGTACTTGTCACTACACCCACTTCCGACAACATAGCTTTCTCGCGAATCACCACGTCATCGCTCACGTACAAGGTCACCCCCACGATCAATCCCAAACCGACCTGCCCGATCACCTTGAAACGTCCTTTCAATCCCTCCTTGTGCTTTCTAAATACTTTGATATAATCATCCAGAAAACCGATCAACCCGAGCCACACCGTAGCCACAAGCATCAATTGGATATACACGTTATCCAACCGCGCAAACAAAATCACGGGTATTAATATCGCCAACAGGATAATAATCCCTCCCATCGTCGGGGTTCCTTTCTTCTGCATCTGCCCTTCCAGTCCGAGATCGCGAATCTCCTCTCCAACCTGCTGTTTTTGCAAAATACGGATAATCCGCTTTCCAACCACCGTGGCTATCAACAAAGACAAAATCACGGCACAAGCCGATCGGAATGTGATATACTGGAACATTCCGGCCCCGGGAAAATCAAACTGCTCTAAATAATCGAAAATGTGGTAAAACATGACACTACAACTTAAATATTTCCTTTATAATCTCTTTATCATCAAAATGATGTTTCACTCCTTTTATTTCCTGATAATCCTCATGTCCTTTACCGGCAACCAGCACAATATCGTCCGGTTTTGCCAGCATCAGTGCCGTACGTATCGCCTCCTTCCGGTCGGTTATCGCCAACACCCAATCACGGGCATCCTCCGGTACTCCCGCACGCATATCCTCTATAATCGCCGTGGGTTCCTCGCTTCGAGGATTGTCGGAAGTCAACACAACCCGGTCGCTCAATCGACAAGCCACCTCCGCCATCTCCGGACGCTTCGTCCGGTCACGGTCACCACCGGCACCGACCACGGTAATCACCTTACCGTCTTTTTTCAACCCGCTGATTGTCGATAACACATTCTCCAAAGCATCCGGCGTGTGGGCATAATCCACGATCGCCATAATTCCATCCCGGGACAGAATTGTTTCAAATCGTCCCGACACCGGAACCAACATACTCATCACGGGCAACAACTCTTCTTTCTCGAAGCCTAACAAGCGAGCCGCAGAATACACGGCAAGCAAATTATATGCGTTAAAATCTCCCGTAAACTTTGTCCAAACCTCACTCCCGTCCAGCAATAATAACATGCTGTCCAAATGGCGTTCCAATATTTTACAATTAAAATCCGCCATACGCTTGCAGGAGTAAGTATATTTACATGCTTTCGTGTTCTGCAACATGACCATACCATTCTTGTCATCCGCATTCGTCAACGCGAAAGCCTTCGCGGACAAACGATCGAAAAATCCCTTCTTCGCCTCGATATACGCCCGAAACGTTTTGTGGTAATCTAAATGATCGTGTGTAATATTTGAAAATATAGCACCGTCAAAATCCAAACCGCTAACACGTCGCTGATCTGCCGCATGGGAACTCACCTCCATAAAACAATATTCGCACCCCTCGTCCACCATACGCCGCATCAGTGAATTAATCTCCAATGCATCTGGTGTCGTATGTGTAGCATGTACTTTCTCGTCCCCCACGTAATTACAAACCGTCGATAACAAACCGGCTTGTTTGCCCGCCAACCGTGCCACCTCGTACAGCAATGTCGCCGTTGTCGTCTTCCCGTTCGTTCCGGTCACCCCGACAAGTTTCATTTCCCGCGACGGATGCCCGTAATAAGCGGATGCCATCCATCCCAACGCATCCGATGAATTCGCCACCTTTACCACGGTTACCCCGTCCGGTAGGCTTTCCGGCACATCTTCACAAATCACGCCAACCGCACCCAAGGCAACCGCCTTGCCGATAAATGCATGCCCGTCAACACTAACACCCCGCTGGGCAACAAATACATCCCCTTTACCAACCTTCCGGGAATCGAAATGAATCGCATGTATCTCTACACCCGAATCCCCTTGCACAATCTCACAAGCTATCCCTTCTAACAAATCCCTTAATTTCATTGCTCTAAATTATTATCTTTTCAATCTAAAATCTAAAATTTTAAATCTAAAATTACTTCAGTACTATCCCTACATAACTTCCCTTCTGCACCCGCTGCCCCGGTGTCAACGATTGACTGCTTACGGTACCCGCTCCGCTCACCCCGACTTTCAGCCCGCTATTCTCCAGCAAGTATAACGCATCCCGTAAACCCATCCCTTTCACGTTCGGCACCACGGAGAAATCCACGCTCCGGGCTTTCAGTTCAAACTCCTTCCCCTCTTTATCCCGTGACGTCATCACCCAATCGGCATTCCCCGCCTCGTCCGTCACGTCAATACCCAACTCGTCATATATAGCCAAAAAATCATCCTTCAACCCGTTCTGACTGATAGGCAGAGTCCGGTCTATTTCTTCCTCCTGCTCATCGTGCCTCATCAATGACGCCATTGAATATACCTTGTCGGCAATCTCCCGGAACACATTTCCCGAAACCACATTACCGTAATATCCCACCGACGTGGAAGGATTATCCACCACGACAATACACGAGTACAGAGGTTTGTCAGCCGGAAAATATCCCACGAAACTTGCCCGATACTTCGGCTCCGCCTTGTACCCCTTTTTCCCTGCCGCCACTTTTGCCGTTCCTGTTTTACCCGCTATCTTACAAGCTGCATTTTTCAGATTTTTGGCAGTTCCGTTCTCCACGACACCCTCCATCATCTGTCGCATATAAGCCAGCGTCTGCTTGCTGCATATTTTATTCATAGCCACCTCAGGCTCAAAACGCTCTATCACCCGGCTACCCTCCCGGATTTCTTTCACGATACGGGGTTTCATTTTCTTGCCGTCATTTGCCAAAGCATTGTAAAACGCCAACACTTGCAACGGAGTCACCTGCAACTCGTACCCGAAACTCATCCACCGCAAAGAAGTACCGCTCCACGACTTATCCGTGGGATACTTGATATAAGGCTCCGCTTCCCCCACGATATCAATACCCACCTTTCGGTTCAACCCCATCGCGTACAAACGGTTCACGAATTTTTCCGGTTGCTCGCGATAATGTTCATATACCAGTTCCGTAATTCCATTCAGAGAACGCTCGAAAATAGACTGTACGGTTACTTTCCCGATAGGAGTTCTGGACTCCCGTAAAGTTACCCCGTTATGCGTGTATATCCCTTTACCCAAATCTATCGTGTCCGTGGGCAGTACGTACCCGTCCTCCAACAGGGCTACCATAGTAGCCGCCTTGATTACCGACCCCGGTTCGGCAGCATCACCGATCGCGTTATTCAACACCTCACGGTAACCCGTTGCCGTTTTCGACACATTTGCGATTGCTTTGATATCCCCCGTCTTCACGTCCATTAAAATAGCCGTACCGGCATTCGCCTTATAATATTCCAACTGGCGAGTCAATGCCCCTTGCACGATATCTTGACAATCCACGTTTATAGTCGTCACCACGTCATTCCCGTCTATCGGTTCATCTACCGTCACGGAAATCCACCTTCCGGACATCATTTGCCGGTAACTCCTTCCCGGCACCCCGCGCAATTGTTTCTCGAAAGCTCCCTCAAGCCCCACGCGCCCCTCGAAAGTTCCATCTTCCGCCTCATTCAGATATCCCACGGTACGATACGCCAAATCTCTATGCGGCTGCAACCGCACATTCTCCCGCTCGAGAATCAAACCGCTTCGGGTACCTCTCTCCCGAAAAATAGGAAATTTCTTAACCTTCATCAATTCGGTGTAAGAAATTTTCTTCTTGTTAATCAACAGATAACGATTAGCCTTCGCCCCGTATTTCCCTTTCCACAACTTTTGCCTGTATTCTGAAGCGGGAGCATCCCCGAAAAACCGCGACAGGCAAATTGCCAGACTATCCACTTTTCTTTTAAACAATGTATCCGCCACCGCCACGCAATCAAACCTTAACGAATAATACGGCACAGAACTCGCCAGAATACGTCCGTCATCGGCATATATATTTCCCCGAATCGGGGCTACCGTAAAATCTTTCCTTGAAACATTCTGCACCTGCTTCCTCAACTCATCCCCTTTCCACACCTGAACGTACAAAGCCTGCACCACGATCAACACCGCAATCCCGATCACCACCAGGTAAACAAGCCCCAGTCGTCCAGCCAACTCATGTTTCATCGAAGATGCCATATTCCTAAATTAGTCTATAAAGTTCATAAAGTCTATAAGGTCAAAGGTCCATACCTTCCTATCAATCACTTTAACCACGGCAGTTCTGCCGCCGATACATTCCGTCCGAAGGACACCCGTGACCTTACAGACTTTACTGACCTTATGGACTTTATGGACTCTTTTCATTTCTCTATCTTTATTGGCGGTTCCTTACTCTGCACCAGATCCAACCCGGCTTCTTTCACCCGTCTTTCCACTTCCGACGGCACACTGATGCGCATCAATTCCGACGAGGTTGTTACCGATTCAAAGCGCAGGTCGCTCAACTCTTTCTCCAACGCCACCTTTTTCATAAACAATTTCTCTGTATTATACCCGTTCGCTATGTATAAAATACCAAGCAATGTCAGAAAAAGAATAAAAACCATATTTCGGCGCAACACGGTATCGGCAAGCAACCGTCCGTCCAACACCTCTTTCATGGACTCGGCAAGTACCTCCTTCTGTTCCTGCGAAGGAGATACAAAATCCTTTACTTTCTTCTTCTTGAACCACTTCATACCCTTACTATATTTTTTCCGCGATTCTCAATTTAGCACTTCTGGCCCTCGGATTACGTTCGATCTCTTCATCCGATGGCACGATCACTTTACGGTTCACCAACTCGAAATTCCGTTTCACGTGTCCGTAAAAATCTTTCTCGATCTTTCCCTCGAAATTCCCACTCTTCAAGAAATTTTTCACGATCCGGTCTTCCAGTGAATGATAGGTAATCACTACCAATCGTCCCCCCGGACGCAATGCCAACTCCGCTTGCTGCAACATCTCTTTCAATGCATCCAATTCCCCGTTTACCTCTATACGCAACGCTTGATACACTTGTGCCAAATACTTCTTTTCCTTTTGTTTCGGGACACGAGGCGCAATCACTTGCAAAAACTCTTCCGAACGTCCAATCGGCCTCTCCTCCCGTGCTTTGATTATCAAACTGACCAACCCGCGGGCATTATCTACTTCACCATACTCCCGGAATACCCGAATCAAATCTTCCTCGCTGTACGAATTTAATATATCCGTTGCTTTCAATCGTCCTCTCCGGTTCATGCGCATATCCAGTTCCGCGTCAAAACGAAACGAGAATCCCCGCCCCGCCTCGTCAAACTCGTGTGACGATACCCCCAGATCGGCTAATATACCATCCGCATTATCATATCCGCAATACCGCAAAAAATTCCGCAGATACCGGAAATTATGATTCACGAAAATAAACCGACTATCATCCGGCACGTTTGCCAATGCATCAGAATCCTGATCAAATCCTATCAGGCAACCGCCACCCAAGTGTCTTAATATCTCCCTCGAATGACCACCTCCTCCGAAAGTCAAATCAAGATATACCCCCTCCGGGTCTATATTCAACCCGGAAACGGACTCTTCCAACAAAACCGGCACATGATACAACGATTCCATATCTTTTAAATTTAATTTCTTACCCTTGAACCCTCATTTTCAATACATCACAATCCTAAATTCCCGAAATTCAATTTATCCGTCAAAAGTACAAATTCCTCCGTACTCATCGCCCCCTCTTCGTACTTTATTTTATCCCAAATTTCAATCTTCGAATCCAAACCCACCAACACGATCTCGTCACCCTCTATCGCTACCTGCTCAAGCATCTTGCGAGGAATCAGAATACGTCCGTTAGCATCCAGTTCCACCTCCAGCGCTCCATGAAAAAAACCTCTCCGGAACCTCATATGCTCTTGATTGAACGGGCTCAATTTAGCCCGCAATTCTTCGACCAGCCGCAACCATTCGCCCTTGGGATAAACATCTATACATGTCTCGAAAATATTCCGCTGCAACACGAAAGAACCCTCCTGCCCGGCCTGCATTTCCTTGCGAAAAACAGCCGGAACAACCAAGCGTCCTTTACTATCCAACTTACATGTATAATCTCCTATAAACGACAACATATTCTTCATCCAATTTAGTGATGTAAAGTTATTAAAATATTTCCCACTTCAAACCACTTTCTCCCACTTTTTTATTGTTAAAATTATAACAATTTAAAATACAAGCATTTAAATACACAAAGATACAAAACAGAGGGTTATAAGGGGCAAAACGAAAAGTATAAAAATGGACTTCGAGAGAAAAACTCGCTAAAGCCCGCCATTACTAGGGGTTTCAACGTTTTTCCAAAAAGTGTCCGACAAAACGAAAAGTATAATTTAGTGTGATTTTGATTAAAATTACGGGAGATGCAATTTAAATTCCACTATAAAAGCCTATAATTTAAAGAGTGATTAAATACCATATAAACAGCGATTAAACGATGATTAAACACCCTCACACTATTCTAGTTACCCAAATCCAAAGATACAAAACAAAAATTTAGGTGACCATCTAGGTGACCATTTAGGTATACATTTAGGTATACATTTAGGTATACATCAAAATTACTATTTCCCCTAACAAAAGAACATCAATTTCCCGCTCCAAGTTGGCGGTGAATCATTCTTAATTCATTTTTTATTTCTGCAATATCATCCTCCAAAGTCGTTACTTTATTATAGTAGGATTGATGAATATTAGGCATCTTTGCCGAAATATACCATTCAGCGTGCCAAATAGTATTTATTTCATTCTCTTGAAGATTAAAATTTGGATAATAAGCCTTATCCGGATTATCTGACATACACACAATGAATCCCCTCTTAAAACGATTTTTTACACGTTTAACGTAAGCTTTTCCTTCCATGTCTGACAACACGTATATTTGCTCATCTGCTAAATGCGCCCATTCCGCCCGAGCCAACATCCGAATAACAAGAAAAGAACTATCCAACAACGTCGGAGCCATACTCTCCCCCTTCACTCGAACACAAAGATACTGTACACCGGGCTTAATCATTGAATCCGGCAACGAAATACAATCTACTACTTCTATATTATTAGGATTGTAACAACCAGTTCCCGCCGCAACCGCAATATCAACGATCGGGATTTGAATTATACCAGAGTCTTCCCTACCTGTTACTATCACTTGTATATCTTCATTTATTGAAGAATTTTCTTTTTCTTCAAACTCTATTTTTTCAGGAACAAACATATCACCCTGTCCCGTTATGAGCCATAAAGGATTTACACAGGAATATGTTGATATTATTCTTTCAATAACATCAAAAGATGGTTTTGTTCGTCTACCCGCTACAATATGATGCAATGTTTGCGGCTGTATTCCGATGGATACACTAAATGAATTCTTATTCATTCCCAAACCATCTATCAGCATTAAAATACGATCCTGTACTTCCATATAAGAAATTTCCTATTATTAGTAAAATATATAGGAATTTGTTTGGATGTTATATAAACAATATCCTATATTTGTATCGAATTAATGAAACAAAACTACGAAAATAAATGGAAATACAAGAAATACTCGAAAAATTAAGACCAAAGGACTATGAACTAATAGCCACAAAGCTAAAAGGTCGCTACACGGCAAACACAGTTAGAGCCCAACTGAAAGGAAGGCGCACCCTAAAGCAAGCCGTGAAGAAAGCAGCCGAGGAACTGATCCAAATGCGAGAAAATTTCATTAACGCTTAAAGTATTCCGCCATGAAAAAAAACAGTTCTAAAATAGAAATAATATATAACAGTTATCTAGGTGAACACACAACACACACATACTTTACACCTGTAACATATTTTGAACGAATTGTTCTAGTCGACGGAGAAGAGATTTACAGGGACAAACAAAAACCGACACAATATTTACGAGATAAATCTCTTCTCAGTCAACTGGAAGCGTGGTCGCATGAATTCTTAACGCTCCAAGAAACCAACAACGGACAAAATATTGTTTGCAATGGTCATTATCGTGGATGCCTTCTCCGCAAACTTTGGTTCAAGTTCTTTAGAAAGCGATTCAAGTTCAAGACCTAGTTTGTTGATATTAGCTTTCAATATTTCTTCTTGGGCTGTAAAACCTCCCCGTGACAGAAAATCATGAGCCTCAACATTAACAACAACCGAAATTGAATTTGAACTTACAACTCCTTTTGACAATAAACCAAGCCGACAAAATTGATTAAAGATAGCCTGAAGGTTATTACGACTTCCTGCTATATCTAATAAAGGTTTTGGATGATTAGAAGATAAATAAGTATTTAATTCACAATTAGCAACAAGCAAAGAAAGAAGTTCATCTTTCATCACGGGGGTTATCAAATTTTCCATAATGATTACAATTTAGAATTAGCACCCAAAAGTAATCATTTTTCCCGGATGGTCGCCGTGGCGGTTCGACTCCGCCACCGGGAACTAAAAAAATAAAAGTAATAACAGGTAAACTAAAAGCAGAACTAATGAAGAAACTAAACTTATTAACCCCCATTTCTCGCATAGTGACGTTCTTTCACGCTTCAAAAGAGTCCGAAAAGAAGGAACCCTCTCATCTAACAGAGCATTTTTATATTCGTCAAGATGGACTTCCAACCTCTTTTTATGAATCATTGCATGATCATATACAGCTAAGCCAACAAGTAGGATTCCCAGCAGCAATATTCCCATTGACAGCGCAAATACCAAACGAATATATAGGGATTCTGGAAGTTTGGAATGAAGGGAGATTATTATACCGAAGATACTTACAGATACAAACAGAATATGTCGAAAAAAATCATCTGTACTCTTATCCGATAACGCCAAATCGCGGACCAGTTCTTCGACTCTTTTAAGATGTTCTTCTCTAACCATAATGATTACTATTCAGAATTAACACCCAAAAGTAATCATTTTTCCCGGATGGTCGCCGTGGCGGTTCGACTCCGCCACCGGGAACTAAAAAATAAAGACTATGCCTTGTATTAGTGAAAATATTATTTGTGTCACAGTCCCGGAACTTGAAAAATGTGGTATTACAATATCCACAATAAAAATAGGACTAAGCAGACAACGCCAAAACCAAGTTTTCTGTTGGGAACACCACAAGATTGGCAATGTCGTTTATATTCACTACAACAGTCTAAAAGACAAGTACAAGAATTTAATACAAAAAGAACTTTGCGGGGGATTATCAATCGAGGAATGGATAAGATTAAACACGATTCGAGAATTACTTCCCCCCGTTCGACAAGATGAAAAAGAAGAACTAGCAAGTTTCATTATAACCCGGGAAAAAGTGGACGTAACGAGCGGTGAAATAAACAGCGAGGAACGAACAAAATTGCCGGATGATTACATCTGCTTGTTGTTATACCAATCCCGTTGGTTACGCTTAATGCACAAGGATGTTTACAAGTATAACAACAAGACTCTAAAACGTTTTCACGTCAAAACCGTGAAAGAATTTCGTTGCATTTGCATAACCCTTGCCAACAGTCCATCACCAGAATTTCCCAACGGGGCAAAATTGCCAAAGAATTACAACGCTTGTTACCGACGGCAACAAGAATACGAGCAGGAAGGCATTCAAGCCTTAATTTCCCGAAAATTCGGGAACACCTCATCCCGGAAGGTTGATGATGAACGCATACAAATATTAATTGACTTGTATAGTGATCCACATAAACCGGATTACGTTCGAGTAACAAAACTATACAACGAGATCGTGTTACAAAACGGGTGGATGGTAAAAGATAGCCCTGCCGTAATTAGTGAAAGTTGCGTGAAATACAACTTGAACATTCCCGAGGTAATGCAAGTATGGTACTTGGCACGCCACGGGGCGCAAGCATGGAAAAACCTTTTCGGTTACACCATCCTCCGCTACAAACCGAGCACGAGGGATGCAGTGTGGTGCGGCGATGGTACAAAAGTCAACCTTTTCTACATAACCCCAAGCGGCAAAGCGGCAAAATTGAATGTCTACGCCATCGTGGACGCTCATTCCGGCTATTGGCTCGGGTGGGACATATCCGAGGAAGCTGACAACATGGGAAGCGTGCAACGTGCGTTCCGCATGGCAGTAACTCGTTCCGGGTATTGTTTGCCTTTCCAAATGCAGTATGATAACGACGGATCAAACAACTATTTCAAACGGTTGACAACTTTACATTTCCCTGCCATGCCGAACAACGGGCAAAGTAAAATTATCGAACGTTGTTTCAAAAACTTGCAGGATCAGCACATGAGATACGCTGACGGTTTTACCGGGATGAATATAAAATCGAAAAACATAAACAATCAAATAAACGAGGATTTCATTGCCACTCTTGACAAAACGAAGTCCTTGAAAAACAAGAAAGAAACTATCAAATTACAAGAATGGTTCTTCCACGTGGTGAATAACACCCCGGGAAAAGACGGCAAAACGCCAAAAGAGAAGTATTTCGGTAGCCAAAATCCCGACACGCAACAACTCGTTGCCTTGGACTGGATAAATATGTTTTGGGAATGGAACGAAAAGGAATGCGTCTACGCAAAAGAAGGGATTTCATGGGTAGAAAACAAGATCAAGCGGGTCTACGAGGTCGCGGAGGGATACGAGTTTGATTTCAGAAACGACGTCCTCCCCGAAAGATACACTCCTTCTGCCGATTTCGCTTGCAAGTACATCCGGCAAAAGTTTTATATCCGCTTTGACCCGCTTAACAGTTCACGGGTTGCCCTCTACAAGGAAGAAGCTGACAAATCCCGCCGTTTCGTGGCGTGGGCTATCGAGAAAGACCGCATGGCGTATGCCGTTCAGGATTACAAGGAAGACGAGAAAACAGAAATAAACAAACGGCTAAATATCAAGAAAGAACAACAAAAACGAGCAAAACAAAAGCGGGAAGCCGCTGCCTCCTTGATGAATTCCGAAGAAATCATGAAACTCGGGTACAAGTTCTTTGACAAGGCAATATTATCCGCAGCAGAAGCAGACCTCTACGGGGAAAAGACCGAACCAATAGAGGAAAAAACTTCAACACCCAAGAAATCACGCAAAGAATACTTGAAAGAACGCCGGGACAAACTGAATAATAAATTATAAAAATAAAAATATGAAACTAACAGAGGATCAAAAAGCAACTATCGTGGAGCGTATGCAAGAATACGTCGCACACATGGACATCACCGGTGACAGCAAAACTTACAGTCGCAACAAACTAGCGAAAGACGCAAAAGTGAATATCGCTTACATTGACGCAATGATTACCGGGCTGATAACAGGAAAGTTTGTTTTCAACAACACCGTGATAAAAGACTTGTACTTTAACAGGATCGCAAAATTTATCGGTTACGAACTAGACAACAAGTACTGGCGAGCCTTTGAAACCGAGCAATACCTTGATATTGAAAATGATTTTATAGAAGCCAAAAGTGGCAGCACGGCAAAATCAATCATAGGAGCAACGGGATCAGGCAAAACTTACGCGATTCAAAAAATGCGAGATAAATACCCGATGGGGTCATTCATAATAACTTGCGCGAATGACTTCAATTTACGTGACTTCATAAGATATATTGCCATCGAAATCGGCGTTCCCGTTAGTGAGGAGATGTCACAAAGCCGCATCAGGAGAGCCATTGAAACGAAATTAAAATTCTTGGCAGAATGTAACGTGAAACCAATCCTTGTTTTTGACGAGGCAGAGAATTTAAAACTTGCCGCATGGGGACGAATAAAAGCATTGTATGATAGTTTAAAAGGTCAATGCGCTTTTATGGTGCTCGGGACTCCTAACTGGCATAGGAAAATTAAAAACATGAATGATACCGAGAAAGGGATTGCCCCACAAATATATTCCCGGTTTCTAGCCGGAAGCAAAACGAAGTTCCTCGGGGAGATAGACAGTAGTGAAATAAGTAATATATGCAAAGAAATTGGCGTGAACAACCAGTACGTGATCAATCGCATCTGCAAAACGGTAACGAATTATCGTGATTTAAATGACACTCTCGTTAGCCTCCAAAGAGCCGCCGAGATACAAGGATGCGAAATCGACCTAGACTTATACAAGCGAGAATTCGAGAATTTAAACACCATTTAAACGGCATTTAAAACGTGATTATGGAGATCAAAAAGATTCTAGAAGTAAATGACTACGAGTATAACATGATTATACTCGAAATCGGCTGCAAAGCCGCGGAGAACCGATACCCGGGAGATAAAGCAAATATTTTCAAATCAGACCGGAGATACTGGAATTGGGTACGACAACAAATCGACATCAGAAACATAGATTTTACTTCCGTTTTGGAAAAACATCCTTCCGTGTGGGGTACTCGACAAGTTGTCGATATGTACAAGGATTACACGTTGGAGAAACTTAACGCGACCTCTTTCCCCGCTCGTTTTGCCGTGAAGCTATTAACCGGAACAACTGAAACAATATGAAAAAGGAGATAACAAAAGACATCATTAGCGTTACCCGGTCACAAATGGGACAAAACGGTATCGAGGAAGTCTACGTCGAATTTGACCGGGTGAAACAAAGCACATTAATGAAAATAAACGGAGCCTTGGTTTGGGGTGTACGTGGCAAATGGGCAGAGAAGTTCTTTTACAAGTATGGACTATTAAATAAATAAAGCATCATGACACAAAACATTTTAAGAAAAGAAACCGCTACTTCCATTTGGAGAAGTGTAAAAATTGACATCTGCCGGAATTGCGGGGGAACGGGCAAAAAAGAAGTTTATATCGGTAAAAACCGGGATAACGAATACGATTCAGAACCTTGCAAGGTATGTAACGGATCGGGAATGGTAAAGAAAGTATTAACCGTGGACATCTATCCATATAACAATAACGAACAATGAATCTAAATGAATTAACACCGGAACAACGGGCACAACTGGCAAAGGAAGCCCTAGAGGCTGAAAAAGCCAAAGAAAAACAAAAAGAGAACGACAAACAAGCATATAAAGAGCTGGTAAGTAACAAGGTCGACGAATTATTCCCCACGCTTGAAAAAATAAGCACACGATTGGGAGAAGCGAAAAAGCAGGTTTACGAGGAATTCTCCACAGCTTTAAGTATGAAACGCGAACTCTATAAGGTGAAAGAAAGCCAAAATAGTCACGCCTTTATGAATGCCGAGGGAAACCGCCGGATCACGCTAGGGAATAACACCATCGACAATTACGACGACACGGTAGACGCGGGAATCAGTATCGTGAAAGAATACATATCAAGCCTCGCGAAAGACGACAACAGCCGTATTCTTGTTGATACAGTAATGCGTCTTCTCGCCAAAGATCAAAAAGGTACATTAAAACCTTCCCGGGTTATGCAACTACGTCAAATGGCGGACAAATCCGGAGATTCTCGCTTTATCGAGGGTGTTAGAACGATCGAGGCAGCTTACAAGCCAATAACCTCTAAAACTTACGTCCGGGCAGAGGTAAAGGACGAAAATGGAACATGGAGAAGCATCCCGCTAGGAATGACAGAAGCATAATCCCGGACGGTCACCGAGGCGGTTCGACTCCGCCCCCGGGAACAAATTAAATAATAAAGACAAGATGAACCACACGAACACGGCACACAAGACCCTATTTTCCACGTTATCCAAGCGTGGGTTAATGGAAATTCGTCACGAGATTTGCGAGAACCTCGTGCAACGCCGCCTTTCCTCTCTCTCTGATCTAACCGATAACGAAGTCGCAATAATTATAAGTGATCTCGGCACGGACGAGGACTACGGGCGTGTAGATTTTACTAACAATCGACACAGGTACATTCTTTCACTCTGTTATCAACTCGGGTGGGTACGTATGCATCCCCGCCTCGGGCGCATGGTAGCAGACAATGCCCGCCTCGGGCGTTTTGTCAAGCAACGAGGGAAGTACAAGAAACCGATTCTCCAATACACGGAACATGAACTCGGTGCGTTGATTAAAGCAATGGAATTAATGCTAGAAAACCGGATGAAATAAACTTACAGAGCCAATTTAGCTTTTCGTCGTTTACGATTCCACGAGTCTATTGCAACATTAAATAATCCCATAAAATAACTAAATGGAAACCAAATCAAGTAACTACCACAAATGAAATACAAATACAAAAAAGCTATCATGACAATAATTGCAAAATATAATAATAACCTACATACATCTCCTTTTGTTGTATCTATGAAAGGAAGATATGCACCCATCATCATAGCCATACAAACAGAAAAACCTCCCGCAAATGCAACTTGCTTGGCAAATTCGAATAATAGAAATTTATCCCAAACAAGAGATAATGACATATAAGTCACTAGAACATAAGCGAAATAGATTAAAATAGCAGAACCGACATTAATCTTGTAACAAGAAAAAGATTTTCGGAACAATGAAACAAAAAACTGCAATGAAGACATAACTAATAAATTTTAATCCCACATGATAATTCAAAATTTCATGCAAAGATCGTAATAAAAAAACTAATGGCATACAACAAGAAAGGATATTATTTAAGGGCTCGGGTTATTCAAGAAATTACCAAACAATATTACGAACCGGAGAACCATGCCAAATGTTACAAAATGGTATGGAGAAAATATATCTATCCCCGGTTCGGGATCTGTTATCATTCATACCTAAAGTACATGAAAGTACAAGCACCCGAGGTTACGGCAAATGAAGTTCAATTAAAAATTCAATTTTAAATAGAGTATTTCCAAAATTAAAACCTTCGCAAACTCTACACCTCACGACATACTATTGATTTTCAGTGCAATAAAATCAACAGGTATTATATTACAAAGAATACACATCACTCTTATAAATATTATTTATAAGATTTCAAAACAAACAACTTAATTAGTACCAATCTATGTGATTGATACTAATTTAAAATTTAATTCAAATCTCTTTTATTTCAAAATCGGTTTCTGAAACCTCATAATAATCATAATATTTAACAGCCTCTTCAATTGTATACTCACTTACATCTTCCCGTGAAGCTAAAGCTGTTATACCTTCAATTTCACCATTTGCTTTTTTCTTTTGAATATAACAAGCTATATCAGGGATAATAGATTTCCCAATTTGCGGCAAATCCTCAGTTGAAATATGGACAACTTCACCATTTCTCAGTTTAAAAAGATTAAGATGTTGCTGCCCATTAAATAATTTAAAAATAATCGTTTTCATAATTATATTACACACTTAATAAAGTATAAAGATTTCTTTTACAAAAGATAGAACTCAATTCATTTTAGATTAACAGTTCATATATCAGTTAATTATATCTATATTAACTTGTTTAAAATCATATAAAGACGATTTATTCACACGACACATTGGATAATTATATGTAGTAATCATTTTTATACAATCGTGCATGAAAACATCTTCAGCCCGAGGATCAAAAGTTACCTCTTCTAAAAAATCATTTATATCTATTGGATACATTTTTAACGTATTAGAACAATCTGAAGAATTACTAGCCGGTTGATAAATCACACGAACTTCTTTTTCATGACTAAAATTATATCTTTTTAAAAAAAGTGATTCTATCATGATTTTTGAAAGATTTGATACAGACACACGGTTATTTTCTTTTATCCATTCATCTAATAGCTTAGGACTTTTATATTCTACTGCACCTATATATGTTGATGCCATACAATTATCATCTAAATATACAGTATCATATAATTTGCCAATTGTTGTTTTTATTCTCACGCTTCTTTTATCATGTGAATAGATTCTCCACATAGCATCTGAATCACGAAAAAGACTCCAACATTGACCAAAAATTTTATTACCTAGATGCTCCATTGTAATCCTAGTACCTTGCGTAAAAAATTTCTCTTTAAAGAAAAAATTTTCATAAACATCTTCCCATGAACTCGTTTTTGCTAATGCTAAAGTTCTCTCCTGTAACATAAGTTCTAAATGGGCTATCGGTATTATTCGATAAATAGATTTTGACAAATCACTTAAACCTATATTTCTCAAATTTCGCTCTTTATAATATTGATTCACAGACATACTATTGATAATTAAATTTAAACAAACAGCTATTATCTAGCCTCTATATTGCAAATTAGATTTTGATATTTTAACATGAGGATATCCATTATTAGCTAAAAAAAAACGTAATGATGATTCGATCAATTCAGAATTATTAGCAGGCCCTATCACTATTTCTTCCAAAGCATTTTTAGGCATATATATATCAACATAAGGAATAATGACATCACCACGAACTCGAAACTTTATATTAGAGGAAGAGTCTGCAATAACCCAAAAACGTTCCTCTTTCTCATAACAATACCCCCCATCTTTTGCTCCACATAATAAACCAATATAACTAAGTTCGCCTATAAAATACTTTAAAAAAGTTGCAACTAATTTTGTACTAGCATCCTTAGATAGTTCTAATGGATAACAATGACTTTTACGATAAAAATTAGCAAATTGTTTAAAGCTTTCTTTTGCCTCTTCTCCATAAAAACATTTAGAAAAATTTGCTATATTAGGAGATAATACATTTTTATTGATTTTTAAGGCTACACCACGTGCTTTGTTTGCATAAGAACTCCACATCGGAATGGAATTTATATCCTGCGA
Source organism: Butyricimonas sp. DFI.6.44 (assembly GCF_022132345.1). Taxonomy (NCBI): domain Bacteria; kingdom Pseudomonadati; phylum Bacteroidota; class Bacteroidia; order Bacteroidales; family Odoribacteraceae; genus Butyricimonas; species Butyricimonas sp. DFI.6.44. Next base: position 20,466 of record NZ_JAKNJD010000005.1, on the reverse strand, counting down.
TAATGATAATATAAAAGCATCTGGCATTAATAAAGATGAATATTCAGGAAAAAATTCATCAAGCAATCTCTTACCAAATACCCCTTCATTAGGATCATTTAAAAATCGATGATGAGTTGCCCAAAAACACAAATTTTCTCGATTAACAATACTAGGAACAGCTTCCATACTTGTGTAATGATATACAAAATTATCCATTCATGATATATTTTAGACAGTGTAAATATATCAACAAAATTTACAATCATAAAGTTTTCATTAAAAAAAAGCACGTTTATCTTATACTTTTCTCTACATATATTTTAATTTTTGGAGAAACAGGATACTTCGTTAGATTGGATTCACCAGTCATGTCCGTGTAGGCAAATTTGTAAGTCATAACAAACTCCCGAACAGCATCTTCCCGAAGCATATTTTTCAAACTTATCCTCATTAAACGAGAGTATGTTTCTCCCCCGTGCCCGTGTAGTTTCTTGTTCACGTTCTCGATTAAAGAGAATATCTCAAACTCTCGTTCCTGTTGCTTTATCGGTAATCGAGCAGATACACCATTATAACGAATATCAGCTATTGTTACATTTAAGGTAGCAATAACTTGCTGTGTATTTTGTCCTGCCTGGGAAAACTCCGCCTCACCCAAATCAATCAGAACACAGGGGAAATCAACCGGGGGTTGAGAGAAATTAAGTTGTCCCCAATCTTCCCCCACGTACCTAATCCCCGGTACTGTTTTTATCAATTCCTGAACGTCTATAAATACATTTTTCATATCATTAAATGAGTTTTAAAGCGTGTTTAAATGGTCTTTAAAATCTTGTCAATCTCTCGTTGTATGTCTTTATTGGCACTTTTTATAATATCGGGTGAATACCCTAAAAACTGTCGCCGGGGCATATTAAGCCGACGAACAAAACCTCGAACTTTTTGCCCCCCGACCAAAACACGCCGATGAGTCTTGATATTAGTCGCCTGCCTTCTTTTCCGGGTGAATGGTCGCACGTACTGAATGATACGTCCACCCTCGTTATGTGCTTTAGCGTAGGGCACTTTTGTAAGATCGACACCAACGGACACCCGCTCCGCCAAGGTTTTGGCCTTGACACTATTTTGTAACGTTCCTGTATCAAACAAAACACGTTTACCCCGAGAACGTGAAGTTTCCCTGTGACGTTTCTTCCATCTCGATCGAGTCACCCCGTTAGATATAAACCCCTCCGCTGAAAAATTGGCGTCTTTCATTTTTTCAGCAGCTCCAGCGATATACACGGTCACCTTTCTGGATAACCCGTTAAACTTTACCGCCCTAACTTTCATATCCCTGGCGAATTTTTGAATATCTCTCATTGCTTTTTAATTTTTTTGTCGTAATATTGTGATATAAAAGAAGGTAATAAAACCGGAAACCGCAGGGGCTTGAAAAGCCGGGGGTGCAACACAAGGTTTTATTACTTTCTTTGTTTTAATAACCCGGCTCTAAATTGTTCAACCTGTTCAACTGTTTTCAACTTGTAGAAACTATCAACCCGCCCATCCTCGTTCACGAGCAAAACAATAGGTTTATCCTCGTAATATTTAACGTACACGTCAAAAAACTCGGTCCCGTATCTTTCACTACTATTGTAGGTTCCCCATATCTCATCCGGGGAAGTAAACACCTCAATCACCTCGTCAAAGTACGAATATCTTTCACGACTTAAAATTTTAGCTTTTAAATCATTATCGAATGTCGCCAAAATCTTGTTTTTTTTATCCACAAGCCTAAATCCCTCTCCCGGCTTTCCATGATGCGATTCTAGGATATTCCAGTAATCCATGAAATCGATCTCGTTTTTTATCTCGCCCTTGTACCTTGAAAGATTCCGAACATCCCCGTAAATCTCTTTTACAGGTTTCATCCCGTAATTTTTCACGGCGGCAAGTTGTACCGCCTTCGCTTTAGCATTCGCTTTAAAATAAGGGTGTCCGTCTTTATCAAATATCTCCGAGGTTCCCACATTATGCCTAAACGGTTTAGCAACCACTTTTCCGGCTATTTTTTGAGCTTGCTCTGAATCCGGTAACGATTCCCGGTTCCGGCTCTCGTGACGTTGCTTCTTCTGCTCGTATTCCCTTTCTGAACGTTTACGGGTTGAACAACGACAACGCCAACCGTTCGGGGGATAATAATAATTCCAAAACGGATCATTTACAGGCAATATAATCCCGTGAAGCCTACGATGTTCCTCCCGCACGTGTTCATCGTTCGCGGTCACGTATTCTAAATACGGGTATTCATCAACAGTATCCTCTATATCTAACCATCTACTGCCTTGTGTCCCCGAGGATATTACTACTTGCCGTTCCGCTTCCAGGTAATTTTCATTATATGCCACGTTAATTTTACGAGCCCTACGCTTGTAATCGGTAAAAGAAAGACGGTTCCCGTTCTCGTGAACAGCATCCCGGAGTTCCTTCATCTCCGCGTAGGACTTTGCCCCGGAAAAAGCGAATATATTATTTTGCACCCTGGTAAGCAGGTTATTGTCCTTTACCGTCCAGTCCGGAGAAAAGAATCTCTTGTTATACCCCTTCTCGTAACCGTCCAACAACACTTTGGCGTTATGAAAGTAAACCTTTTCAAGTACTTCTTCCCCGTTCAATTCTCCCGAGTAAATACCTTCCAGGTAAGGTTCTATTAATGAATCCGCCTCGTTACTCTCGTCATTGATGGTAAGCTCGCACCCCGCTAAAGCGTAAAGCCTAGTAATCGCCCCGGTCATTCCCCCGGGGCTTAATCGAAAAAACCGGACGTGTCCACTTGCAAGGAGGCACTACCCGGTATTTCCTTCCTACCCGTCACCTCGATCCCAAACTTACTTTTCAGCCACTCGGGATTTATCTCCATGTACGGGAGGGCTTCTCGTGTCATGCTCCACAATTTTTCCAAGTCTTCCTCCTGTTGTAAACAATAGCTTAAACCTTTAGGAAGCACTCCGATCCGCACCAAAGCAGGAATAACTATCCCGTTCCAATAACTTTCAAGCATAGTCTTGTCAGCCTGCACGAGTTTATCAAGCAGTTTCATGCTACTTTCTTCTTTCGACCTATTCCCGTTTACCGTGTCCTGCCCGATAACCGCCCCCGTGACCAGTAATGAAATTTCGCTATTACAAAGTGAAATAAGATTATTATAGACATCCCCATCTGTATCAGCCCCTTTCGCGAATTGAAATTCCTCGGTACTGTCTATAATAAACCAAGCTGCCGATCCCATGTCACGGAGCATAGTTTCTGCCCGATCAAGCATTTCGGCATCTTGCGTGTCGGTCTTTATGTAACGGGGTGGTATCCCGTAAATCTCGCATAACTCGCTCCAACAACTTTGGGCGAAACGTTTAAACAAGACGTGCGGGACGGCTTTATTTAATAACCCGTAATCATGTTCATTCCCAAACTCTAAAATCCAAGTCCCGTATTCCCGAATATTCCGGTACTCTATTCCCCTGTCGGAATCTTCCGATAATAACAATATCCCTTTCTCCGGGATCACGTTATTACGAGGAAAAGCTATCACTTGCAAATCTTCTCCCTTCATTTCAAATTCGACAAGAGTAGTCCCGAAGTAGGTAGACCACAATATTTGTTTATTCAATTCTGTTACCCAACGAGAAGCCCTTAAACGCCGTGTTTCGTCCTCCGCCTCTTTCCCGTCTTCCCGTTTAAAAACAAAAGGAACCCCAAGGGTATGTTGCATCCTTAACTCTATTTGCGAGGTCAAGTGAGCATCTAGTAATATATCATTGTAAAGATTGTACAACTTCACCCGTCTAGGGTTCTCCACGTTATCAGCAGACCGGAGGGCGCTTTTCCATGAACTAATATCCGCACGAGTACGAGAAATAGTTTTAGGCACGATCTTTCGGACATATCCTTCCCTTTTGCCCTGCATTTTTCCATTTTTGTCATTTAAGGCTAAATTAGCCTTCTTTTTACCCCTGTCGGGTATTTTATCATTAAACTTTTTATTTCCCATTATATCGAATTTTAAACAGGTTTTAAACGGGTATTAATCCTCGAAATCATGTTTGAATTTTCTATTACTACCAAAACGTATCTTTAACACGACTTCCCCGTCTTTCTTTTTCACGGGTAAATCTGCCGCGATGCTTTTCCCGGAACTCCCCACCCCGGCAACTTGTTTAAACCAATCAATAGCGTTATCATAGTAAATTTTTGCCTTATCAAAGAGCAGGTCTGCGTTTGACAACCGTATGATATACCACACTGCCATACTTTTACAGTGTTCGAGAACCAAAGCGTTACGTTCTTCGCCTGTCGCGTTAAATATAACCACACAATCATAACGTCCGTTCAGGTAACTCGTCGCCTCCTGTATAGCCATTAAAATAGCAGAACGGATAACAACATCGTCTGTCGTTATCTGCCCCAACGTGTATTCATGTATTGCCGTTCTTAATTCCTCGGGTTCTATAAACATGGCTACAAGTTTTTATATTCTGTCGATGCGTCAAAACAAGGACAAGACTTTATCCACTCGGATGGCTCAATCACCCCGTTCCCGTTCAGGTCGGGAGAAAAATCCCGGTGTCCCTTTATCGTGGCACGGGGATACTTTTCTTTTAGTTGTTCCAACAGGAATACAAGAGAGGCTTTCTGTTCTTCCGTCCGGTTGTCAACAGCCTTTCCATTTCTATCAATCCCCCCGATGTAACACACGTTCACGGAAACGGAATTATACCCGGAAACCCCGTTACTCGATTTATCCTCGTCCAATAACGTGACAATATCCCCGTCCGGCTTAACGAGGTAGTGATAACCCGGGCTTTTCCAATTCAATTTTTCTTTCCAGTACCGTTTTATACTCTCGATACTGGTAGACTGTGCCGTTGCTGTACAATGTACAACGATGTACTTGATGTTTCTCATATCTAAAATTTTAAAATTAAAACTTGCGACTTTCCCGGTGTCCTGAACGATATTTTCCTTTCTGTTTCCGGGTTACAACGTTTAATTTACTGAATGCCCCCTCGGCCGCATCCGGTCCGTCAACCGGGGCATCCCCTCCCTTTTCAAACGCGAGGTATTGATCGATCAATTCAACTTGATCGGCAGATTCCTTCTCGTCTATATTGAAATAAACATTCCGGCGTTCAAAAAAACTTTGTGATGCCTCGATACGGTCATACTTGTTATCTTTCGGGCGTTTATCCGCCTTAACCGGGATATAATACCCCCTCTCGTCCCCCTCGGCATCAAAATCATTCACGAACTCGTCCATTGAAAATAACCCCTCGATCCAGTACCGGACTTTTTTACAGTCCTTTAGTTCCGTGCTCTCGTACAAGTCATACAACCATCGCACCAAAACAATCCGGGATGCCTGTCGCAAAAACACGTGTAATACATGGAATTCCCTGTCTTTCTTCCCGATCAAGATCATACCCTTGTGACACGCCGCCGCTTTATAGGAAAGGTCGCCATAAAATACAAGGGCATCATATTCTCTCAGTGGCAACATCTTTTTCCATTGCATATCCTCCATTCGAAACACCATCCCATCCTGAATATGCACGTGCATATATTCACGCATGAAAGAACGATAAGGAGTATTCGCGAATTTATTACGCCAATATTCAGAAGATGTCTTTTCCGGCCAATTCGGCACGAAGGTGTTCAAATCTTTAACTGCCGGAACACTCAATATTTTATATGTCGGTTTCTGTCCTCCCTCTCTAGCCTTGTTTATCTGAACTTTGAACTGCGTCTTAAGCCTATTGGTGATGCTATTCTTGTGAAAATTGTTATTCGCGAAAACAAACCGCTTAACGGAACCATCCGTTTCGTCAAAACAGCCCATTAAATCCTCAAAAATCCACTCCACACCTTCCCTCATCAAACGATCATTATTCACGTGTCGTTTATTATCCACGTCATCCACAACAATGTAATCCGGTCGTTGATCTTCCTCCCGAACACCACGGGGATTTTGCCCGAACCCCAGAGCCATGAATCGCACACCATCCGTGGTTAAAAATTCCCCGCTCGACCAATCTCCCAATTTAAACTTCAAACCGTAATCATTCACAAGTCGTTTATTAAACTGTAACTGAGCCTGGCAAGCCGACAGTAATTTTTGCGCTTTTCTCTCTGTTTCACCTATCAGGAGCATAAATTTCATTCTCCCGGTAAACATCAGGTAAAGCGGAATTCCCATGTCCGCGTGTACCGACTTCGCACCGGATCGATAAATTTCCAATAACTCGTATATTTCCCGGTTATTTATAATGTCCTTGGCAAACCGTTCGTGAAACCAAGCACACTTTACCCGGGCATAATTAGGGAAGTAGTATTCAAACCACTGGATATAATTCATTTCCAGTTCTCTAACACGTTTAACCTTATCGGTAGCGCGTTCATTTATATTTATAAATGTAGCCTTACTGATCCGACGACAATGCTCCTCGTACCTGGATAATTGTTTTTGAAATTTCTGATCTATCGCCATATTACCGTATCATTTTAACGAATCCTGTTCTGCACGATAATTTATAAACTGCTTGTGATACCCGGTCAACTTAACAGCTTCCACCGGGTCTACCTCTGCCATCCAATTATCAAACTCCATGAACACGGAAATAACCACGGAAAGAGAAACTTTCCCTTCCAAGTACACCAAAGCCTTGTTAATCTTTGATAGCGCGTCAGCGTCAATTTTTGCCTTGTTACCCTCGGAAACCGACTTCATTTCCTCAAGCAAGAGCTCCCGAATTTTAACCGGGGTTGATTGTATTTTATCCCGCTTGGAATCCCATTCCATAAGGTTGCGCCACTTGGATAAGGTCGTTTCCGTTATTCCTATTTTCTCGGCGATGGCTGTACAAGTCATCCCCTGTTCTATGAACAGGGTTTCCGCCACGGGATAAAGTTTGTGTTTGGGTGCTTTTACCATCTCTTTTTTCTGCAAAAGAAACTTATCATCTCTACTTGTTAAAAAATAGTGTAATACCTTGAAATTCTTTTTGATAAACAATTCACGACATCGCATTTTTGCATCGAAAAACAAAAGAAAGAATGGCAACATTTGTATTGAACGACGAAACGAAAAAGAACTCTCACGGTTTTTACCTGTTAAACGCCGGGGGCGATTTTTCCCGCTTTAACGAGAACCCAGTAATGTTAAACAACCATGACCTCACGCAATTGATCGGGAAATGGCTCAATTTACGTGTAGAAGACACCCGCTTACTTGCCGACCCCGAGTTTGACGAGGGCGACCCGGAAGCCGTTAAGTTAAGAGGCAAAGTAGACCGAGGCTACTTGCGCGGAGCCTCTCCTGGAATAATAATTCTCGCGGCAGAATACCGGGAAAACCCAACAACGAAAGACATGGATATTTACGTGACAAAATGGGAATTATTCGAGGGGTCAACCGTTAGCGTACCGAGTAATGCCGGAGCCATAACGTTAAAAGTGTACGATTCTAACCACTGTATCGTGAATGACACGAACGTTAAATGTCATGTCGAGAACATTATCAAGTTGTCACTTTCTACCAAAACAAATCCCATAATAAATGAGAAAATGAATGAAAAACAATTGACAGCCGAGGCTCTTGTCGCTCTCGGGATTACAGGAAATGCGGATGAAGCCACGATCAGTGCTGCCATCGTCAAGTTGAAAGCAAAGGCAGACACAGCCGAAAGTAATTTCCAGAAACTACAAAATGAAAGGCAGACAGAAAAAGAAAAGCAAGTAAATGAAATGGTAACCCTTGCCATAAAGGAAGGACGAATAACCGCCGACAAAAAGGATGCTTTCGTGAAACTCGCCCTGGCTGATTTTGAAACGACAAGGGTCACGATCGAGTCTATTCCCGCAAAACAAAGTTTAGCCGCCACTGTAACGCCTATACAAGGGCAAGGGGCTATCCCGGAAGATCGAAAGAATTGGACGCTTCTAACCTGGATGCAAAAGGATATGCCCGGGCTTAAACAATTACAAATCGACGCTCCCGATTTGTACGAGCAAATCAAAAAAAAATCATAAACCTTTAACACGCTAAAAATATGGCTATTGAAAGAGAACTTTGGCTCACCCTGATTAAAGAAGGACTTGTCCCAGATACATCATTTTTATCTCGTTCCGTCGACATGAGCGAATTTGTAGACGCGAATAAATTAAATCTAGCGGAAGCGGGAGTTGACCCGGAAGTCTTGATAGACAATGACGTTTTTCCGGTTCCATCGTCACAACGTGAAGATATACCGAAAGAATTGTTATTGCACACTTTCGACACGAAAAACACTATCGTGCGTAACATCGAGGAAAAAGAAAGTTCCTATTCCAAAATGGAAAGTGTTGTTCGTTCACACCGGAACGCACTCATCAAGAAAACGTCCGCTTTTGCCGCTCACAACTGGTGTCCAACAAAGGACGGGGAATTCACGCCCGTCATTGCCAGTTCCGGGGCTGTCAACGCCTCGGGAGTTAAAAAGGTTTCTTTTGAAGATTTTCTTCAAATGGAAGCGAAATTCAGGATGCTCGACGTGGACATGAACTCGCTCGTTGCCGTGTTGAATGCAGTTCACCTTGCCGATCTTATGGCCGAGGACATGAAACTTTACAAGGAAGTTTTAACTTCCGGCAAGTTATTCAGTTTCTCTTTATTCTCTTACAGCGGACTCCCCTTGTTTGACACTACAACCGGAAACAAAAAGGCTCTCGGGGCCGCCAAGGGAGAAAATGACACGCAAGCATCATTGTGCTACTGTGCCACGGAAGTTTGTCGAGCATCAGGTGATATGGATGTTTTCGTGAAATACAAAGACCCAGCAGAACGAGGTGACGTGATCGGTTACCAGCAACGGTTCACCGCTTTACCAATTCGAGGCAAGTATATCGGGGCTATTTACTCCGGGAAGTAACAATTACAAATTAATAAAGTATGTGGATAGATATACTACAATGGGCTCTGCCTTCCGGGCTTGCCGGGGCTATAACGTGGCTCTTTAACAAGCGACAAAGAAAAATTCAATCAGACAAGGCTGTTAACGAGGCTTACGAGAATCTATCCACGACTTTAAAAAATCAAAGTGATGACATCAAAAACTTGTACAAGGAACTCGGTTTTATCCGTCGTGCTGTCGAGATGCGTAATATTTGCCGTTATTACGCTGTATGCCCTGTCGATGCAGTGTTGCGGGGTCAAAAAAGTTCTAAGGGAAAACCAAATTGTAACGGACAGCGTGATCGAGAAAACGGAGATAACCCGGGAACTCGTTCAGATTCCCCCGGCACGAGTAGACCTCCGCCTTCCTGTTAAAGACGTGATGAAGCTACCGCCCGGGGCCGTATTCCAAAAAAAGGATAAACAAGCCGCCATTAAAATCGAGTACCGGGACAGTATCGTGTATATCACGTCAACTTGTGACAGTTTACAACTGATTATCGAGAACAAGAACCGAGAGATTGCCCGGCTTCGTGCCGCCACAAACGAGAAACAAAATATCGAGAAAATTTCCAACTGGGAACACTTAAAAAACAACTTGTTTTTTATTGTCGTGGGAATACTTCTAACATACATCACACGAGTATTAAAAAATAAACGATGAAAGAGAAAGAAACCAAAGAACCGGAGAAAGATGATATTACCCCGGTAGAACAACACGAAACCTCCAAAATAAAAGAGAAAGAAACAAAAACAAAAGAGGAAATCCTTATAGAGCAATACGCCAAGGCCTACCCGAAAGAAAAATTATTCCACGTGACTAGCGATATGCAAGTATTCCTGGCGAAAGATAAGAACCTTGCCGAGTTACATCAACGAGGTCTGGAGAACGAGGAAAAAATACGAACCATTAAAGTAAAATAGTATGCCATTACCAAATGTAATTATAACCCTCGGTAACGGGGGGCTCGGGCAAACAAGTGCAAGTGATGACGGGGTAGCCGGGTTGATTCTAACGGGAAAAGCCGTCGAGGGAAAACTGGAACTTAACAAGCATTACCAGGTAAGCTCAACAAGGGACTTGATCAGCCTAGGGATAACGGAAGAAAACAACCCTCTCGCTAGCAAGGAAATCAAGGCGTTTTACGCTCAAGCCGGGGACGGGGCGGAATTACACTTGCTTATTGTTAGCGAAGCAACGACACTAACACAAATGTGCTCCCCGGAAGCGAGTTCACCTCTATGCAAATTGATTGACGCGTCCGGTCGACGTGTCCGCCTGTTGGGCGTGAACAAACTGCCGCCCGAGGAATACACCCCGGACGTGGAACAAGGAATAGACGCGGATGCCATAAGCGCAGCAACGGCGGCGCAACAGGCGGCAGAGAGTTACGCGGCGAAAATCGCGCCTTTCCGGGTTTTGATCCCGGCGGGAGCGTGGACGGGGACGACCGAAAAACTGTACAAACCCTCCGAGGGTAGTTATAACCGGGTGGCTCTTGTACTGGCGTCGGACGCGCCTACCGGGGAAACCTACACGGCAGCGATCGGGATGATCCTTGGGCGAGCTTCCCGGGTTGAGGTACACCAGTCCATCGGCCGGGTGAAAAACGGGGCGTTGGCATCAACGGGATACTTCACCTCGGGGGATGACTACCTCGCCAAGTCCGGTTTAGCGGAAGCGTTAAACGATGCCGGGTACATCTTTTTCATCAACCTGGTATCGAAAAATGGTTGCTACCTGAATGGTGACCCGATGGCGGCCCCGGTAACGGACGATTATTCCTCGTTACATCTCGGGCGAGTGATCGACAAGGCAATGATAATAATTTATCAAACCTATATCGATGAAATCCTCGACAATATCAAGGTTGATGATGAGGGGAAAATGGCAATTGGAGCCTGTAAAAATTACGAGGGCATGATTGACAACGCCATCGCCGCCAACATGGGCGACCAGGTTAGCAGTTTCACGACCTACATAAACCCGGAACAAAACATCCTTAGCACGGGGAAGATGGACGTGTCTTGCAAACTCGTGCCTCTTGGCGTGTTGAGAGAGATTAACGTGACCCTGGCGTTCGAGAACCCGGCATTATAAATTTAAAAATTTAATAAGATGTTTAACAGTAAAGAGTACACGTACTGCGATATAAACGTTTTCGTCCTCGGGAGGAACATCGGGGGCCTGAGAGGTATCGAGTACAAGGCAAAAAAAGCGAAAGAAATTTTATTCGGGGCAGGTCGGAAAGGGCGTTCCGTGCAACACGGGAAGCGGGAATACGAGGGTACTCTCACGATCTTGCAATCCGAATTAATAGCCCTCGATCGGGCAGCGCAAGAGGCCGGTCACGAGGATATCCTGGACTTGGATTTCGACATCGTTATCACGTACCTGAGCGCGACCGGAATCGTGACCGTTGACAAGGTAACCGGGGCATCCATTACCGAGGCCCCGAAGGGCATGAAAGAGGGCGATTTGAACATGGAAGTTGCCTTGCCATTCATCGCCCTGGACGCGAAACAAAACGTGGCTTAACCGGGTGGGGTATCCCCCCTCCCTTTTCAACAGAATTTAAAGATCATTTAAAACCCATTTAAACAGTATCATGATGAAAACAGAAAACGAGGAATTAACCATCGAGCAAAAAATTGAAGCGTGGAAACAAAAGCATAAAACGATCTTCGCCTACGAGGTTGAAGGAAAAACCGTTTACTTGAAGCAACCGGATCGTAAAACCTTATCGGCCGCCACGATCGGTTCCAAGGGCGACCCGATCAAGTACAACGAGATCGTGTTGAAAAATTGCTGGCTCGGGGATAATATCGAGATGCTCGAGGACGACAGTATTTTCTACGGTCTTAGCCAAAAAATCGACGAGATCACGAACGCGAAGATCGGCGAGTTAAAAAAGCTCTAGCCGGGGCGGGTATCAACGAGAGTGTCGGCATTTTCCAGGCTGACGCCCTCGTTCGAGCCACGCTCCACCTTGACCCGGACGAGTTGACGGACGAGGAATGGGTTCACCAGACGGCAATGGCAACATGGGTAGAGGATTACAGGGTTAGCAGGATCGCCCGTTTATTCGATAGTGAAGATTAGCGGAAGACACGCTTTATAACACCGGGGTATTCACCCAGGCAACCACGAGGTTTGGACGATCCCACGACAGAGCGATACAGGTTCACGAGCGAGAGCCAAACCATGTTCAGGCACCAGATAACCCCGAGTAATAACGGGATGCCCACGATAATGCCGATGATAACGGTGATAATCATATCACAAATGTAATAAAAAAAAACGACATGAGCGAAACCACGTATAGTTTTACCATTAACGTCAACGGGGCATCCGCCACGGCGACGCTAAACGAGGTTACCCGATCGGCCGGGAAGACCTCGAACATGTTCGAGCAACTTTCCAGCTCGATCAAACGGATGGGGGAATGTGCTTTCGCTTTTAACAACATTAACCAGGGACTTCAATCCCTCGCCAGTAAACTCGACAACGCCATCACGCCCGGCGTGGGGTTAAATTCTAGCCTTGCCGACCTTTCGGCAATCGCGAACGTGACCGGGGATGGCTTGAAAGAAATCGAGAAACACGCCCGTTCTACCGCGAAAACGTTCGGCGGGGATGCGGCCACGGCGGTAGAATCTTACAAGTTATTGTTATCGCAATTATCCCCGGAACTCGCTAAAACACCCCGGGCGATGACCGAAATGGGGAAAAATATCGCTATCTTGTCCAAAACGATGGGCGGCAACACGACCGCCGCCGCCGAGGTTTTAACCACCGCGATGAACCAGTTCCAGGTATCCATGGCTGATCCCACCAAAGCGGCCCGTACCATGGCCGAGATGATGAATATCATGTCGGCGGCCGCCCGTGAAGGGTCCGCTGAACTCCCGGCGATAAAAGCCGCCCTGGAACAATCGGGAATGGCAGCCAAGGCCGCCGGGGTTTCTTTCGCGGAAACTAACGCCGCGATACAGGTTTTGGATAAGGCCGGGAAAAAAGGCAGCGAGGGCGGTGTTGCCCTGCGTAACGTCATGGCGACGTTAAGCCAGGGACGTTTCCTGCCGAAAGACGTGCAAGAGGAATTAACGGCTGCCGGGATTAATATAAACACGCTAGCCAACAAAAGCATCTCGCTCTCGGAACGATTAAAACCGCTTCGCTCCGTGATGAACGATACCGCGCTTATCACGAAATTATTCGGTAAAGAAAATAACAACGCCGCTATCGCGTTGCTTGCCGGGCTCGACGAGGTAGACCGTTATAAAACGGCGATACAGGGGACGAACACGGCGGTAGAACAAGCCGGGATAATCATGGACACTTACGCGGAGAAAATGTCCCGGCAAAAAGCGTGGACGGATGATTTAAAGATTACTCTTTTCAATTTTACGGGGGCGATAATGCCTTACGTGAAAGGAACCGTTACGTTCTTCCAGGGAACGGCGTCCGTGATGATGGGACTAAACGCAATGGCTTGTTTCTCGGAGAGTGCCTGGATGGTCGCCATCAAGGCAAGGACGAAGGCCCTTTTCTCCGGGACGAAAGCCATAATTTCCTCTGTTGGGTCCATGGGATTTTATAACGCGGTCACCGTGGCATCAGTGGCAACGACTTACGCTTTTTCCACGGCGATAAAGGCGGTTGGTCGGGCTATTTACGCGATCCCGATAATTGGATGGATCGCCGCCGGAATCACGCTCGTGGTGACCGCTTTTAAAATTCTCTGGGACAAGTGCGAGAATTTCCGGCGAGGGATGTTCGCCGTGTTCGAGGTCGTGAAAGCCGTGTTCCATAATATCGGGGTGGTAATAGCTTCCGCGTGGAACAATATAATAAAACCTTATTTTTCTTTTTGGTGGAATATCGCTAAAAGCGTCGCGAGTGGAATTGCCACGGCTTTTAACTGGTGTTGGAATGGGATCACGACCGGGATTAAAGCGGTGGGTAATTTTTTTGTTACCCTGTGGGAAGGAATAAAGAGTGGTGTTTCCGCCGTTGGAGAGTTTTTTTCCGGTATTTGGGATTGGCTTACGGAAACCTGTGGTTCCGTTACAACTTACATATCGATGGCTTTCTCCTGGCTCGTGGAACCAATAAAAAAGGTTTTCTCAGGTATTTGGGATTTCTTTTCCCGCGTTTGGAACAAGATAACGGGGGTACTCGGTAAATTCTTTGGGTGGGTCGGCAAGATATGGAATAAACTGTTCCCGAAAGAAAAATTCACGGACTTGGGAGAAGCCGCCAGGTTAGGTTTGGCGGAAGGGAGCGAAAGTTGGCGAAAAAGCCAAAACAAGAAAAAAACTGAACAGGTTCCGGGGAACACGTCCCCGGGAATAACTCCTGACGTGTTCAAGCAAAACGATTACACGTTAAAAACGACGGTCAGGAAAGGGAAAAAAGAAACGGTCGACCTGTCAAGCGCTAAAGGAACGACAGATTACGCGGCTATCGCCTCGAAACTTGCCCCAGTAAGATTTACCGGGCTTGGAACGGGCATGAATACCCCGAAACTTCCCCGGGAGAAAGCGGGGCAACCGGAAAAATATAACCCGTCAAAACAAGAATACAAGCGTCCGCTAACGGATAACTCGCGAGAGCTTGCCACCCACGTGCGAAAGATCGCCGCCGGGATTACCTTAATAGTTTCCGCGGTCACGGCTTCCGCCATACCCCCGGTATATTCTCCCGACATTCACGCGAATGTCAGCGTTCCGGCAATAAACCCGGTCGTGAATACCGAGAACCGGGTAATCATACCAGCCGTTCCCGGGCTCCCCGCGATTACAAGCGTGGCATCGGACGTGAACCGTATCGTTTCCATCCTGGAGGGATTTTCCTTGCCGAAAATCCCGGAACCGGGAGAAACGACATTCAACCCGACGTTTCACGCGAATGTCAGCGTTCCGGCGATTAACCCGGTCGTGAATACCGGGCAACAGGTAATCATACCAAGGGTTCCCGGGGCTTCCGCCGTTACAAGCGTGGCATCGGACGTGAACCGTATCGTTTCCATCCTGGAGGGATTTTCCTTGCTGAAAATCCCGGAACCGGGAAAAACGACACTCGACCCGACATTTCACGCGAATGTCAGCGTTCCGGCGATTAACCCGGTCGTGAATACCGGACAACAGGTAATCATGCCAAGGGTTCCCGGGGCTTCCGCCGTTACAAGCGTGGCTTCGGACATGAAACGTGTCGTTTCCATCCTGGAGGGATTTTCCTTGCCGAAAATCCCGGAACCGGGAGAAACGACATTTGACCCGACATTTCACGCGAATGTCAGCGTTCCGGCGATCAACCCGGTCGTGAATACCGGGCAACAGGTAATCATGCCAAGGGTTCCCGGGGCTTCCGCCATTACAAGCGTGGCATCGGACGTGAAACGTGTCGTTTCCATCCTGGAGAGATTTTCCTTGCCGGGGAAAATAAACACGGGAACTTCTCCAACGGGGAACGTCCCGGGGAAATTGGACACGAGTGAAATTAAAATTCCCGTGATAAAAGTACCGGAAAAACGAAGCGCCACACCTGACAGGAAGCAAATAACCCTCGAGAAATTTTGCGAGCAGGTTATCATTAACGTACCCGAGGGGACATCGAGGGAAAACGTCGACTATATAATAAAAGAGTTAATGAAGAAAATAAATAACGTTTATGACGAAATTTAATGTTTTGCGAATACTGGAGGATGTTGTTGGGTACAAGGGACTCCCTTTCCCGGGCGTGTGGTTTCCACGGAAGGAAACACCCGGGAGTTACACGGGCGAGGATCACGATCTTGTAACGAAACAAGAACCGGTGAAAACGCTCTCGAACAAGGGAACAACATTGTACAAGAAGGACAAGCAAGGGAATTATTATTTCATGCCTGTCGTGTTCATGTACAAGGGGAAGGAAGTCGAGATAGACTGCGCCCTGGTGAGCGTGACGGGTAGGAAGAATATTATAGAAACACCTCTCGTGGGGCGAAAAGGCTCCGTGAAAGAGTTAATAAATCTCTCCGATTATCAAATAAGCATTACCGGTGCCCTGATCGGTAACAACGGGGAATGGCCGGAAGAAAAGCTAGAACAAATAAACGAGTTATACAACATAAACGAGGCCATAGAGTTAAAATGCGCTTTAACCGATGTTTTTCTCGAGGAAAACGACCGGGTCGTGATCCAGGAATTAAACATTCCCGGGATGAACCAAACCGAACACGTGCAGGTCGTTGAAATCAGGTGCGTGACGGACAGGGCGTTTGAATTAATAATAAATTAGCCATGTATATTCTTGCAAGTGATATAAAAGTGGGTGACAAGCATTTTACCGGGGTAAACGAGGTCGAGATAAACCGTTCGATCCGGACCCCGGGAGCGACCGCCGTGATAAAAGTCCCGGTGACAGCGGTTTTGAAACAGAACAACGAGATCGCTACCGCGATCGAAACGGCCAAGGCGATAAGGACCGGGGATAAAGTAATAATCAAGCTCGGTTATGGAGATATGATGAGCGAGGAATTTAAAGGATACGTGCGCCGCTTGAATTACAAAACGCCCCTGGAGATCGAGTGCGAGGACGCGTTCTATCTTGCCAGGCAGAAAAGCGTTACCCTTTCCGGCTCCATGACATTACGGGAATGTTTGCAAAAGTGTGGTTTGAATATCCTGCACGTGATAAACCTGAATCTCCGGAATTTTGTCGTTGATGATAAATCCGTGTCATGGGTGCTAGGCAAACTAAAAACGGATTACGGGCTTAATGTTTTTTTCGACATGAACGAGAATATCATAGCCGGTCGCGCGTTCGACATCGCGAGTGATCCCGTGAAATACGTGTTGAGATATAATGTTATCCGGGATGATGAACTTAAATATCATCTCGCCTCGGACATGAAATTGAAAGTTAAAGCGATTTGTTTTAAAAAAGATGGAACGAGGGTCGAGGGAGAAATCGGTCCCGACGGGGGAACGGTAAAAACCTTACATTTTTACGACGTCGAGGACATGAACGAGTTGAAGGCTCTCGCCGAGCTGGAATTAAAACGGTATAGCCGGGACGGGTACGAGGGCACGATAGAAACTTTCTTGTTCCCTTATGCTGAACCTTGCATGATCGCGGAACTAAAGGATGAAACCTACCCGGATCGGGACGGGAATTACTATATCGAGGCGGTTAAAACGACTTTCGGGACTTCCGGGGCTCGTCGACAAGTAACGTTAGGCTTAAAAATGTAACATGGAAGATATCGCGAAATTTTGGGAGAATATCCGGGGAATCGTTAAAGGAATAAATAACACTATTATTCCGGGGACGGTGGCGAGCGTGAACGAAACGGACAGGACGTGCACGATCAATACCGGTTCCGTGCGATACGAGGATGTACGGTTATATAGCGTGGTTAAAGCCGATTTGCCGGGATTTTGTTTTATCCCGAGGGTCGGTAGTACCGTGATGGCTGCCAGGATAGACGGTTCCAACGAGTTGCTCGTGGTGATGTTTTCCGAGATAGACAAAATTTTGTTTACAGTGGCGGACATGACCCTGCAAGTGGATAAAAATGCTTGCCTGGCGAAGGCAAAAAACTCCACGGTTAGAATTACCCCGGCGGGGATAACGATAACACGCTCCGGGTCGGGATTGAAAAAAACACTTGACGATTTACTCGCGGCGATACAGAAACTCACGGTCCCGACCGCCGTCGGCCCTTCCGGTACCCCGGTTAATGTAACGGACTTTATAAAGATTCAACAGGATTTAAACAATTATCTGGAGGAATAGATATGGCACTAGTTAAAAACACGATTAAAAAAGGGATAAAAGACGCTTTTGCCGCCGTGATGGATCAAGCGGATGACGATCGAGATGGGGCCTTGGATAAGGTGGCGGACAAGATCGCGGACACGGTGATCGAGGCGATAAAAAGCGTGCAGATAACATACACGACCGGGTTGGTTGCCCCCCCGGCTGGCGGGGCAGTAACCGGTAAATTTACATACACGATATCGTGATGATTGACATTAAAAATACAAGAGATAACGACCTCGATCTCTCGGGGGGAGATATAAATTACTCCGAGAGTTCCGAACAACACCAGCAGGACATTCTACTGGCGGACAAGGGGCATTATAAAGAAGTCCCCGCCCGTGGGGTGGGAATAATAAATTTTCTCCACGAGACAGACCCGGAGAATCTTCTCCGGACGGTTCGAAAAGAATTCGCGCAGGACGGGATGAAAGTGGAAAAAGTAACTATACAAAACGGCGAAATAATAGCGAGTGCAGCCTATGAAGACGATAACAGTTGAACCGAATCAAACGGTTTTTGACCTGGCAATCCAGTATTACGGGACCACGGAAGGAATTAACGAAATCCTAGAGGACAACACGTTGGAAAACGACGACACCTCTAAAATAGCGACAGGGATCGATCCCGTTTCCGACAAAGACTTTTATATCGATCTACCTGTCAAACCGGGAACAACAATAATTATAAACACGGGTAGCAAGCTAGTAAAAAATAGCGTGACCCGGGATATAACAACAAGCGTGACAACATTTAATCTATAGATATATGGCGAGGCAAATCAACGAGATACAAAACGCGATAATTGTCACCATCCAGGAAAAAACGGGGGTAAAACTTTCCTCGTCAACGGTGGCGGAATGGAAGCTTTGGGCTTACATTTTCGCAGTGGCGATTCATGTTTTTGAAATTATTCTCGACAAGTTTAGAGCGGAAATCGACACTATCACGAACAAGATCACCCCGGGAACCGTGCGTTGGTACGCTGAAATGTGTTATCGTTTCCAAAACGGGCACGAGTTACTCTTCGACGAGAAAACGGCCATGCTGTATTATGCGGAAAATGCCCCGGATTGCCAAGTCGTGAAAGTCGTGGCTATCTCTGAAAATAATAATAAACTATTAATAAAAGCGGCCACGCTAGACAAGGATAACAAGATCGTGCCGTTGAGCCTGGAGGAAAAGTACAATTTCGCGGCTTATATAGACGCGATAAAGTTTGCCGGGGTGGAAACGGACGTGATTAGCGTTAGCGAGGATAAAATACGTTACAACATGAATGTGTGGTTCGAGCCGTCGATCCCGTTATCCCTCGTGCGAGAGAACGTATTGACTGCGCTTAACACGTTTAAAGCCGGAATCGGGTTTGATAGCATGATATACACCCAGAAGCTAATCGATGCCGTCATGGCGGCCGAGGGGGTTGTCACTTGCTCGCTAGTTTCGCTCTCTCGAAAAGGTGTTTCCGATCCTGACTTTGTTAGATTCGATGTCTACTCCGAGCTGGAATCCGGGTATTTCGAGTACGACGGGGAAAGCGTGTTAAACGTGATATCAATAAAAGAACTGAAATGAAAGTAAACTATTTAAATCTCGTCAGGCAACTGCTACCTCCACACAAGCGGAAACCCATCCGGTTAGCGTTCTTGCAATCGTGTATCACCCCCTTGCACGAGTTGTTTATCTCGTTCTCCGGGTGGCGGGACAACACCCGGATGATGGTGAACGTGAACTGCCAGGTGAAGGTGTTCGAGAGCTACCTCCGGAAGAAGTACAAGGAGCCGATCGCGATTAAGGTCGTGACGTTTGATGACGGGTTGTTGCTCGTCGGGTTGGAGGAAGAGGGAATGACAATGATGCCGGCCATAGGTCTTGAAGAAGAGAACACGTTTGCCGGGGTTCCCCTCGATGGAGAACTCAAGGAGCGTTTCGGGGATGCCGATTTCATCGTTTACATTCCCTCTTCCGTGGACAAAATCCTGATCGAGGCTGAAATAGAAAAATACAAGCAAGCGTTAACGAGATACAAAATCATTCAAAACTAACATGAAAAGACACACGCAAGTAACAGGAGTACGCCGTTGGGCTGGCGAGGACCTGATAGACTTACAGGCGGAATGCCTGAAAATCATTGATAGCTTTTTCGAGGAATACGGCCCATGCATTATCAAAGGGTGCGAGATCGGCGGGGAAAACCCGGGTATATCCCCGGGAATCGTTGCCTTGCAAGGGTTTGACCACGATAATAACCCGACGTTTAAAGTCGTGCCGTTCCCCGGGGCTAGTAATATAGTTTTTCCCGTTTATCTAACCCTATCATGCAACACGTTAGAAAGGGTGTACACGGACGGTAAAGTTAAGCCGGTAGCGTACGATTACCGGGCGGAAATCACGTCTATAAAACCCGAGGATACTCCTTACCTTGAAATAACAAGCGAAGGGGGGAAACGTTTTGTCGACGCGACGGGAATCACGAGCAAGTTAAATTATAATGGCAACGCCAAGGATGTAACGGTTACTTTCTCGGAGAGCACGAAAAGGGAGAACGTTACGTCCGGGGAGAAATTGTCCTCGTTGCTCGGGAAAATACGTAAGTTTTTCTCGGACCTGAAAGCGGTTGCCTTCTCGGGAAAGGCAGCAGACTTGACGGAAGACACCACGCACAGGTTCATGACCGACACGGAGAGGACCAAGCTAAACGGGATTGAAG
>NZ_JAKNJD010000048.1:0-209 GCF_022132345.1 Butyricimonas sp. DFI.6.44 | reverse complement strand
CAGGGCATCAAAAACTCACACCCCGCGAAACCGGGGCGCGGGGCTTATACGAAACCGGGACCTGTTGCGGCAAATGACGGTTTGGAAAGGTTACGGCCAGATCGCCGGACCGCCGAAAGATTTCCTTATTCGCGCTGCTATAGGACGGGCCCGATGGCACAGGCCGCGCACGATTCCACGGTCCCGGCCCGCATGGCGGCGCTCCGGTC
>NZ_JAKNJD010000047.1:0-218 GCF_022132345.1 Butyricimonas sp. DFI.6.44 | reverse complement strand
ATGGACGCCTACGATCCCGAAACGGTGTTCAGCTCGATCGACCATGGCGGACGCTACGCCTATGGCAACCAGCCACGCATCGCGCACTGGAACCTCGCGCGGCTCGCGGAAACGCTGCTTCCGCTGCTGGGCGGCGGCGAACAGGCGGTCGCCGATGCGACGGATACGATCGACGGTTTCGTTCCACGTTTCACCGCCGCTTACCGGGAAGGTTTACG
>NZ_JAKNJD010000046.1:0-220 GCF_022132345.1 Butyricimonas sp. DFI.6.44 | reverse complement strand
ATTTTTACTTCACGGATTAAATAATCCGTTAACGTTCCAGCATGTCAAAGAACTTCCAGTCAATGCAAAATTGAAAATTGAAAATTGAAAATGAACTCCCGTTCATCATCAATCTCGTTTTCCAACCTTGTCAATGAACTCACGTGGAGAATAAGGGAGTCGAACCCTTGACCTCCTGAATGCAAATCAGGCGCTCTAGCCAACTGAGCTAATCCCCCGG
>NZ_JAKNJD010000045.1:0-223 GCF_022132345.1 Butyricimonas sp. DFI.6.44 | reverse complement strand
TAGATGATACGTTTAACGTTCCGGGCCATTGTCAAGATGACAATGGCAATTGAAAGTTGAAAATTGAAAATGATGAAATGTAATCAGGATTGAAATTGACGACCGGTTTTCGATACATGTTGAGATGATGAACTTTAAAAAGATATTGTCACTGTGGCGGGAGCGCCACGATGAAGTGACGGAAGCTTGGAGACAGGGATGATTGGGAATAATTTTCAATTTT
>NZ_JAKNJD010000044.1:0-228 GCF_022132345.1 Butyricimonas sp. DFI.6.44 | reverse complement strand
AAGATGACAATGGCAATTGAAAATTGAAAGTTGAAAATTGAAAATGATGAAATGTCACCATTTTTGAAGAACCGGCGTTAGATTTTCAATGCGTGATAAAAATGATGAACTTTAAAAGATATTGTCACTGTGGCGGGAGCGCCACGATGGAGTGACGGAAGCTTGGAGATAGTGATGATTGGGAATAATTTTCAATTTTCCATTTTCAACTTTCAATTTTATTAAACG
>NZ_JAKNJD010000043.1:0-232 GCF_022132345.1 Butyricimonas sp. DFI.6.44 | reverse complement strand
AAAATTGAAAATTATTCCCAATCATCCCTGTCTCCAAGCTTCCGTCACTTCATCGGGCGCTCCCGCCACAGTGACAATATCTTTTTAAAGTTCATCATTTTTATCATGCATCGAAAATCTAACGTCGGTTCTTCAAAAATGGTGACATTTCATCATTTTCAATTCTCAACTTTCAATTTTCAATTGCCATTGTCATCTTGACAATGGCCCGGAACGTTAAACGTATCATCTA
>NZ_JAKNJD010000042.1:0-251 GCF_022132345.1 Butyricimonas sp. DFI.6.44 | reverse complement strand
CAGATTTAGAGAAGAGCGATTCTGAAAAGAGTCGCTCTTTTTTTATGGTGTAAATAGTATTTTAGCTCTCCCTCTGTTTATAGAGGGAGTACCCCGGAGGGGGGAGGGAGTTCTTTAATTTTAGATTTAATGATTAACGAAGCGTCGCTTATATGACGAGAGGTATTTAATCAAAATCTCTCGATTTAAAATCAACAAACTCCTCCGGCACTTCGTGCCACCTCCTCTATAAACAGAGGAGGAGCTGGAAT
>NZ_JAKNJD010000041.1:0-252 GCF_022132345.1 Butyricimonas sp. DFI.6.44 | reverse complement strand
GGAGGAGATCGAATTTCCGGCGGTCGCCGACGAACATGCCTATGCGCTCGAAATCGCCGGCGATTCGATGATGCCGCTGTTCCGCGACGGCGACACGGTCATCGTCTCGCCCGGCGCGCCGGTGCGACGCGGCGACCGCGTGATCGTGAAGACGCGCGAGGGCGAGGTTCTCGCCAAGGAACTCAAGCGCCGCACCGCGAAGACGATCGAACTGAAATCGATCAATCCGCAATACGAGGATCGCGTGCTGTC
>NZ_JAKNJD010000040.1:0-260 GCF_022132345.1 Butyricimonas sp. DFI.6.44 | reverse complement strand
ACTCGTAAGGGAAGTCCGCGAAGAATGCACGTAAGCGGGTCATGAAGGCATCGACATTGCCGGTACGTAACTCTTGTACGAATTTACCGATATAGAAACCCTTTTCTTCGTCCGGAATGGAGGTGTAAAAAGGTACGAGAAAATTAATGAAACCATACTTAACTTCTTCATTCGGGAAAGCAAGCAGGTAATTCTTGAACTCTGTATCAAACTCTTTTATTGTCAAGTATCCGCTTTGGTAAATCAATGGAATCGGATTA